>DAOSXZ010000048.1:0-8767 GCA_035380845.1 Bacteroidales bacterium | reverse complement strand
CTATTTCCGCATACGTTTCAAAATGGGAATGCAAAGTTAGCGTTTTTTTTCATTTGGGCAAAAAAAACAGTGTTTTAGAGCAGCCCTCCTTCAAACTGTTCCAAAAATCTTACGTCGTTTTCAAAATACAGACGTAAATCCTTAACCTGCCATTTAAGCATGGCTATTCGTTCCACGCCCATCCCGAATGCATACCCCGTATATTTTTGAGAATCAATGCCGGAAGCTTCCAGCACATTAGGATCCACCATTCCGGCTCCCATTATCTCCAGCCATCCTGTATTTTTACAAATATTGCAGCCTGCTCCCCCGCAAATATTACAATTGACATCGACTTCGGCAGAAGGCTCGGTAAATGGAAAATATGAAGGACGCAGACGAATCTTTGCCGAGGAACCGAACATTTCCCGGGCAAACAGTAAAATGGCTTGTTTGAGATCAGCAAAAGAAACGTTTTCGTCTATATACAAACCTTCCACCTGATGAAAAATGCAATGCGCTCTTGCAGATATGGCCTCGTTGCGAAATACCCTTCCCGGGCATACCACCCTTATAGGCGGTTTTTGTTTTTCCATGGTCCTTACCTGTACAGAACTGGTATGTGTCCGTAATAATACGGGATTATCACTGTTGTTATTTATAAAAAAAGTATCCTGCATATCCCTTGCGGGATGATCGGCAGGAAAATTCAGGGCACTGAAAACATGCCAATCATCTTCAATTTCGGGTCCTTCCTGAACCGTAAAACCCATATTCCGGAAAATATCCAGGATTTCACGCTGCACAATGGCAATTGGATGACGGGATCCGGCATTCAGAATATTGGCCGGCCTGGTCAGATCATCCGTTGCCTGCTGACTGCCTGCTGTAAAGGAAAGCCGTTCTTTCTGCGTGTTTATTGTTTCCAGGGTTTTGTTCTTAAGAAGATTCAATTGCTTCCCATATTCTTTCTTTTCAGTGGGATCAATGTTTTTAAACTCTTCAAATAATCCGGTGAGTATTCCTTTCTTACCCAAAATACGAATACGGAATTCTTCAATATCAGCCGGTGTTGACGGTGTAAACGTATCCAGCTCCTGTATAAGGCTGTTAATCCTGTCCCTCATATTCTTTCTTATAGTTAGGTTAATGTCCAGAAAAGATGCAATGCTTCCTCCAAAGAGTCGGTATGCAAGGTTTTTTCAATATTGGGTGCATCATAAGTTCTCTTTATTGAACAATACATGGTGTAAGGCCCTTCCATGCGGTATATGCAACGATGCCCTTTCGTTAGTGCCTGCTTCACATCTGTGCGAATTCGTTCACAGGCCACATCGGGATGAAGGCAAATGGCAGAACAACGGGAAAGGCCTTTTTTTACCGCCGTAGTTACTATGTTCCCGAACAACTCTTTTGCCTGACGGCACGCTGCTTCATCTCCGGCAAGATAGGCCACGGGGACATTGTACATGCCTGCCACCAAAGCGTTGAATCCCATTTCGGGTAAAGAAATCCCGTTAAGGGTAAATTCATCGACTGAACGTGCCATGGTATGGCACATAACCCCGTCCGGGGTCCCCGCTTTTGCATGATATCCTAAAAATAACACGGCATCGTAACCTGTCTCAATAGTCAGGATCATGGCACGGAAGTCTTCCGAACAGCGTCCTTTGATGTGATACGCTCTTTTGTCCAGCAATTCAGGAATCAATGCTTTGTTTCCTCCATGACCGTCACGGACACATACTTCAGTAGCCCCGGCATCAAAAGCTCCGGCTATGGCAGCATTCATTTCTTTTGTATATTGAACCCTGTTCCTTTCGTAATCCGGATGTCCGGGAGTAATAGAATCCCAGTCACAGGCCGTGGCTATGCCTTCAATGTCTCCTCCAATTAGTATTCTCATAATATTTTTAAATCCATTTAACAGCTTTACGTCTCAGCGGAAGTGTCATACAACGCGCACCGCCGCCACCACGGGCAAGCTCGGCCCCCACTATGGTTACCACACACTTTTTAAGTTTGTTGATACTCACTTTCCCCGATGTAACCTCCTCGGCAGTAACCACCTCAAATCCGTGTTTAGACATTTCGTTCAACGTGTGTTCATTGCGCGCATAGGAAATAACTTTCCCCGGCGAAAATGCGAAAAAGTTCGCCCCAGAATGCCATTGTTCCCTTTCCTGATCCCATTCATCACTTCCTCCGCACGATATTGCCTCCAGGTCCATTCCAAGGCGCCTTAAAGCAGTCAACAAATTCGGAACCCGCCTGATTTTTTCCACCTTTCCGTTATCCATGGTAATCTGCACCGTACTGTAACGGGCATCTCCCATAATCAAGGGTTCAAAAACCATACATTTATCCACATCCAGCATGGTAAATACCATGTCCAGATGAATAAAACTTTCCGGTGAAGACGGGAGTTGTTGTACAAAAACAGTACTTTTCCCCGCCGGGGCTGTCTTTGAAAGACGGTTCACCAGCAGGTCAATTCCCTGCGATGTAGTCCGCATTCCGTTGCCTACAACCAGTATGTCATCCCTTACCACCAAAATGTCACCGCCTTCCATTAAAACAGATCTGTCGTGGGGTAGCTGCTCATACGTATTGATGACACGGGCATTGAAATACGGGTTGTATGCATAAATGGCCTCCATGATCAGGGATTCCCTTACACGCACCTTATTGGCCATCCTGCATATAACAGCGTTATTACCCACTACGGCAGAAGCATCCCGGGTAAAATAAAAATTATAGAGAGGCAACAGTGCATAATACTCATCATTTAAAAAGGAAGTCAAACTATCAATCCGGGCAGGCAGACCTTCTATCAGCTTATTGGCCAGTGTCCGGGATGACATTTCCATCAATTCGTCAAAATAGTCGTTTACGTTTTCAGTCAGACATATTTTTCCTACCAGGGAGTTTCTTTGTGCGGGATTGTCCAGCACCTTGATCAACAAATCTTTAAGTTGATACACCTTGGTGATTTTGTCCAGAAATGACGACAATTGTTCGTATTCCTGCTGAGCCACTGAAAGATTTAAAATGTCACTGTACAGAGCTCGTTCCACGGATTTGGGTGTCATATTTTCCACCTCGGGTCCGGGTGTGTGAAGCATCACGGCTTCCAATTCCCCAATTTCGGAATTGATCTCCAGGTTAAATTTTTGCTCGTTCATACAAATTCTTCATGATCGTGGGCAATATCGTTGAAAAGCTGACGAAATTGCGTATCTTCACGGGGACAGACAAGCAATGCATCAGATGTGTCAACAACAATGTAATTGTCAAGCCCTTTTACTACTATAAGCTTCCTGTTGTCACGGGAATAAATCATACTGTTTTTCACGTTTTCAAGCAACACTTTGCCTGCTGCTACTGCGTTTTCGCGATCGTCTTTTTCGTAATGCATATAAAGGCTCTCCCAGCTTCCCAGGTCGGACCATCCAAATGTGGCGGAAAAAACGTACGTATTGGTTGCCTTTTCCATAATTCCGTAATCTATGGATACATTACGAATCTCTTCATATACCTTCCTGATAAATTTTTCCTCGTGTGAGGTGTTGTATAAACTGAGCCCGTTCCTGAAAGGCATGCTAATTTCCGGAAGCCAATGCTCCAGTTGGCGTACAATGGATTCCAGGCTCCAGACAAATATACCCGAATTCCAGTAAAATTCCCCGCTTTGAACCAATACACGGGCCAGTTCATCATCCGGCTTCTCTGTAAAGGTTTTAACGGGATATGCCACATGATCTTCCACAACCAGAGACTCATTCTTGGCTGCCTGTATGTATCCGTAACCCGTTTCCGGACGGGTCGGCTTTACTCCCAGGGTGATCAGCACGTCTTTTTCCTGTGCAAGATGCAATGCGGAACAAATAGTTGCTAAAAATTCATCGTCTCCCAATATCAAATGATCCGAAGGAGCCACTACTACAGTTGCCCCCGGATCTGTTTTCATCAGCTTGTATGTCGCGTAAGCAATACAGGGAGCCGTGTTGCGTCTGAACGGCTCGGATAAAATATTCTTTACTGGAATCGCGGGCAGTTGTTCCTGAACCAGCGTTTTGTATTGTTCAGAGGTAACCACCAGGATTCGTTCATCGGGAATGATCCTTTTGAAGCGCTCATAGGTCAGTTGCAAGAAACTCTTACCCAGTCCCAGTATATCCAGGAACTGCTTTGGCATGGCATTCCGGCTTAACGGCCAAAAGCGTGAGCCAATGCCGCCTGCCATAATAATGCAATACTGATTTTTGTTCATAAAAGAAGTGTAAAGGCGTTCGGAATATATTCCAATGTATAATCCGGATCTTCAATACCTCCGGGTCCAAACACAATGGATATCACATCAAACTGTGCTTCTGCCTGAATGCGATAACGCGCCATATACGCGCGGGCGGCAGCCATTAGCAGCCGTTGCTTTGACTTTCCTACGGTTTGGGCGGGAGATACAACATCTGCATTGGAACGGGAGCGTACTTCCACAAAATGAATCATTTCCTCTTTGCCGGCTATAATATCCAATTCCTTATGACCGGTTCTCCAGTTTGTATGAAAGATCCTGAAGCCTTGTTTTTCCAAAAATTTTACGGCCAGGACTTCCCCCATTCTGCCTGTAGACAGTGTATCTCTTTTTCTTCCCTTCATGTCATTTCTCCGGTTCGCAAATGTAGGCAATTTCAAAGATATCTCCAATGATCCAAAGGCTGGGGCCTCACAGTGTTTCTGGCAGCAAGGGATTCCCTGAAGATGGTCCGGATATCCTTTTCGCTTACCCACAGGGTTCTTTCGGGAAGTTCATCTGCAGAGAGTCCCACCCCGACAGTCATGTGTCCGCCACCTCCTCTGGCCCTGTACGTACTCATTACCACATGATATTCCTCGTCAGGATAAAAAGAAGAACCGTCCGCCATGGATAGGATTTCAATTCTTGATCCGGCAGGATTGTTTTTATGAACCCGGTACAGCACCCCGGCGGCAGAATCAAAATTGTATGCCGGGCTGCGTGGATCGTCTATCCGCAAAGCATAAGCATATTCCAGAAACCGGACGATCTCCTTGCCTGTCATTCTGACAATGCTTATTGTATTCTCATACGGCAGGGCCCTGATAAAATCTTTCATTTGCAACGGACCGGCTTCTATCATCAGATTGCGTGCCGCCGGAGAAACAAAAGAAACAGACGCCCCGGCACCCGATGCAGGTCCCGAGTTGACATGTGCCAATTGCACCCTGTGGATCTCGTCTGTCCAGGCACTGGGTCCGTACATAGCGTCGCGACTGTACACGGGAATTTCCAGGTGGCAAAACTCTTTTGAATTGTACTCCTTTCCCCTGACAAGAAATGGCTCTATCTTCTTTTCGTAAGAATAATACGGGGGCAATTCGCGGGAAGCAAGAAGCCCTGTAGAAATATGAATACCGGGCTGTCCCTGCTCTCGCGGCTGTACCCGTATCTCTGCACGACCAATATGACTGGCTTTGGCTCCTGCTTCCATCATATGTACGGTATCTCCACGGACATTTACCAGGAAATCTGTTTTCGCATCATGTACGTGTCCGCAGCAGACTAAATGAAAACCGGGAACATTCCTGGCAATCCATGCCCCTATGTTTGAAGCACTTTCAGAAGTATCCCGCGTAAAAGAATCCCCCCATCCGGCATGGAAAAGTCCAATAAGAATGTCCGGGTTTTCTTCTTCATAGATTTTGTTTGTCCAGTATATTGCCGCTTTTTCAGGATTGTCTATTCGTATTCCTCCCCTTAAATTTTGAGGGATCCATTCCGTGGCAAAAGGAGTAAGGATACCCATAACGGCGATTTTCCAACCTTTCCTGTTGTAAACGACATACGGTTTAAAATAAGGTTCGCCGGTCCTTTCCACAATCGCATTGGCACAAATGACATCTGCCCTGATTTCCGAATAAACTTTATCAAACACTTTTCTCCCTGCTTCAATGTCATGGTTCCCGGGAGTAATTGCATCATAAGACAACCAGTTGAACAGCTCTGAATAAATATGTGTATGCAGGGTGTCCACATAATTGGCAAAAAACACCTCCGGTGTCCCTTGTAAATTATCCCCGCCATCAAGCAGGATGAGATTGTTCCCGTATTTTTCCCTTTGGTTCTTTATATAACCCGTTATACCGGACATTTCCCGGCCAAAAACACCGTGAAGATCGGTGGTCTGCAATACAACGAATGTTTCGGCCTCTCTTTGGGTACAAGAAAGTACGAACAAAGATATTATGATCAGTAGCCGGTATCTCATTTGTATTGCCAGTGATTAAGGGGTCTGGGATTGAAAGGACTTCTTGAAGCTTCCCATTCCATGAACAATTTACGCATGTCCGATTTGCTTTCCCAGACAATCCGGGTAGAAGCGGTTGCTGCATCCCAACCCGTTCCGTTGAATAAATGGCCTCCTCCTCCCTGTGCCCTGTATGAATTCATTACAACGTGATATCTCCGTTCAGGAATAAAGGCAAACCCGTCTGCCATACCGTGAATCTCTATTCGTTCACCGGCGGGCCTTTCTTTATGTACCGTATACAAAATACCCGCAGCTGTGTCAAAATTTATGATTGATCTCTGGTCACAGGAATACTCCAGGTAGTCTTTTATTTCGTTTCCGGTCATTTCCACTACACACAATGAATTCTCATAGGGGAACCATGTAAAGAAATCCTTTAGGAACATCTGGCCTTCTTTTATGACAGCGTTAGCCTGTAGTGCAGATGCAAAGGATACTTCCGGCAAGATATCGGACCCCAGACCGGCCAGGGCCAGTTGCCCCCTGTGCACCTCATCCAGCCATCTGCAGGGTCCGGAAAACACATCGTTACTTTCCATGGAGTTCAATATCCGGGAAATGGGTTTGCTCTCGTAATCGGATGCCAATTTGAAATAAGGGGCAAAATCCTGCAGGTAAACAGAATCTGCAGGCATATCCTTTACGTCAATCAACTCTTGTTTTACGTGTACAGACAGGGATTGGCCGGGAATTAATGTGATATCTGCCCGTGCCAGAAACCTGCCCCGGGCTCCGGGATTCATCAGCCAGACAGTATCCTGTCTCTTATTGATCACCTGATGTAAGGCGGGACGGTGATCGTGCCCGTAACAGATCAGATCTATGCCCGGAACATTTTCCGCTATCCACAAGGCGGCATTTTCATAGCCCAAAGGCCCGCCGGCTCCTCCCCGTGCACCTGTGTGAAACAATCCAATCACCAGGTCCGGGTCTTCGTTTTCATGAATATGAGAAACCCAATATTGGGCGGAGGCCTCTATGGATAAAAAATCAAGCCCGGGTCGCAAGCGTTCGGCAACCCACGTGCTGACGTTCGGAGTTACCAATCCCAGTACAGCCACCCTGTAGCCTTTTACCGTAAAAATCTTGTAAGGGATAAAATAAGGTTCTCCGCCGGCTTTCCGTATGATATTTGCTGAGAGTACAGGAACTTCCGTTTGGCGGTATACACGGGAAAACACTTCCATTCCCGCTTCTATGTCATGATTTCCCACAGTAACTGCCGTATAGGGAAACCAGTCAAAAAACGAAGCACAAAGATGTTTTCCGGTGGTGTCCACATGTCCGGAGTAATAGATAGCCGGTGTTCCCTGCAGGTAATCGCCTACGTCAAAAAGCATCAGTCGGGAACCGAATTCTTCCTGCGCATTTCTGATATAGCCCGCCATTCCCCCCATAGAAGAATCAAAACGTCCGTGCAAATCACTTGTTTCCAGGACACATAATGTGACAGGGTGTTGAGAGCAGGCCCCAAAAAGAAGTAACAGCGCTGCAACCAGATAAAAGGTGACCCGTTTGACGTTCATCATTACAAATATAAAAAAAACCGGCTAATAACTTTTAGCCGGTTTCTTTTAAAAGAATTACCTTCTGCTTTTATTCGCCAACAGCTTCATGCTTAACATAAAACGCGCTGCCCACCTGAGGTGTTCCTTTGTAAGAAGTTCTCTTACCTACTATAGTAAGAAGATCTCCCGTTTTAAGACCTGTGTCGGCAACCAAAGTCTGGAATTGACCCTTGGAACCGCCCCAGCCCTGAAGCAGACCGTAAATGTATACTTCACCGGTTTCATCGGAAATGTTGAAATTACCGTATTTGCCGGCACCTGACAAATCCCCGGCAGTACCGGTCAGACAGTAATAAGTATCATCTTCTGCGGCTGCCAGGAAAGCTCCAACAGTTGCCTGAACAACAGGGATATGTGCATCTACTGTAGCATTTGCTCCCTGCGGATTTCCCTTGTAGGATTTGCGAAGAGTAACCACGGAAACTATATCGCATTCATTGATGCCCATATTCTTCCATTGTTTTGATTTGCCATCTGCATCAAGCACTCCGTAAATGTATATTTCACCGGTAGCATCTTTGATGTAAATATTCCCGTAATCGCTGCCGGTATCTTTGGAAATGACACCCGTAATGCGGTATTGGGTAGCATCTTCTGCTGCTGCAATAAACTCGGCAACAGTGGCATCAATGATGGCCCCAATTTGTGTAACGGTTACCTGAATGGTTGAAGATGCACTTGATGTGGCAGAAGTCATGGATATGGTAGCCACGCGGTCGCCTCCCAAGTTGGGTTGGGCTACAAAAGCCACGCGTGTGGAATCATCTGCGCCTTTGATCATGGATTTAACAGATAGCCAGTCGGCATCATAATCAATTTCCAGACCGTCGCCTTTGTACAATACAGCCACTTCAAACTGACCGCCTTCCTGGGGTACTTCTACTTCATCCA
>DAOSXZ010000047.1:3555-9037 GCA_035380845.1 Bacteroidales bacterium | reverse complement strand
GTGTCTGTAACGGGAACCGCCACTCCCACGGCTCTGTATTGCTGTAAGCCCGCCACAACATCCGTAATTATCCTTTCACTCACAAGGGGACGGGCGGCATCGTGTAAAATCAGGTTGTCTTCCGGTCTGTTGGAAAAGGCTTTTACCGCAGCCAGGGAGGATTGGTACCGTTCTTTACCTCCTTTAAGAATATCGGTAACTTTCTTCCATCCGTTATCAGAGACCATTTTTTCAACCCTGTCTGTCTCATCCGGATCTACGACAATGGCAATCTGGTCAATGTCCGGATGGTTTTCAAACGCATCTACAGCTCTTTCCAAAACCAGTCTTCCTTTCAGTTCCATATACTGCTTTGGCACAGTAGTTCCGTGCCGGGCTCCGTGCCCGGCAGCCATGATAACGGCTATGTTTGTTCTTCTTTTCATCTGTAATCCCTCACAAACGGTCCCAGATCGTCCCCGAAATCAATGGTAAAACCACCTGCCAGACCGGTGTTTTCATTTATTAAAAATGTCATGTCAAACGATTCATCCCTTGCATGGAAATGGAACGTGTTGCCTGTGACGTGTTCCAGCAAAGCATCTATATCATTTATCTGCAAGCGGAGATCGCCGTTTTCTTCATACACAGAGGCCTGTCCGAACAATTCCTTGAAATAAAACCCTGCATAAACGTCGTTTTCAAGTTTTTGCACCACCTCTTTCTCTATTTTTGGTTTACGTTCTCGCGGAGGCTGCATGTATTCTTCGTATATTTTTGTTATCCAATCCGAATCCACACCCCTGTACAGGTCAATGATCTGCCGTACAATGGCTGTCTGGGGAGAAGTGGTTGAACCCTGGTTCATCAGGACACTTACACCCAAATTCATTTCCGGTACCAGCACCACCCAAGCCGTGTAACCACCTGCCAATCCTGTATGGTTAATAAGTTTTCCCTGCACACCTTGTTCCACTCGCCATCCCTGGGCATAAAGAACAACTCTTTCCTCGTCCCAGCTGCAGATGGTCTGTGGACTGAATAAATAATCTACGGTTTTCTCTGTAAGAATTTGTTTTTCTCCGTATTTCCCTTTGTTCAGCCACATTTTCATCCACTGTCCCATATCGTTGGCATTGCACATAATAAAAGCGGCCGGAGAAACTGCCTGCATCCAGTCATAGGAATCTTCCCTGTCATCCCTGGGAGTCAACCGCAACCCTTTTTCCGTTTTACTCAGACGGTACCCATAGGCAAAATTATCTGCCGAAAAGTAATGGTCTTTCCCTGTGGTGGAATGATCCATATCAAGCGGTTTGAAAATATATTCTTCTATTGCTTCTTCCCATGTCAGCCCCGTGTATTTTTCAACAATACGGGCTGCGATGGTATAAAGTGCATTGCAATAGGCGTAAGTTGTTCTGAAGCTGTAAGTAGGCTTAACCAGACGGAACATCCTGTAAAGATCGTCCCTGCCGTACCCCAGGGCCGGAATAACGTCCATTGCTTGCGGCTGAAAACCCGTTTTATGATTCATAATATCCTGGACCAGGTAATTCTCTGTGACCCAGGGATCATACAATCTGAAATCCGGAAGGTGGTCCACCACGCGATCAGTCCATTTAACGTAACCCCGGTCTACCATCATTCCCAGTAAAGCTGCGGTAAAGGCTTTGCTGGTGGATGCATTGACAAATAAAGTGTATTTATTGGCCTCGGGAGATATTTTTTCAGCCCTCAGGGTTCCCAACCCGTCTGCGAAAACGGTTTCTCCATCTTTTACTACGGTCAGTGCCATAGCGGGAACGTTCCATTTATTTTGCACCTGATTGGCTATCTTTTTGATCTCTTTAGCATAAGGAGCTTCCGGAGCCTGTTGCGCTTGTAATGAAATGCTGCTGATTAGCAGAACAGAAGTAAGAGCGGTTAAACGGATGGTTTTCATGGTTTTGGGGTTTTTGATATGTAAAAGTACAAAGAAATCCTTAATTTTACCCGGTATGAACCCTACTTTCACCCGTATCCGGACACCGGAACAGATCAATTATTTGTGTAAGATGGCCCGTGTCATCTGGAATGAAGCTTATACAAGGATGCTTTCAAAAGAACAACTGGATTATATGCTGGATTTATTCTTTACTCCCGGTGTTATTGAAAAACAAATCACACGGGAAGAATATGATTACCGGTTTGTCCTGACAGACGGTATTCCTGTGGGATTTTTTGGGGTGTGCCCCCGGCTGGAAGGCAATTCGCTTTTTCTTAGCAAGATCTATCTTTTAAAAGAGTCCCGGGGAACAGGACTGTTTGAAGCGTCCATGGACCTGATTGTTCACATAGCCCGCCAGTCAGGTCTTCCTGTCATTCGTCTTCACGTAAACAAAAACAACCACAGGGCCATAAATGCATACATCCGGTTCGGTTTTCAAATCACCGAATCGGATGTATTCGACATTGGGCGCGGGTACGTGATGGATGATCATATTCTGGAATACGTCATCCCCGAATGATCCGGCCTTTATTTGCTGATTTTCTTCTTATGCTCTTTTTTGCTTTCCGGATTCCTTCCCCGTCTCCACAAATCATATACTACGGGCGTTGAGATGGCAACCGAAGTAAACGGACATATGGCCACGCCTATAGCCAGTCCAACGGCAAACCCGCGGATCACCTCCCCTCCGAATATGGCAATGGCAAGCAATACCACAATTGTTGTAGCAGATGTATTTACCGTACGGGACAGGGTGGAGTTGAGCGCTTCGTTGATGTTTTCCCTTAAATCCCTCTTAGGGTACAGCGTCCTGTATTCACGGATCCTGTCAAAAATGACGACTGTATCGTTTAGTGAATAACCAATAATGGTCAGAATGGCCGCTATGAACTGCTGATCCACATCCAGGGTAAAGGGCAAAATCCCGGTAAAAACAGAGAAGAATGACATCACAAAAACGGTGTTGAATACCAGCGATACCAGACCTCCGGTCCCCCAGACCCAGTTGCGGAACCTGGCGGCTATGTAAAGGAATATGGCCAGACAGGAAAGCAAGATGGCAATGACGGCATCCCGTTTTATATCACTGGCTACAGTAGGTCCGACTTTTTCCGAGCTTATGATCCCGTTGGGATTATCCATTGTGGACAGGAAGTCTTCCAGGGTTACGGGATTTACATAAAAGTCTTTGACGGCGTTAAAGAGCATTTCATCTACCATTGCATCGGCTTCTGTACTTTCATCATCTATCATGAATTTTGTGGTAATACGCATTTGACTGTTCCCGCCGAATTCTTTCACTTCTACACCGCCTTCAAAAGTTTCGATGACTTTTCCGCGGACGGCTTCTGCAGATACCTCCTGGTCAAAACGTACAACATAAGTACGGCCCCCTGTGAAATCTACCCCGTAGGTAAATCCCTTGGTAAATATAAAAGCCAGCCCTATAACAACCACAGCCAAACCTATCATGTAGAAAGTCTTACGTTTTTCTATGAATTTGATCTTGGTGTGTTGCAGGAATTCACGGGTATATTTGTTGTCGAGGGTTATGGGTTTATTCCTTGCCAACCGGGCTTCAAACATAAGCCTGGTAATGAAAATAGACGTCAGCAGCGAGGTGATGATACCTATCACCAAAGTAGTAGCAAAACCCTGTACGGGGCCCGATCCGAACAACATCAGGATGATCCCTGTGATCAGGGTGGTGATGTTTCCGTCCAGGATGGCTGAATAAGCATTCTTGTAACCATCGGACACAGCCAGGCGAAGGGCCTTCCCGGACCGCACTTCTTCTTTGATACGTTCGTAAATAATTACGTTCGCATCCACCGCCATACCCAGGGTCAGCACAATACCCGCTATACCGGGCAATGTCAACACAGCCCCGAAAGACACAAGTGCCCCAAACAGGAACAATACGTTACAAATTAAGGCTGCTGCAGAGATCAATCCGGCACGGTTGTAGAAGAATATCATGTAGGCCAGCACCAGCAAAAAGGCGATGGCAAAAGAGAATAAACCTGCGCTGATGGAACGGGAACCCAAAGAAGGACCGACCACGCTTTCCTGTACAATGCTTGTAGGTGCGGGAAGCTTCCCGGATTTCAAAACATTCACCAGGTCATCGGCTTCATCGGAAGTAAAATCACCCTGGATCTCCGAACGTCCCCCGGTTATTTCTGTGTTTACGCGGGGATAGGAATACACCATGCCATCCAGTACAACAGCTATGCATTTTCCAATGTTGTCGGCGGTCATCCGGGCCCATACACGTGCGCCCTCTGCATTCATGCCCATACTGACTGTAGGAGCACCTCCGGTGGCCTGGTTGTATTGTTTGCTGGCATCGGTTATCACACCGCCATCCAGGGGAGCCTGTCCGTCACGTGTATTGACTTTAATGGCAATCAAATCAAAATAAACCTCATTTACCTTGTCCGGCTTTACGGTCCACATCGGACGCATGTCTGCAGGAAGCACAGCCTGTACCTGGGGCATGTTCAGCCAGGTGTTTATAAGAGCGGTATCGCGGTAATGAGCACGTCCCATGCTGGGCCCGGGGGCCAGCTGTCCGTTATATACGTTGGGATTGAGAACGTTGAACAAAGGATTTTGTTTGGCCCATTGTGTCATGTCCTCTGACAGAGAATCCTGTTGGGCCAGCTGGGCCAACAAATCTTCTGGCTCTTCCGTTTCTTCACCCTCTGCGACTTCTTCCGTTGTTGCAGAAGTGATATCGGCTATGTAATCGCGAATCACACGGTTGGCTTCTTCCAGGGCGGGATATACTTCCGAATTTTCATAGGTTTCCCAAAATTCCAGTGAAGCCGTTCCCTGCAATAGTTTGCGTACACGTTCGGGCTCTTTGACTCCCGGCAATTCCACAAGGATCCTTCCCGTTGTTCCCAGGCGTTGAATGTTTGGCTGGGTTACGCCAAAACGGTCAATACGGTTACGCAACACGTTGAAGGAATTGGCCATGGCAGACTCGGCCTCGGTACGGATGATGCGGATCACTTCTTCATTGGAGGTCTCGGGTTTGATGCGCTCGCGCATATCATAAGTCCCGAAAACCTTTGAAAGTCTTTCACCCGGAGCAACTTGTTCCCAGGACTCGGCAAATAATGTCACATATTCTGTCCGGGAACCTTCGCGGATCTGCTGATTGGTCAAAGCAATGGCCTGGTTGAACAACGGATCTTCGCTGTAATCTGCCAGGGCACGAATCAGGCTCTCCAGCTTGACTTCCATCATCACGTTCATACCGCCCTTCAGGTCAAGACCAAGGCTGATCTCTTTTTCTTTAACTTCTTTGAAAGTAAATCCCAGGTATACTTTTTCCGGGGTTATGGAATCAATGTAATAACTGTTTTTGGCGTTTCTGAGTGAATCCAGGAAGAAAGCCTGGTCCAGTTCACTGATACCGGTATATTCCGGTGTTTTCTGAACCGCAATAACTGCCTTTTCGGCATATTTAGCCGCTTTGTTTTCCTGAATCTTGGTTACTGC
>DAOSXZ010000047.1:0-3472 GCA_035380845.1 Bacteroidales bacterium | reverse complement strand
AAACTTCTCATAAAAATCTATTTGTTTGTGGGTCTTCTGTTTCCCACAACTTTTGTATTTGCTCAATGGTCTCCTGCAGACACACTGTTCCGGGAAGGTGAACGGCTTCGGAAGAACTATGAATTTGAACGTGCGCGGGAAGCTTATACCCGGGCAATGGGTTTGTCAGGGGATTCGCTCTTTTTAGCTCGTGTCCGCCAACGTCGCGTCTTGTGTGACAACGGACTCATTTTGAGCAACTACGTGGTCAAACCCCATGTTTTGGGTAGGATGGTTGTACCCCATGCGGATTTGCCTCTTTATTATGATCTGGCGCCTTCGGGATCCTGGGCTTTTACTCCGGTTTCACTTCTGGCTTTGGTCAATGACGACGGTTCAAACCCACAACCATTGTTTTACAGGCCAACGTTAAAACGTTTGGTTTTTGCAGCCCGGGATACGACCCTGGACTCGGCATTGGATATTTATATGACCCGGCAAAAAGACACAGTGGCCGGGAACAGTGTTTTCTGGGAACCGCCTGTCCGCTTGGGACCTCAGGTAAATTCACCGGGGAACGAACGGTTTCCCGTTTTAAGCGCCGATGGCAAAATGCTGTATTTCAGCTCGGACGGGCTGCCGGGAATGGGAGGCATGAATCTCTATGTAAGCCTGTGGAATGAAGACACGCAAAATTGGGATATAGCCCAGAATATGGGCATTCCTTTTTCTTCTACTTCCAACGATTTGCTATATATGCTTTCCGATGATTCCCGTTTTTTTTATTTTGCTTCTGACCGTGCTGCCACCGGAGATTCCCTGGTTTTATACAAAGTGGCCTACGAAAGCTCCCCTGTGAAAGTGCGCCCTTCTTCGGTTGCCGAGTTAAGGGGAATCGCTTCCCTCCCTTTGTCTGCTACCGAAAAAGACCCGGCACGGAAGGACGACCATCAGACAAGCGACCCCGTCGACCCCGGGATATCGTTAAGCGCTGTCCCCGACTCGGTCCTTCAAAAAACACAGCAGGCTACCCAACATTATGCCGAGTTGGTTAAAACGGTCCGTGATCTTACCTCACAGGTAAGGGAACATGAAAGAAAACTGGACAGCATGCGTGTTTTGTATGGCTCTCTTTCCCGCGACGAAGACCGTCTAGCCTTTGCGAATAGGATCCGTGAAGAAGAATTCAATATGATGGACCTGCAGGAAACGTTACGTTATACACAACGTTCGGCCAGGGATATTGAAGATATGTTCCTTTCTTACGGCGTATTTCCCCCTTTGGATACTACGCTTGCCCCTAAACCGGTTACAGCGGCTGTTGTTTCTCCAAACGAACCTTTTCTCCCGGAAAAACAACGTTATATTTCATTGGATGCCCATGTCTTTACCGCACCTGCTCCGGATATCCCTGCTGTTGATCTGAGGTTTCGCATAGAAGAAGTCTCGGAAATCGTTCCCTGGGAAAACGAGCCCATGGGTCTTTATTACCGCATTCAATTGTTTACGGTTACCCGGAAAGTCTCCCTGGATCAATTGAAGGGAATCTGTCCCGTTTTTGAAGTCCAGGTGGGAAACCGTTACGTTTATTATGCAGGACAATTTTATACCTACGATCAGGCATTGCAGGCTTTGGCCATTATTCGCCGTCAGGGCATAAGAGGCGCCATCCCTGTGGCGTATTTCCAGGGTGAATCCATTTCCGTACAAGAGGGACGAAGGCGGGAAGCTGAAAACCGTACCGTTCCTGAAGGTACAGGTGTGTACCAGGTATACCTGGGCAGTGGAGAAATACCTGCCGGGCTGGTTTCCCTGGTAAGTGAATTATCGGACAAAGACATCATAAAGGTAGTCACAGAAGTACGCACCGAATATTTCATTGGACCGTTCAACACCCTTTCTGAAGCCCAAAACCTTGTTACAGCTTTGAAGGAAAAAGGATTTCCCGATGTTGAAGTCCAACCCGTAACTAATTAACAACCAAAAATATGGGACTAATTATCACACTCATTGTCGTTGGCCTTCTGTTATTGATTGCCGAGATGGTGGTCATTCCCGGATTCGGTATTGCCGGTATCCTGGGCCTGGCCAGTTTTATAGGCGCTATTGTGCTGGCATTTTTACAATTTGGGACAACAGCCGGTTTCATTGTTTTGTTCGCAGCCCTGATCGTATGCGGCATATTGATCTTTTTTGTCCTGCGTTCCAAAACATGGCGCAAGATTACCCTGAAACAGAACATTGAAGACAAAGCGCTCCAGTCTCCCGCCGAGAAAGGAATCACCGTAGGCATGGAAGGCGTTAGTCTTACACGTCTTAACCCCTCCGGAAACGGCCGGTTTGGTGACGTTACGGTGGAAGTACGCTCCGCACAGGAACTTATTCCCCCCAAAACTCCTATAAAAGTGGTCTATATCGAGGGATTGAGTATATTTGTATCTCCCATGGAAAACAATTAAAACCCAAAATATTATGTCAAGTGTAGGTGCAACGTTAATGTGGATAGCCATCGGAATTGTTGGTTTATTCATTCTTTTATGGTTCTTCCCCATCACCCTTTGGTTCCAGGCCCTGATATCCGGAGTTCGGATAAACCTGATTCAGCTGGTGCTCATGAGGTGGAGAAAAGTTCCCCCCAGCACCATTGTCATGGCAATGGTAACCGGCACAAAAGCCGGTCTGAAACTGGATGTAAACGCCCTGGAAGCCCATTATCTGGCCAAAGGGAATGTAGGCAAGGTGGTCAACGCATTGATCTCTGCCGATAAAGCAAATATCCCGCTGGACTTTAAAATGGCCGCTGCCATTGACCTGGCCGGACGCGACGTCTTTGAAGCCGTACAAATGTCTGTAAATCCCAAAGTCATCAACACCCCGCCCGTTTCAGCCGTAGCAAAAGACGGGATACAGCTGATAGCCAAGGCCCGTGTCACTGTCCGTGCCAGCATCAAACAGCTGGTAGGAGGAGCCGGAGAAGAAACCGTCCTGGCCCGCGTGGGTGAAGGGATTGTATCCAGCATCGGCTCGGCCGAAACGCACAAAGCCGTATTGGAAAACCCCGATTTCATCTCTAAAGTCGTACTGGAAAAAGGCCTTGATTCGGGAACCGCTTTCGAGATTCTTTCCATAGACATTGCCGATATTGACGTTGGTAAAAACATCGGGGCCGTCCTGCAAATGGACCAGGCCAATGCAGATAAGAACATCGCCCAGGCCCGCGCCGAAGAACGCCGTGCCATGGCCGTTGCCCTGGAACAGGAAATGAAAGCCAAAGCACAGGAAGCCCGCGCCAAAGTGATTCTTGCCGAGGCCGAAATTCCCCTGGCCATGGCAGAAGCCTTCCGCAAAGGCAACCTCGGCATCATGGACTACTACCGCATGAAGAATATCCAGGCAGATACCGACATGCGCGAGCAAATTGCAAAATAAAATAATTTGCATACCTTTGCACTCCTTAAAAAGCAAAGGTTTGGTGAGGTGGGTGAGTGGCTGA
>DAOSXZ010000046.1:1087-9131 GCA_035380845.1 Bacteroidales bacterium | reverse complement strand
GTAACAGTAATGGTATTCCGCATCGTAATCCACCTTGGCCATGGCCACGTTGAAGAGCCTTTTCGCTTTCTGTATCTGTTTGCTTATTTGAGGCAGGTAGTAAAACTTTAAAGGAGTCCCGTATTGTTGGATTAAGTTCATAACAGGGATGTCGTGGAACAGAAGTTCCCCGTTTTCTACCCTGAATTCTTCCTGCGGAAAATCAAAACTTTGCTGAATCAGATCAATGTACTTGTTTTTCATTTTCTAAATGTAAGTGAGTTACATCTGTTATAAATACCAAATGTAATTGAATCGGATTGCAAATATAAAGGAATATTTACAGGTAGTACTGTATTTGCCCTTTTTTTCTACTTTTGTATTATGCGTAAGAGTCAGCGGTTTCTCTTTATTTCAGTCTTTTCCTTGTTGCTGAATTATATACTAACAGGTTGTTCTGCAACACGTTACGTACCAGACGGAGCCTATCTTTTAAAAAAGAACACGGTTGAAGTCGTTCCCAAAAAAATAGTTTCCGCATCTGCCCTGACTCCGTATATCAGGCAAAAACCCAATACAAGCATTGTTTTTGGATGGAATGCTTTTCTGAATATATACAGCCTGAGTCCGGACAAAGACACCGGATGGAGCCGTTTTTTACGCAGGTTGGGAGAACCGCCGGTTATTTTTGATCCGGGACTGATTGATTACAGCAAGCGGAATATGGACAATTACCTGACATCTTTGGGGTATTATTTTAATACCATTACCGATTCCGTAACATATAACAAGAAAAAGGCCCGTGTGCATTATACCGTAATTCCGGGGAAGACGTATACCGTAGACACTATTGCACTAAGTAGTGCGGATACCAACCTGGCACGATTGTATGACGGGAACCTGGAACAATCCCTGATCAAGACAGGAGACATACTGTCTTCCCTGACATTGGAAAAGGAAGCTGCCCGTATAAGCGCAATTATGAGAAACAACGGGTATTACAATTTCAACAGGAGCCTGGTTTCTTTCAGGGCAGACACCCTGGAACAGGACGGGACAGCTGCCCTGGAAGTGTTATTGCCTTCCAATTCATCCCAAAAACCCTATAGAATAAGGGACATCAATGTATATCCGGGTTTTGATCCCATACAGGCCGTAATGGATTCATCCTATTATTCCCAAATGGACACCCTCAATTACAGGGATATGGTATTTCATTTCACAGGCAAACCTACTGTCCGGCCGCGTGTGATAAGAAACATGAGCTACATTCGCCCCGGAGAACTTTACGACGAATCCAAAGTCAAAACGACCTACGACCGGTTTTCCACTATAAGTCTTTTTAATGGGGTAACATTGCTTTTTGACGAGGTACCAGGATCGGGGCAATTGGATACGGCAATGGTGGATTGTACCATACGTCTGAGTCCCGGCAATTCACAGGGTTACAAGCTGAACCTGGAAGCGTCCAGCAATTCCAACGGGCTCATAGGTATCTCCCCGGCTTTGTCTTATTACCACAAAAACATTTTCAGGGGAGGGGAGTGGCTGACTTTGGGTTTTATGGGAAATTTCCAGTTTAAGCTGAAAGATCCCACAAGAGCCACGGAATTGGGCGCCTCGTTGTCCCTTTCTTTTCCAAAAATGCTTTTTCCCATCAACCAGCGGATCTTCCGCGGACGTGTTCCCCGCACGGATATCTCGGCAAGTTATAATTATCAATCGCGTCCGGAATATACACGGAATATTGTTTCTACCACATTCGGGTATGTCTGGAGTATGGGCGAAAATTTCCACTATACGGTAAATCCGTTGCGGCTGAAACTTGTGAAACTCTACGATATGAGCCCCGGATTCCTGGCCTCCCTGAACGATCCTTTTTTAATTGATACTTACAGGGACCACTTTGACCTGGGATTATCCACTATTTTTTACTACACCAGCGATAACGCTACGGTTCACCGCAACAGCTGGCATTATGTAAGGGTGGGGCTGGAATCGGCCGGAAACTTTCTGAGTGCCTTTAATTCCCTGATGCAAACAGATACCACAGGCAGTCACACGATAGGAGGAATTGCTTATTCCCAGTACATTAAGGCAGACTTGAACACGGGATATACTTTTATCAGGGATGCTCATCAGCTGGCGGGAAGGTTTTATGCCGGAATTGGGGTGCCCTACGCAAACGCATCTACGCTTCCCCTGGAGCAAATGTTTTTTGCCGGAGGAGCGAACAGTTTGCGCGGATGGCAGGCCCGAACGGTCGGGCCCGGATCCATGCCTGTGGATTCTACTTTTGCCATTCCCAACCAGGCAGGGGATATCCGCCTGGAAGTCAACCTGGAATACCGCTTTCCCTTGTTCTGGAAACTGGAGGGGGCCCTCTTTGTAGATGCAGGGAACATCTGGACCCTGCCCCGGGAAGAGGCGTCTGAAGCCGGGGTTTTCCGGTTCAATAATTTTTACAAGAGCATTGCCATGGATACGGGCCTGGGAATCCGGGTGAACCTGGATTTTGTAATCTTACGCCTGGATATGGGTATGATCGTAAGAAATCCTGTAAAACAGGCATGGGTTCCTGTTTCACAATGGTTAAAGCGGGAAAATTACGCGATCCAGTTTGGTGTGGGATACCCGTTCTAAAGTTTCATCCCCTTGCGGTACAAACGGAAAAGTTCAATGGCCTGGTACTCGGCCATGCCCAGTTTGTCATACAGCACAGCTGTGTTGTGGTTGCGTTCTTCTGCCCTTCTCCAGAATTCACGAGGATCGTTCCCGGGAAACATGGCCGGGTCTTTCTGGCTTTGGTGGCGGAATATGGCATTTCTCTTAATAACCACTTCCTCCGGACTTAAGGGAACGGCCATATCCACATCGGCAACGTCCCATTCCTGCCAGGCACCCCGGTAAAGCCACAGACGGCAATCTTTCATCCATGGCCTGTCTTTGAGCTGTTCCAATGCTTCCAGTATGGCCATATAGCAAACACGGTGCGTGCCGTGGGGGTCGCTCAGGTCACCGGCAGCAAAGATCTGGTGCGGTTTTACTTTTTCCAGAAGATCACATATAATGCTTATATCATCCCCGGACAACGCTTTTTTCTTCACCCCGCCTGTTTCATAGAAAGGCATCTCCAGGAAATGCACGTGCCCGGGGTCAATGCCCAGGTAATCGCAAGCAGATTTGGCTTCACCGCGGCGGATCATGGTCTTGACCTGGCGAATGGCAGGTGTGTCGGGTTCTCCGGGTTTCTTACCGGCCATATCCTTACGGGCCTGTTTGAATATGGCTTTTGTTTTTTCCAGGTCTAATCCGTATACCGGGGATATTTCCTGCAGAAAATCAAGAAAACGGGTGACTTCGTGATCAAATACGGCAATATTGCCTGAAGTATGATACGCAATATGTAATACGTGTCCCTGTTCAGATAGCCGGGCCACGGTCCCTCCCATAGAAATGACGTCGTCATCCGGGTGGGGGCTGAATACGATTACGCGTTTGGGATAGGGCAGGGCTCTTTCCGGACGGGTGGAATCGTCTGCATTGGGTTTGCCACCGGGCCATCCTGTGATGGAATGCTGCAGGAAGTTGAAAGTGTCTATATTGATCTTGCTGAATGGTCCGCGTTCGGTGATCAGATCACTCATCCCGTTGTCGTTGTAATCCCGGGCGGTAAGTTTCAGAATGGGCTTGTCCAGATGGCGGCACAACCAGAAAACGGCTTTCCGTGTCAATTCTTCAGTCCACACGCAGGGCCCTGTAAGCCAGGGTGTTGCAATGCGTGTTAATTCGGCAGAAGCAGCCCGGTCTATGATGACTTCTGTCTGGGTATGGTTTTGCAGGTAGCTGGAAGGATTGGTCTCATCTACATTGCCTTCCACCATTTTTTTTATGGCTTTTGCTTCTCCTTCTCCCCAGGCAAGGTAATATATGGACCGGCTCTCGAGGATTGTCTGGATCCCCATGGTAAGGGAATAATTGGGCACATAATCCACTCCAAAGAATTCGCTGGCAGCAGATATTCTTGTATTTGTATTGAGTGTTATCAGACGGGTTCTTGAGCTGTAATGCGAACCAGGTTCGTTGGTGCCCATACCTGATGTGATCAATATGTCAATGCCTCCGTAAGAGGCAATTTTGTTTTCAAAATCCTGGCAATGACGGGCAACTTGTGAACGGGGAATGTCCCCGTCCAGGCAATGGATTTGAGTGGGAGGTATATCCAGTATATCAAAAACATATTCTTTCAGGAAACGGTTATGGGATTGTATCTCGTCTTTATGCAGGGGGTAATATTCATTGATGCCGAACACTACCACATTTTTAAAGCTTCTGCCGTTTTCGTATGCCTTTGCAAAAAGTTCATAAACCGGTATCATTGCAGGTCTGGAAGAGAGTCCGAGTACCAGTTTCTTTCCCTGCGATTCCTTTTGCGTGAGTAATGTCAGGATGTTTTCCACCAGGAAAGTAGAAGCTTCCACCTGGTCATCGTATATAAATACAGGAAGGTTTTCGTACCTCCTGCTGAAATCGTAATTCACTGTCATAGTTATTCTGCTATATCTTGTTGTGTCATCAGGTACGTTTGCCGGAATGCTATAATCATACGAACCAGGGCTTCCATTTGGTCCAGGGGCAACATATTGCTTCCGTCGGACAACGCTTCCGCAGGGTTGGGATGCGTTTCAAGGAACAGGCCGTCTGCTCCGGCAGCTACACCGGCAGCTGCCAGGGTAGAAATCATATGCGGATCTCCGCCGGCAACTCCTCTTGTCTGGTTGGGTTTCTGCAATGAATGGGTAACGTCCAGGACAACAGGAACATGAAGTTTTTGCATTTTAGGAATGCTGCGTACATCAAATATCAGGTCTGTGTAACCAAACTGGGCACCTCTTTCAGTCAGGATTATGTTACTGCGCAAGGCCCCAAACTGGAGCAATTTTTCAACCACAAAACGCATTTGATCGGGAGCCAGGAACTGTCCTTTTTTTACATTCACTTTCTTTCCTGTCTGGGCAGCGGCTTTTAACAGGGATGTCTGCCGGCAGAGAAAAGCCGGTATCTGGATGATATCCACATCATATTCGGCAGCCATCAATGCTTCTTCAGGAGTGTGAACATCTGTAGTGATCTCTATTCCAAAATATTGACGTATGTTCTGTAAGACTTCCAGCCCGTTCCGGTCGCCAATCCCCATGAAGGAATCTATCCGGGTCCGGTTTTCTTTCCGGTAGGAAGCTTTAAAAATGAGGGGAATGTGGAATTTTCGGGTGATTTGTACCAATTTTTCGGCTGTGTCCATGCATATCTTTTCAGATTCAACAACACACGGACCGGAAATGAGGAAAAAACCTTGGAGATCCATAATGAGAATATTTAACTGTCAAAGGTATGATTTTTTCTTGTCTGTATTCAATACTTGCCTTTCCAGCGTGATAAAAATTTGGAGATTTCGTTTTCCCGCGGGTTGTCACCGGGCGTGTAAAAGCGTGTGCCACTGATTTCTGAAGGCAAAAACTCCTGCTCTACGAAATTTTGTTCGTATTGGTGGGCATACTTGTAGTCTTTGGCATAACCCAGTTCCTTCATGAGTTGGGTGGGGGCGTTGCGCAAATGAAGCGGTACGCTCAAATCTCCTTTATCCCGGACCATTTCCAGAGCTGTATCTATGGCCATGTATGCCGAGTTGCTTTTAGGGCTGGTAGCCAGGTATATGGCTGTCTGAGACAACGGGATCCTTCCTTCGGGCATCCCGATCTTATGCACGGCGTCAAAACAGGCATTGGCCATCAAAAACGCATTGGGATTGGCAAGCCCGATGTCTTCCGAGGCCAGGATGACCATCCTGCGTGCAATGAACAGGGGATCCTCTCCGGCCGCGATCATCCTGGCCAGCCAGTAAACCGCCCCGTTGGGATCGCTGCCGCGGATGCTTTTTATGAAAGCCGAGATGATATCGTAATGCTGTTCGCCGTTTTTGTCGTACAGGACAATGTTTTTTTGCAATCTTTTCTGTACTTCTTCGTTGTTGAAGAGAATGGGTTCGCCTTCGTTGTAACTTGAAATTACTATTTCAATGATATTCAATAATTTACGAGCATCTCCGCCGGAAAGGCGGAACAGAGCTTCCGTTTCTTCCACACGAATATCCAGGGAACTGATGTATTCATCTGTTTTGAGTGCGCGTTCAAATAAAATATTCAAATCGTTGACAGATAATGACTTAAGCACAAATACCTGGCAGCGGGAAAGCAGGGGAGCGATCACTTCAAAAGACGGGTTCTCTGTAGTGGCGCCAATGAGAACAATGGTACCGTCTTCCACGGCACCCAGCAACGCATCCTGCTGGGATTTGCTAAAACGGTGGATCTCGTCAATAAAAAGAATGGGCCGGTTTTTCTGGAACATTTTGTTGGAGCGGGAGCGTTGAATGACATCCCGCACATCCTTGACACCGGAACTTACGGCAGACAAACTGTAGAATGTACGTTCCAAATCCTGCGCTATGATACGTGCCAGGGTAGTTTTTCCCACACCAGGAGGTCCCCATAAAATAAATGAAGACAAGTTGCGGCTTTCAATCATCTTGCGCAATACGGCATCGGGAGCAACCAGATGTTCCTGTCCTACAAAATCGGTAAAGGTGGTAGGGCGCAACCGTTCTGCCAAAGGAATACTGCTGTTCAACATGCTATGGAGCTATTTAACATAATATAAATTGTGTGCATTTTATTGGAGTTGACGCTCACGGCGTCTTAACTGCCGTATGATACGGGATATAACACTTTCTATAGAGGATTCAGGTTCTATGACATTGTAGTCTTCCCAAAACCCCGGGTCCTCAAAATCCGCCACCTTGTCCAACGTGATGTCCGTTGTTTTCACACGACTCTCCCTGGGGATTTTGTACGTCTCGCGGCTGTACTCGGTCATGGCCATTTCAGAACTGATGGTATAATTCTGGCTGAACAGTTTCCGGTCCCATTTTGCGTTGAACTTTATATCTGTCCTGGAATAATCAAACACCCACCGGCCTCCGGGAATTTGTCTGAATTGCACCATATAGGCGGCGTATTCCACACGGGCTTTCAAGCTGAAGGGTTTCCGGCGAATGAATATGGATGCAGCATGATCTTTACCTTCAACATTCATATTGAATTCCATGCGTGTGATGGCCATGGATTCCCTGTCAATGTATATTTTGCCGCGGAAAAGGATTTCTTCCTGGAACGGTTTCTGATCAAATGAAATCACGTAATTGATCCTGTCATTCATCTGAACCGGATGTTCCATGGTAAAATCGTAATACTGCTCTATCTCTGTGGCATTCACACCCAGGAATAGATTGTTGACCACGTCTATCTCCAAAGCAGACCGGATCCCTCCCTGGAATTTTACAAATACGGTATCTATACGCCGCCAGTCAATGCTGCCGCGGCCTTTGTAAATCCCCACCTGGTCTACGGCAAAACTTGGTGTGTACGGGGATTTATGAACATCAATAACCGCTTCTGAAAGTGTTACATACGTATTTCCCTTGCGGATCATTTCCCGGTAAAATCCGGTCATTTGCATACGCTCCTGCGGGTAATTGTGTCTTATATTGCTAAAGGCATCTTTTACCAGTTGCAACGGATCCAAAGGCCTTACCGTGGCCATGGGTATGGGAAGCGCCGCCTGTATGAGGTTAATGCTCAACGGTTTGCCGGAATCCAGAAAACTGCTTATTGGAATGGCAGCTGTATGATATCCTAAATAGCTAATATTTAAGGTTTTATCTGCATATTGGCGGGGAAATTTCAAGGTAAAAAACCCTTCCCCGTTGGTTACTATGCTTATGCCTATATCTTGTATACTTACCGACGCAAAAACCATCGGACGTTTTGTTCCGGCGTCTGTGACCGTTCCCGAGATGCTGAGTGTATTCTCCTGGGCTCTCATTGAAAATACAGCTCCGGCTACAAACAAAATGCTCATTACCAGCACTTTGAGTGTCTTTTTAATGGTAATATTCGTTTTCATAGTCTGGCTGTTTTATACATTCCTCTAAAATACGCTTTTTTTT
>DAOSXZ010000046.1:0-1077 GCA_035380845.1 Bacteroidales bacterium | reverse complement strand
ACGAGACAGGGAAATATTGGAGAACGTACGTATAGAAACGGTAGCCGCCGAGGGTAACGCACTGGCACGTATTAACGGAAAAGCACTGTTTGTGCCTTTTGCCGTGCCGGGAGATGTTGTGAACGTGCAGGTTACACACAAGAAAAAGAATTATATGGAAGGTTATATCATGAAATTGGTATCCCCTTCTCCCATTCGCCAGGAACCGTTCTGCAGCCATTTTGGGGATTGCGGCGGGTGCCGCTGGCAACCCATTCCTTATGACAAACAACTGGAATTCAAGCAACAACAGGTCATAGACCAGTTGACACGCATAGGCAAACTGGATTTGCCCCCGATTGCCCCCATAATGGCTTCCGAAAACACCGTCCGGTACCGCAACAAGCTGGAATTCACCTTTTCCAACAGCCGCTGGGTCTCTTTTGAAGAGCTCCGCCAGGATGAAGGCACTCACCTGCCTGTTTCCGGGTCTGCCCAGGCAGAGGTATCCGGTGCGGCTTCCCTCTCGGGTTACGAATCCACTCCGGAAGCAGAACCGGGTACCTCTACCCTGCCCCCTTCGCCTCCTGCACTGGCACAACAGCATCCTGCACCGGCACAACAACTTCCTGCATCGACTCAACAGCTTCCGGCGCTGGGATTCCATGTCCGGGGGCGTTTTGACAAGGTGCTGGATGTTGAAACCTGCCATCTGCAGGAAGAACCGTCCAATGCCATCCGCCTGGCAGTCAGGGATTACGCCATTGAAAAAGGACTGTCCTTCTTTGATTTAAGGCAACAGACCGGTTTCCTGCGTACCCTGATGATACGCATCACCCTGACCGGTGAAGTCATGGTAGTGGTGGTATTTGCGCACGACAACCCCGAAGCCGGCGAAGACGATGCTGCCCGTAAAGCACTGCTTGACTACTTGCAGCAGACGTTCCCGCAAATCACCTCGCTCCATTACATCATCAACACCAAACGCAACGACAGCCTGGCAGACCAGGAACCGATCCACTATCGGGGAAAACCTTATATTGTGGAAACGATGGAAGACCTGGAATTCCGCATCGGCCCCAAATCGTTCTACCAGAC
>DAOSXZ010000045.1:0-9761 GCA_035380845.1 Bacteroidales bacterium | reverse complement strand
AAAATCAACGACAACACATAGAACTTGCCGAGATCTTCAGAGATCAGGCAAAGACGTTTCCTGCGACACATCGTTTATGTCCGGAACAGCAAAAGGCGTATACGTCAATCATGGAGTGCAGGACTGCTACCCTGGGAGGACACACAGATCGCTGCGAAGCCTGCGGCTATACCAGACAATCGTATAACTCATGCCGGAACAGACATTGTCCCAAGTGCCAACTCATCAAGACGGCACAATGGGTGGACAAGATAGCATCCAATTTACCACCGGTCCCTCACTTTCATATTGTATTCACAATTCCTTCGTGTTTGTACCAATTGTTTTATATAAACCAGCGAGTGGCCTATGGATTACTATTTAAAGCGGCAGGAAAAGCTTTGTTGCAATGTGCCAGGGGCTAGTACACAGTTTACCGACCGTTCCGGTCTGAGAGACATTGAAACTACACTTAACCTCTGCACTCAGGACCTCTACAGATCGGGACTCAAAGCAATGCCCAAGTCCACGCTTGCAGAAGCGAATGAGAAGAAGGATTGGCGTATCTATCAGGATTTTGCTCAAGTCCTGATACGTGAAGCAAAGGAGCAATATGTCGGCCAGAAGCTTCGAATAGATCTTGATGAGATGGTTTATGCCTTTGACAGCAGCACCATTGAATTGTGTCTTAAACTCTGCCCGTGGGCTACTTTCCATCACGGTAAAGGTGCTTTCAAGATGCATACACTGATGGATCTCAGAGGCTCTATCCCGACATTCGTTTATCTTACTCATGGAAGGGTTCACGATTCGAAAATTATGGACAAAATTCCTGTGGAATCCAACGCTTATTATCTGATGGACAAGGGCTATGTGAAGTTTGATTCGCTTTACAAACATTTTCATCTCAACAACGCATACTTTGTTACCAGGGCAAAGGATAATATGGTATATGAGGTTCTGGAGAGCAGAGAGGTTGACCCAAGTGCAGGACTGATTTCTGACCAGACTATACGATTGACGGCGACAACAACCTCCAGCAAGTATCCTGACACACTCAGACTCGTTGTCTATGAAGATTTTAGCACTGGAATCGTTTATAGGTTTTTGTCGAATAACTTCAAGTTGGAGGCTCTGACGATTGCCGAACTGTATAGAGAAAGATGGCAGATCGAATTGTTCTTCAAATGGATAAAGCAGCATCTTCATATAAAAACCTTCTATGGCACCTCTATGAATGCCGTTTTCACACAGATATGGATTGCCATCTGTGATTACCTGCTGTTGATCATAGCTAAGAAACTGTATATGTTGGAGCCAAGTCTTCATTCAATCTCAAATTCGATAGGGCAAATCCTCTTCAAAAGAGGCAATATCCGTGATATATTCAATCAACCTGCGTTCTCTGTTAATGTTCCGGAGGGAGAACTGGTTGGGCAACTTAATTTATGGTAAAATTTCTCCGGACAGCAATGATTCTGATTATGTAATAAGGATAACAAAAAAGTTAGTACCACAACTAAAAAGAATAAAACATAAAGATATAACCTTACCATATAAAACTCGAGATCCTGGAATTCAACAAATTATTGATTTGGGTTGTAGCGGAACTTGTGTTTTAAACGAGCAGAGAAAGAATCTGATACTAAAGGCCAAAGAACTCTATGAAAAGGGACATTCCAAATGTATGGTAGCAAAGATATTGAATTTGAATTTTCGTACTGTTCACAAATATATTGATAATGATCTGAATCAGATAAATACAGGGGCAAATCCCCGGATAGATTATTCAAGTTATCTGGAAGATTTGATAACCGGCTATAGTCAAGGAGAGAAGCTTAGTGTTGTATACAGGAAAATGGTAAAGAAAGGTTTTCAAGGATCTCAACGAGGTCTAAATGCCCGGTTTGGAAGGATCTATAAAGAAGGAAAACCAAACAACTCTGCTGTAACACTTGGGAATATGAAAAGGGAGTACCTCCCTCAAACAGTTTCTCCACGTAAATTAGCCATCTATCTGACGAACAAGAATTATGACAAAATTCTGACACATGCAGAAATCGAAACATTTGACATGTTCAGGGATAACAATCCCATATTGAAAGAACTGTGGAATATTTCAGTAAAATTCCGTGGCGTTTTTGAAAACAAATCAATAGTATTATTACAGGAATGGATAGACTTGGTAATGGATTCTTCATTCCAAAGTTTGAAATGTTTTGTCAAAGGAATAATCAGGGATTGGGAAGCCATTAAAGCGGCAATTCTGATTGTCGATAATAATGGGGTAACAGAAGGAAACGTAAACAGATTGAAAAATATTAAGCGACAAATGTATGGTAGAGCCGGTTTTGAATTACTTCGGAGGAAGGTTGTGTTATCAAATACCGGTTAATCGATCACCAAATGTGACGAAGAACCATTTTTGCTTCCTGGTAACAATTGTTTATGGATCTTCCGGTGTTTTTGATGTGCCCGTTGGTTATTGAAGAAATACAAGATCCCGGAAGACGAGTTGTTCATAAACTAAAATAGCCATGAAAAGAATTACTATCTATTTATGTTTTATTGTGCTAACAAGTTCCTTGTTTGCACAAAATTCAGATTTTATTGTATTAAATGCTCCTGATACCAATAGAGGATTACCTGTCATGAAGGCATTGTCTCTAAGAGCATCTGTAAAGGATTTTGATACTACCAGTATTAATCTTCAAGACATGTCCGATTTATTATGGGCAGCTAACGGAATTAATCGCCCGGAAAATGGAAAAAGGACAGCCCCATCGGCTCTGAATGCACAGGATATTGACATTTTTGTTTTTAACAAATCAGGTGTTTATTTATATAATGCCAATGAGCATATTTTAGAGACAATTATAAACGAGGATAACAGGCAAATATTTTCGAGACAAGAAAATGACCCTGTCCCGGCAATCATATGTTTGCTGGTATCGGATATTTCCCGTTTTAAGTTCGGGGAAGATTCTTTACGATTGGAATGGGCGGCGATGGATGCAGGTATAGTCACTCAAAATATTTTAATATTCTGTGCATCGGTTGATTTAGTGTCACGCCCCAGAGCAGGCATGAACAAAGAAAAAATCAAAGAACTGCTGAAGCTGAATGATACACAATACCCAATGTTAAATATTCCCGTATCATATAAGAAAGACTAATAAGAAATAAGATTTACTGGTTGATAGAATCAAATTCGCATCCATTGGGAAAGCAAATGAGCTTTTTATCCAAGAAGATGATTTTATATTCAAAACAAGGCTATCAATCTTCCGTCAGCTCATACCCCCAGTCAATTCCCTTTAGGGTGGCCGGAACGCCGCTTTTCATCCATACAGGCATGGGGGCGCCTTTCAGGTAGTGGTTAAAGAATTGTTCCAGGCGTATGCTCAGGTCTTTGGCATTGGCTCTTCTGCGCAGGTTATGCACTTCGTCGTTGTATTGAAGCAGCCAGGAGGGTTTTCCCAACCTGCGCAAAGCCGTGAAAAATTCTATGCCCTGGTACCAGGGAACCGCATCGTCCTTGTCGTTGTGCATGATGAGCACCGGGGTTTCCACCTTATGGGCAAAGAAAAGGGGAGAGTTTTCAATGTACAGGTCCAGACCGTCCCACAACGTTTTTCCAACTCGGCTTTGGCTGTCTTCATACTGGAATTGGCGCACCATTCCCGAACCCCACCGGATCCCGCCGTAAGCACTGGTCATGTTGGCTACCGGGGCTCCGGCTCCCGCTGCTTTCCATTTGAACAACTCGGGTTGTGTGACCATGTAGGCTACCTGGTAACCGCCCCAGCTTTGTCCCTGTATGCCAATGTTTTCCGCATCAACCCAGCTGTTTTCCTCAATAAGCTTTTCCACTCCGGGAACGATGCAGTCCAGGGCGCTTTGTCCGGGATGGCCTTCGCGGTAAATGATATCGGGGACAAAGACCAGGTATTCATTGCTGACAAAGAAGGGGATGTTGATCGTGGACCGGCTGGGGGCGGGCGATTTGTAGGTATAAAGCGTATGGGAATTTCTTTCGTAGAAGTAAACCAGCATGGGATATTTCCCGGAAGGATCAAAGTTTTCCGGTTTGTACAGGATTCCTTCCAGGTCCTGACCAAGGGCAGACTTCCAACGGATAAGTTCGGCAGTACCCCAGTTATAAAGCTTTTGCTGCGGATTGATGTCGGTGATCTTTTCCTGTGTTTTGAAATTGTCTTTGGTGATCCAGACATCGGGCGAGTTTTCAAAATTATGTTTGATGTAGCAGATTACACCGCTTTCTTTTGACCGGTTGAGGTCGTTGAAGGTCACGGGCTCTTTGATCCATGCCTTCATGGCATCATTTTTCCCGGACTTCCTCCGGGCGGTCTTCGTGGAATAAACCCCGTTTTCTTTTGTCTTCTCATCAAATGCCGAGAAATACACAGTCGCCCCGGCTTTGATGGTTTCTTTTTCCAGCCGTCTTACGCCCGGAGGATATACGACATAATCCGGCCTGGCTATCCGGAAGGTGATTTCTTCATGGCGTCCCAATCCGTCTGTCAAAGCCACCGGGGGTGTTTGTCCGGAAGGATCGATCTGCCACACGTCGTACCTGTCGTTGATGTAAACCGCCTTGTCTCCTTCTGCCCAGGCGCTGTACCCGTAAGAACGGGGCATAGAGGGGGTGTCGTGAAGTTCGTTGGCAAAAGAAACGGGCATGTTTGGGGTTATGCATACGATTTCCTTATTGGCCGCGTTATAGGAATACCATAGGGAATCCTGGTTGTTGTACCAAATCAGGTATTTGCCTTCGGGGGAAGGGCCAACGTTGGAAATGTAATGGCCCTCAAGCAGTTGTTCAGAGGTGCCGTCGTTGGTATTTATGATATACAAATCCATTCGGCTATCCGCATTCCACATGGATTCCAGCCGGTAGTTGCAGTCACTGACCGAGTAACCCCAGTCTGCATCATATTGGCACGGTACATGAACTGTCTGGTATTCTTCTGTGGCCAGTTGCCGGATCTTAGGTTCTTGTGACAGATCTGCCACACACAGGTAGGATCTTTCCAGTTCCCGTTTCAGGTTGATCACTTGTTGCGGCTGTACGTAATTGTCTTTGTAATGCCAAATATCCAGCCTGGCTATATCTGCTTCCAGAAGAGACGTGTCTTTGACCGGCCGTATGGGAGCCATGCTAAAAAATATCCGATGGCCGGATTTGCTGAAAACGGGTTTCCGGTGAACACTGATCTGCCATCCCTCCTTCAGGTGCCGGTTATCTATGAGCAATTCCGCCCGGGATAAACCTTCGGTGTAATAAAAGATGCTTGCCGAATCGTTGCCGGTTTTTGTGGAATCCGCTTTGACCAGGAAAGCCATGTGCCTGTTGTCCTGACTAATGACAGGTAATTTTACGGTTTGGCAGGAATCGGATGTATAAATAGTGGTCAGTTTCTTGTCTTTAGGTGTGTACATGTAAAGCCCTGCCTTGAGCAAAGAATCTTTTGCTCCGGGTTTTCTTACCACAAAAAGGGAATCTCCGCCCAGGCTGAAATCATAGTCAGTTACGGCTTGCAGGGTGTCTATTGTGCCGGAAATCAGGTGGTAAACCATCAAATCAGTTCCTGCTTTCTTGTCTTTTTTGGCAGGCTTCTTGCCGTTGGTTGTATCGGCGGGCATTTTGGTCTTATAAGCTACATAGCTGTTTCCGTATAACCCTTTCTTGAAAGACTCCAGGAAAGGGTATTTGACCAATTCCCCGGTATGACAATTATAAATGCCGAGTGTATCTTTGGGCATCTGGTCCGGTTTCATTTTTTTGCGTTGCGCATCTTTGGTTTGAGCAAAAAACGGCTTAATGGATGCGATCAGGTATTTTCCGTCGGGTGTCAGCACGGGCTGTTCGGCCCTTTGAACGGGCTTCTTTGCCAGTGTTTTGGTATTCAGGACTTCAACGTATCCGTCTCCTTCCTGTGCTCTCACCGTGTATGTGATGCATTTTCCGTCGTCGCTCATGGTAATATTGCCGACGCTTTTCCATGCGTCATAAACACTGTGATCCAGTGGCTTTTTCTGTGAGAAAGCAACCGTTGCAAAAAGAAGCAGAGATAATGTAACCGTAATGTTTTTCATTTGTTTTGAATTTTAATATGTGATTCCCGAACCTTTCGTACTGTTTTGCACAAGAAGTTGTAAGAGGCAATTCCCACGGCAACATTGGCTATGCATCCTGCCCACATAACACCCTGCAAACCAATTGTCGCGGATCCAATCCAGGCAAGCGGGACGAACAGCCCCAAGGTCCTTATGGCAATGAAGATGGTAGAGGGATACGGTTTGTTCAACCCGTTGTATGCAGCCGTGCTGAGCATGACCAATCCCTGGAAACCGTAACTGGCGCCTATGATGTAAAAATACTGGCGTGCAATGGCAATGACTTGCGTGTCCTTTGTGAAAGCCGAGGCTATGAATGCTCCGAACAGCAGCAGCAGGATAAGCACCAGCCCTCCCCACATGAGCGAAAAGCGGGAGGCATACCGCAATGACTGAAAGATCCTTGGAAAGGCATTCCGGCTGAGGTTCTGTCCAATGAAAATGATCATGACCGAGCCTAAAGCCGAGATGACCATCAGGGCAAACATTTCCACCCGGGAAGCCACCCCGAACGCCGCAACGGCCTCGGCTCCAAAGGATGAAACGATCTTGGTGATAACGGCCAGGGACAACGGGGTTATCAGTAATCCAAGTGTGGCAGGCCCGGCTATATAGAACACCTTTCTCCAGACTTCGAAGACCTTTTTCAATGATCCCGGGTGGATGGTTATGATTTTTTCCCGTTTTATTAAAACAATGAGTATGATGACCATACTGACGCTCCGGGCTATGACGGTGGCAAGAGCGGCTCCTTTTATGCCGAGTTCCGGGAAGGGCCCGTAACCGAAGATCAGCAACGGGTCCAGAACTGTGTTGATCACGGCAGAAGCCACCATGAGCATTCCCGGAGTGAACGTATCCCCGGTGGCCCTGACAATGTTGTTCCCGACCATGGGCAATACCACAAAGGGAACTCCCAGGTACCATACCGACATATACTCGTGGATATATTCCAGGACGTCACCTCTTGCTCCAAGCATAGTAAAAAGGGGCCTGATGGTGGAAATGCCCACGGCAACAAAAAAGACTACCAGCAACAATCCCATCAGGAGCGCACTGCTGGCCATGGTTTTCATTTTCTTCCTGTCTGCTGTGATCACATTCCTGGAGATCAGCGAGCTGGTGCCAATCCCGACACCTTGTGCAATACCGTTCAGAAACATGATGACCGGAAAAGTAAACCCAATGGCAGCCAATGGCTCAACACCCAGTTTTCCCAGAAAATAGGTATCTACCAGGTTGAATATGACCATCCCCAACATACCGAACAACATGGGCCACGTAAGGGAAAACAGTTGTCTGGCTACATTGCCTTCAGTAAGGTTGCGGTTCAGGTGTTCCATGGATGGTCCTTAGAATTTGAAGTTGCTAGTTACTCAAAATCCGTGAATGGACAAAACAAAAACTTTTCGTATATTGCATAAATTCTAAACTATAACTAAAAGAAAATAAATTTATGGGAAAAGAAGCAGTTAAAGTATCGTCAGTAGATGTTGAAAAACTCATTGAAATGTTGAACGCCGCCCTCTCTGAAGAATGGCTCGCTTATTACCAATACTGGATTGGGGCCAGGCTTATGGAAGGACCCATGAGGAGTGAAGTGGAACCTGAATTGCTGGTGCATGCAGATGAAGAACTGGGTCATGCCGTACTGGTGGTGGACCGGATCATTCAACTGGGGGGCACTCCCGTGATCAATCCAAAGGACTGGACAAAACTTGCCCGCTGTGCTTACGAGGAGCCTTCCGATCCCTATATTGAAAAGATTCTGGAACAAAACCTGGCAGGTGAAAGATGTGCCATCAAAAGGTACCAGGAAATTGCCGATTTCACAGCCGGGAAGGATCACTCCACACACCAGATGGCCGTGCAGATTCTGAACGATGAACTGGAGCATGAGGATGATATAGAATCCTGGATAACAGATTTGGAGCGTATGAAGGAAGAGTGGCGCAAGATAAAACTCTAAAAATTTGCCTTTTTCTTCAGGGATGGATTGACAGATAATTCTGTTAACTTTGTTTGTTATGTGTTTTCAAGCAGAGTTGTCTTTAACATACAAACAATTGGAGAACAGGTTCAATGCCTTGTTTCGTGAGGGTGCGGAATACAGACCGGGAAAGTATTCCGCGTTTGCCCACCCTCGTACTCCTGTTATAGCCAACCGGGATCCCGGTACCCTGGAAATGATGCAATGGGGGCTGATTCCCTTTTGGTCAAAAGACAAGGAGATCCAAAAATACACGTTAAATGCCCGCCTGGAAACATTACGCTCAAAACCGTCCTTCAGGGATTCTGTTTCCCAAAGGTGCCTGGTGGCAGCCAATGCGTTTTACGAATGGCAATGGCTGGATCCGAAAGGGAAAAACAAGAAGAAGTACGTTCTGACACTTCCGGAAGGAGAAGCATTCGGATTGGCAGGATTGTGGAATACATGGACAGACCGTCAAACGGGGGAGGTTATAGACACATATACAATCATAACTACAGAAGCCAATGAATTAATGTCGCGGATCCATAATTCCAAAAAGAGGATGCCCGTGATCATTGACAGGAAATATGAGACAAATTGGCTGGAAACAGGCGAAATGATAATGCAGAACGACCGGCTGCAGGCCATAAACGATCCCTTGCTGAACATTCCGGGAATTGGAAAAAGTATGGCAGAAGATTTGCGGGTCCTTGGAATTGAATCCGTGGCAGATTTAACCGGAAAAGATCCGCAACAGATGTACGACCGTTTGTGTGAGATACGGAATACGGTGCTGGACCGGTGTGTGTTGTACGTGTTCCGTTGTGCAGTGTATTATGCCGGGACAAACAATCCTGATCCGGAAAAAATAAAATGGTGGAATTGGAAAAATAATGAAAACGAACCAACAATTTTTAGAGAAGGCAATTGATCAGGCTTTTACAGGTATCCAAAACAATCAGGGAGGCCCTTTTGGAGCCGTTATTGTAAAAGACGGGAAGGTAATAGGAAAGGGGTGCAATCAGGTTACCTCTACCAACGATCCAACAGCACATGCAGAGATAGTGGCCATAAGGGAAGCCTGTCGTGTAACCGGCAGTTTTCACCTTGAGGATGCCGTAATATATACCAGTTGCGAGCCCTGTCCCATGTGCATGGCTGCCATTTACTGGGCAGGTATAAAAACCGTCTGGTACAGTTCCAATCGCGAAGATGCCGATAGTATAGGCTTCGGGGACAATTTCATTTACGAGGAACTGAAATTGCCGCCTGAAAGAAGAACCGTGGCCATGCACCGGCTGGAGGTCCCTCGGGCAAAGGAACTGTTTGACTCATGGGAAAATAAACAGGATAAAGTGCTTTATTGATTATGAAAATAGGTATTATTATTTGTGACAGGTACCGCAGTTGTGCGGGTGGAAAATGCCTGAGAGCCATGAGAAACCGGGAGGGGGCTTTTTCAATTTACCCTAAAGATGCACCCCTGGAAGTTGTCGGGTATACCAGTTGCGGGGGATGCCCGGGAGGCAATGTGGAATACGTTCCTGCCGAGATGATCAAAAACGGTGCGGAAGCCATTCACCTGGCTACCGGGATGCTGGTAGGTTATCCCCCTTGTCCCCGTGTAGGTTATTTTAAAAAATTCATTGAAGAAAAGTATAAAATACCT
>DAOSXZ010000044.1:0-9792 GCA_035380845.1 Bacteroidales bacterium | reverse complement strand
GGATAACAACAAACAGATGCACCTGATAACGGACGATCTGTATTTTGTTATTGAAGAACAACAAAAATCCGTAGACCTGACCGAGAAAGGACACGATCTGATTGCCAAAAAGATGAGTGATTCCAAATTCTTTATCCTGCCCGATATGGGAAGCGAGATATCTGAACTGGAAAAACAGAACTTGTCCGATCAGGAAAAAGCCACTGCCAAGGATGCCCTGTTAAGCGATTACGCCGTGAAATCCGAAAGGGTACATACGGTTAACCAGTTGCTTAAAGCCTATGCGATGTTTGAAAAAGATGTGGAATACATCGTTGTGGACAATAAGATCAAAATAGTAGACGAACAGACGGGGCGTGTTTTGGAAGGGAGACGTTATTCGGACGGATTGCACCAGGCCATAGAAGCCAAGGAGAAAGTGAAGGTAGAAGCAGCTACACAAACATTTGCCACTATCACCCTGCAGAATTATTTCCGTATGTATCATAAGCTGGCCGGTATGACCGGTACTGCAGAAACGGAAGCCGGGGAGTTCTGGTCCATATACAAACTGGATGTGGTCGTAATCCCCACCAACAGACCTGTGATCCGCCTGGACGGAGACGATCTGATCTATAAGACAAAACGGGAAAAATTCAACGCTGTTATTGATCAAATTACAGATCTGACCAAGGCCGGCCGGCCGGTGCTTGTAGGTACCACCTCTGTGGAGGTTTCCGAATTGCTAAGCCGCATGCTTAAGATGCGCGGCATAAAGCATAATGTTCTAAATGCAAAACAGCATGCAAGGGAGGCCGAGATAGTTGCCGAGGCGGGTCGTGCCGGGGCGGTAACCATTGCCACGAACATGGCCGGCAGGGGAACCGACATAAAATTGAGAGAAGGAGTCCGGGAAGCCGGAGGTTTGGCAATTGTAGGAACGGAACGTCATGACAGCCGCCGTGTGGACAGGCAGTTAAGGGGACGTGCAGGACGCCAGGGAGACCCGGGTTCCTCCACTTTTTTTGTGTCCCTGGAGGATGACCTGATGCGTTTGTTCGGGAGCGGCCGTATTGCCTCCATAGTGGACAGAATGGGTATGAAAGAAGGCGAAGTGTTGCAACATTCCATGTTATCCAGCTCCATTGAGAGGGCTCAAAAAAAGGTGGAAGAAAACAACTTCGGGATCAGGAAACGTCTTCTGGAGTATGACGATGTGATGAATTCACAGCGGGAAGTAATCTATACAAGACGCCGGAATGCTTTGTACGGTGAACGTGTGGATGTAGACGTAGCCAACATGATGTCCGATTTCGCGGAATCGTTTGTGCAACAGATGGAAGGGTTTGATTACGAAGAGTTTGCGCATGAATTGATCCGCCAGATATCTATAGAACCCGGTATTGACGAAGAAGTATACCGCAGACAAAATATTGCCGAGTTGTCACAAGCCCTGGCAGAACAGATCCAGAAAGTATACGGAAGAAGGGCGGAAACACTGGTGGCACAGGCCTGGCCCATCATGAAAAATATTTATGAAACCCAACGAGCCACTTATGAAAATGTAGTGGTTCCGGTAGGAGACGGAAAACGTATCTACCAGGTTATCGTAAATATCAAGAAAGCCTACGAGAGCAAGGGAAAAGAATTGATCAGAGCTATCAACAAGACCATCAATCTTGTGATGATAGACGAATACTGGAAAGAGCATCTGCGTGATATGGACGATCTCAAGCAATCGGTTCAAAATGCCACTTATGAACAAAAAGACCCCTTGCTTATCTATAAATTTGAAAGTTTCAAACTTTTCAGTGAAATGCTGGAAAAAATCGCCCGGGAAGTACTGGCTTTTCTGCTTAAAGCCCATATACCGCTGCGTCAGGATCAGGATAAACTGGATAAAGCAGGTAATGAAAGGCGCCGTACAGATCTGAGTAACACACAAACATCACGTCCGGATTTACTCACACAATCTGCCGAGCCGCGTTCCAATGCTCCTGTACACGTTGAAAAACAGGTAGGAAGGAATGATCCTTGTCCATGCGGAAGCGGAAAAAAATTCAAACATTGTCACGGGAAAGATTTATAATCACTTAAATATAGTATATGAGGTACGATCTAATAATCATCGGATCCGGTCCGGCAGGATATGTAGCGGCCGTTAGGAGTGCCCAGCTGGGCTTTAAAACCGCAATTATTGAAAAAGCCCTCCTGGGAGGGGTTTGCCTGAATTGGGGTTGTATCCCTACAAAAGCTTTGTTGAAAAGTGTGGAAGCACTGAATACAGCCAGGAATGCTGAAAATTACGGTGTGAAAATTGCCGGTAGTGTGGAACCCGACATTAAGGCCATTGTTGAAAGAAGCCGGCAGGTTGCAGCCCAGATGACAAAAGGTATTGAATTCCTGTTAAACAAGTATAAAATTGATGTTATTCACGGACGCGGCACTGTTCAGGCTCCCGGAAAAGTCAGGGTGGGAGATCAGGTTCTGGAAGGGAAAAATATCCTGATTGCGACCGGATCAAAACCCAACTCACTTCCCGGGGCATCCATAGACGGGAAAAAGGTAATTGGTTACCGTCAGGCTATGGTCCCGGAATCCATACCCCGTTCCATGGCTGTGATAGGATCCGGTGCCATTGGATCTGAACTGGCTTTTTTCTACAATTCACTCGGCACAAAAGTGACACTGATTGAATATATGGACCAGATAGTGCCTACAGAAGATACGGATATTGCAGCCCAGTTAAGCCGCTCATTCCGTAAAGCAGGCATGAAAATCATGACATCTGCAGGTGTGCAATCCGCTGAAAGATCTGCGGAGGGCTGTCGCCTCTCTGTGCAGACTAAGAAAGGTATTGAATACGTAGAGGCAGATATCGTGTTATCCGCGGTGGGGGTAGTCCCGGTTACAGCCAATATGGGACTGGAAGAACTGGGTGTGGAAATGACCCGCGGCCGGATTCATGTAGACAAGAACTTCATGACAACGGTTCCCGGTATTTATGCGGTGGGAGATGTTTTAAACACACCGGCACTGGCGCATCTGGCATCTGCCGAGGCCCTTTGTTGTGTGGAAAGAATGGCCGGACTGGATGTCCCTGACGTAGATTATGATAATGTTCCGGGATGTATTTACACTACGCCGGAGATTGCCTCGGTTGGATTGAGGGAAAAAGATGCCGAAAAGAAAGGCATTAAGGTTAAGACAGGGAAGTATCCTTTTACAGCATCGGGCAAGGCGGCCGCCGCCGGAGAAAGGGACGGATTCGTCAAGCTTGTTTTTGATGCTGAAACGGAAAAATTACTGGGTGCCCATATTATTGGGGCACATGCTACAGAAATGATAGGCGGACTGACTGCATCCCGCGGTATGAAGATCACAAGTCACGATCTGATACATTCCATATTTCCCCATCCCACTATGAGTGAGGGGATTATGGAGGCTGCTGCTCTTGCCTGCGATCAGTGTGCCAATATGTAAACGATTATGCATAGGAAAACTTTGGCTTTGGTAGCCCATGACCACAGAAAAAACGATTTGATTGAATGGGTGGAATTCAACAAGGATCGTCTGATAAAACACAAGCTTGTATGTACAGGAACCACAGGGCGAATGGTAGAAAAGGCAACCGGGATTGATGTGAAAACACTCAAATCGGGACCTTTGGGCGGAGACCAGCAAATGGGAGCTTTGATTGCCGAAGGGAAAATTGACATTCTCATCTTTTTCTGGGATCCCATGCAGCCGCAGCCGCATGATGTTGACGTAAAGGCATTGTTACGAATTGCCAGTCTTTACAACATTCCGACTGCATATAACAGGTCTACGGCGGATTTCCTGATCTCGTCACCTTTGTTTGAAAGCTCGTATATACCTGCTCCGCAGTCATTTGATGAATACTTGAACCGCTCTTTGTAACATTCAGGATTCTTTCCGGCAAACCGCCAGCGTTTCTACGTGATGGGTATGCGGGAACATATCAAAAGGCTGGATAGCAGTCAGACGATATCCGTTTTCCGTCAATTGTTTAAGATCCCACGCAAGTGATACCGGGTTGCAACTCAGGTATATGATCCCGGCAGGTTGGGCAGCAAGGATCGTTTTTTTAATCTCGGTAAGCGTACCGCTCCTGGGAGGATCCAGAAGAACCAGGGAAGGATTATCGTTCAAGGCGATGAAGGAAGGGGTGAAAGTCCGGAGGATATCTCCTGCAATGAACTCGGCCAGGGATGTTTTGTTAAGAGAAGCGTTGTTGATCGCATCCCTCACGGCAACCTGATTTCCCTCTATCCCTGTAATACTTGAATTTTTAAATTTCCCGGCCAGTGTCAGGGCTATGGTTCCCACCCCCGTATAAAGATCATATACCGGATCATGTTCCTTTATGAAATGTTCAGCTTGTTTCAGGATGTGGTTGAATATACGGGAGGCCTGAAGGGGGTTGGGTTGGTAAAAAGAGGAAAGCCCGTACTGAAAACGCAATGCACCCGATTTTTCTTCAAGATGAGTATTCCCGGTAACGTGATGGTATTCCGGATTGTAATAACGTTCACTGGAGCAGGGATCCCATACGGTATAGGCCCACGAAGTTACAGCCGGGAAGCGGGTTGCCAGGACTTCGAAAAATGGAAGGATACTACTGGGCTCATTACGTGTAAATCCCGCAATAACAGCCAGATCCCCGGTGGTCGTGCAACGTAATGTAAGGTTTCTTAACAGTCCGGTCCGGCCTTCAAAACGGTAAAACGGGACTCCTTGTTCCAGGGCCGTCTCTTTGATCCCCAAAGCAAGTGTGTGCATTCCTTCCGGCAGCAGGAAGCATTCCGTACAATCAAAGACAGAAGAAAGATCTCCCGGTTGGTGAAATCCCATTATGTTTTGTTTCCCGTCTTTACCGGCTTCAAAAGTATATTCCACACGGTTTCTGTATCCTTTCTGCAAAGGAGAAGGGGCTGTGTCAGGCACCCCTTCAGCAGGTAACCGGATGCCGTATTTATCCAGGGCACGTTCAAGGATATCCCTTTTCCACCTCAATTGTGCATCATATTTCATGTGTTGCCACGGACAGCCTCCGCAAATGCCGGCATGTACGCAAAAAGGAGCCGTTTTGTCTTCTGAAGCACGTAGTATATTGACGGCAGTTCCGCTGCGAAAACCTTTTCCGCGTTGTGATACAATTTCTACACGTTCTCCGGGAATACCGCCGCTAACGTAATACTTTTCCCGGGAACAGGCACGTCCGCCTGAATGAAAATGAGTCAGTTCAACGTCTTTCAGAGATGTGGTAATGGTTTCTTTCCGGGGCATTGCGTGAAATAAGTTCTCCTAAAAATCCGGCCAGGAAAAGTTGCATTCCAAGAATGATTACCAGAAGAGCAAGGTAGAACAAAGGCTGGTCGGTTACCTGGCGGTAAGGAAATCCGTGAGACTGCCAGTAAAGTTTTTGAATAATGAGCCAAACGGCAATTATGCCCCCGGCTATAAACATCAACGATCCGAACAAACCGAATATGTGCATGGGTTTTTTGCCAAAACGGGCAAGGAACCATAGGCTTAGAAGATCCAGGTATCCGTTTACAAAACGGCTTAGACCGAATTTGCTTTTCCCGTATTTGCGACGTGCATGCACTACCGGTTTTTCGCCAATTTTGGAAAAGCCGGCCTGTTTGGCCAGGTAAGGGATGTAACGGTGCATTTCCCCGTACACTTCAATGTTTTTCACTACTTCTCCCTTATAAGCTTTCAGCCCGCAATTCATGTCGTGGAGTTTGATGCCCGTCACCATTCTGGCCGTGGCATTATAGAGGCGGGAGGGAATGGTTTTGGAAAGCAGTCCGTCCTTTCTTTTCTTTTTCCAACCCGAGACCAAATCATAATTTCCCGAGGCCACCATATTGTATAACGCCGGTATCTCGGCAGGATCGTCCTGAAGATCGGCATCCATGGTTATCACTACGTTGCCAAGTGCCGCTTCAAAACCACAATAAAGGGCGGCAGATTTCCCGTAATTCCGGCGAAAACGGATTCCGTGGATCCGGGAGTCTTTCCCGGCTTGTTCAGATATGAAATTCCAGGAACCGTCTGTGCTGCCGTCATCAACAAAGATCACTTCGTAGCGGGGTGGCACCTGATCATTTTCACCAAGTGGTGCAGCCAGGACCGAATGAATACGTTCCAATAACTCGGGCAACGAATCCCGTTCATTATACAATGCAATGACAACAGAAAGGTCCATATAAAACTACTTAGTTGTCAAACGGAGAAGTCGTCACTTTCTGTTTGGCTCCGCTTGCCAGAATAGAAGACCAGATAAGACCAAGTATATTGTAATAGATTAATTGAGAAACCATCATGATCACAGGCAGACGTACTATGAATTTATCCATATTGAAATCTTCCATGTTGACACCGGCCTGTTCAAATCCCATCATCATGGCATTGGAGAGCTGGGATGTTGTATCCGGAAAAATAAACATGACGTGTAAGTAATAATACGCGGCGGCTATGATGGAGGAGCAAAAAGAAACCGCCATTCCGAATTTAAATGCGTCTGAATATGAATAAGATTCCTTTCCGGCACCAAAATCCTTCATGAAATAGAAAAGCAAACCAAGTGTTCCGGCCAGTTTTACTATCCATAATACAATGTTGAGCCATCTGGCAGGTTCCAGAACCGTCTGGATTACCATAAAAAAAACAGACACAAGCGCCAGGATAATTCCGTATACGGCAGCTTTGTTCCAGAAATTATGTTTCATCGGTAAATCATTTAGTTTCGGTCACAAAGTAACCAAATTTTTTAAAAATTACCTAACTTTGCAAGTTAGAACGAAAACGAACCTTTTACATTCAAATTATGATCATTATTACTTTTCCCGACGGGAAAACAAAACAATATCAATCCGGCATTACAGGATATCAGATAGCACAGGATATTAGTCCCCGGCTGGCAGCCGAAGTGCTTGCCGTAAAAGTTGACGGAAAGCTTACAGACATACAACTACCTCTGAAACAGGACGCTTCTGTTCGTTTCCTGAAATGGGAAGACGAACAAGGCAAACAGGTGTTCTGGCATTCCTCCTCCCACTTGATGGCCGAAGCATTGGAAATACTATATCCCGGTGTGAAGTTTGGTATCGGCCCTGCTATTGAAAACGGCTTTTACTATGATATAGATTTGGAAGGCCGTCAGTTATCGGAAGCAGACCTGGCACCCATAGAAAATAAAATGATGGAACTGGCCAGAAGCAAACAACTTTTTGAAAGAAGAGAGGTCAGCAAGGAAGAAGCGCTTGCAACATACCGGGAAAAAGGCGATCCGTATAAATGCGAACTGATTCAAGACCTGGAAGACGGGACCATTACTTTTTATTCCAACGGTGTATTTACAGATCTTTGCCGGGGGCCTCATATCCCCGATACATCCCTTATAAAAGCCATAAAACTTACTTCCATAGCCGGTGCTTATTGGCGTGGAGATGAAAAACGGCAGATGCTTACCCGTATTTACGGGATTACTTTTCCAAAGAAATCCCTTCTCGATGAGTATCTTAAGATGGTGGAAGAAGCCAAAAAGAGAGATCACCGCAAGTTGGGTAAAGAATTGGAATTGTTCACTTTTTCACCGCGGGTAGGACAAGGGTTGCCTTTATGGCTGCCCAGGGGAGCCGCGCTTAGGGAACAGTTGGAAAATTTCTTGAAAAAAGTTCAAAAACAGCATGGTTACCAGCAGGTTATCACACCTCATATAGGGCAAAAAGAATTGTATGTAACCAGCGGTCATTATGCAAAATACGGGGCAGACAGTTTTAAACCCATCAAAACTCCCCAGGAGGGGGAAGAGTTTTTGCTCAAACCCATGAACTGTCCGCATCATTGCGAGATATACCGTTCCAAACCGCATTCCTATAAAGACATGCCGGTACGCCTGGCTGAATTCGGAACGGTTTACCGTTACGAACAAAGCGGTGAATTGCACGGCCTTACACGTGTCAGGGGATTTACGCAGGATGATGCTCATATTTTTTGTCGCCCCGACCAGCTGAAAGATGAATTTTGCAAGGTAATTGATATTGTACTCTACATTTTCAAAACCTTGAGTTTTGAAAACTTTACGGTTCAGGTATCGTTACGTGACAAAAACGACAGATCCAAATATATCGGATCGGATGAGAACTGGGAAAAAGCCGAACAAGCCATTATTGAAGCTGCGGCTGAAAAGAAACTGGAAACCATAGTCGAATATGGTGAAGCCGCCTTTTACGGGCCCAAACTTGATTTCATGGTACGGGATGCCATTGGAAGAAAATGGCAACTTGGGACCATCCAGGTAGATTATAATTTACCCGAACGTTTTGAAATGGAATATATTGGACCGGATGACAAAAAATACAGGCCGGTAATGATTCACCGGGCGCCTTTCGGTTCAATGGAACGCTTTGTGGCTGTTTTACTGGAACATACGGGCGGAAAGTTCCCGTTATGGCTGGCTCCGGACCAGGTCGTAGTCTTGCCTTTGAGTGAAAAATTCAATGAATTTGCAAAAAAAGTTTGTGATTTCTTGAATAATTCCGAACTTCGCGCCTCGCTTGACGACCGCAATGAAACAGTTGGTAAGCGTATAAGAGAGAATGAGTTGAAGAGGATTCCTTATTTGTTGGTAGTGGGAGAGAAAGAGGAATCTTCAGGAACTGTCTCTGTTCGTCGTCAGGGTAAGGGAGACCAGGGAACCATGAAGCTGGAGGAATTTGTTGACCTGCTCCGGAAAGAAATAAAAGAATTAACGAACTAAAAAAGGAGGAATAAATTATCGGAACACCTTACAAGCCACAATTTTCACCCCATAAAAGGAACAATCAGGGAAGGTATAACAACAGGGCACCAAGACAGGATGACGGTGCCAGAATCAATAATGAAATTGATGTTCCCCAGGTGCGTGTTGTGGGAGACAATATTGAAAAACCGGGAATCTATCCTATTGCTATAGCCTTGAAAATGGCTGAAAGGATGAATCTGGATCTGGTGGAAATTTCGGCACAGACCGACCCGCCTGTATGCAAGATCATTGATTACCAGAAATATTTGTACCAGAGGCGCAAAAAAGCAAAAGAGATGAAAGCCAATGCCTCTAAAATTGTAGTTAAGGAGATCCGGTTTGGACCGAATACAGACGAACACGATTACCAATTTAAACTAAAACATGCCATTGAATTCCTGAAAGATGGCGCAAAAGTGAAATCGTATGTATTTTTCAGAGGGCGTTCCATTGTGTTTTCCGAGCAGGGTGAGAAATTGCTGCTCAGATTTGCCGTTGATCTTGAAGACTACGGAAAAGCCGAACAAATGCCAAAACTGGAAGGCAAACGCATGATTATGATGCTCGCTCCTTTGAAAACAACAAAAAAGAAATAACCACAAAATTTTATATAAACAGAAAAGTATGCCCAAATTGAAAACAAATTCCGGAGCCAAAAAACGTTTTACGTTGACTGGAAGCGGAAGAATCAAGCGGAAACACGCTTACCACAGTCATATTTTGACAAAAAAGACAAAAAAGCAGAAACGTAATCTGACTTATTCCTCATTGGTAAACAAGGTAGATGAAAAGCGCATCAAAGACTTGATCTGCGCCTAGAACTGCAATATATTAACCAGATTGCACAGCAGGAAAAGTATCTCAAAGGAGGAGAACGCTGACAATCGCAAAGAATTAAAATTATGCCAAGATCGGTAAATGCGGTGGCTTCAAGGGCCAGACGCAAAAAAATTCTAAAACAGACGAAGGGAAATTTTCTGGCTCGCCGCAACGTC
>DAOSXZ010000043.1:0-10114 GCA_035380845.1 Bacteroidales bacterium | reverse complement strand
TTACCTTTGCCAGCCCCATAGCCGGCCCCATAGCCGGCCCCATAGCCGGCCCCATTGCCGACCATAAAAGGAACAGGGAAAGTAATGTTGCTTTTGCACCAAAATAAACGGAGAGATGCCGGAGCGGTCGAACGGGGCGGTCTCGAAAACCGTTGAACCCATTTGGGTTCCGGGGGTTCGAATCCCCCTCTCTCCGCCACAAAAAACAAAAGCCGGCAAAGCCGGCCCAACAAAAGAAAACACCCAAAAAGCAAATTTATTTTTTTTTGGGTGTTTTTCTTTTTTGCAGCACAACGTGCTGTTTTGTTTTTTGTGAAGCTCCCCCCTCGGGGAACACCGAGCGCCCCAGGCGCGAAGGTAATCCCCCGGAGGGGAGGGAGCGCTTTTGGTACGAAGGTAATCCCGGGAGAGGGGAGCGCACTCGGCGCGAGTGAAAACGCACGAAACAAATGTGCTGCTACGCAGCATTTTATACGCGCCAAAGGCTTTTGGCGCACCGCTTTAAAGGACCGCCTGGCGGTCTTTCAAGCAGAAATAATGATAAATGGCAGAACCCTTATCTAACCAGAAAAAGCTCCTCGTTTATTGCTGAAGAGATAGACTGCTGCTTTTTTTTATAAATTTGATACGTAAGTATAGAAAGACTGATTTGACTGTGGTCCGTATTTTTTTGGCATTGCCGCTGGAACCTGTGCTTCCTGCCCGTGAAAAAATGCTGCTTTTACAAAAGCAGTTGAAATCGTACCGGATTAAGTGGATCAATTCGGGGCAGTTTCATCTGACTTTGTTCTTTTTTGGTGAAGTGGATACCCAGATTATACCTTCATTGGTAAACAGACTTCAAAATGCAATAAAACAAACTCCCTGTTTCTCTTATTCATTAGGAGAGCCCGGAATTTTCCGGAACCGCAGCGAACCCCGTGTCCTATACTTGGGTATAGAGGCACCTGCTGCTCTTTATGAATTGAAAAAAGTTGTTGACCATGCCGCTGAACAGCTTGGCTTCAGGCTTGACGGCAACGTATTCCATCCTCATATCACACTCGGACGCTTTCAGTCCGGACAAAAAATGACACCGTCACTGGAATTAATACTTCAGGAAGCAAAACAACGCCAATCTTTTCTGCAATATTCTGCAAAACACCTGATCCTGTTTAAAAGCGAACTTTTACAGGCCGGGCCCCGTTATACCCCGTTGGCACGGTTGGACATGGATACTGGGCCGATGTGGAAATAATACAAGCACCCGGCCAAAGGCGGAAAATCCCAAGTTCCTCCACAAAAACGGCCTTATATGTGGATGAGTTGCGGAAAATCCCAGGTTCCTCCACAAAAACGACCTTATATGTGGATGAGTTGCGAAAAAACTGAGGTTCCTCCACAGAAACGGCCTTATATGTGGATGAGTTGCGAAAAAACTGAGGTTCCTCCACAGAAACGACCTTATATGTGGATGGATTGAGAATAAATAGCTGTTGTTATGTTATACTGTCCGAATTATCGAATGATTTGGCCAAGAAAGATAGAGGAGTTTTTTCTGTACGTTTTTTTACCTTTACGGTGCGCAGCCTATACTAAAGTTGTGATATCAGGATAATGATGGACAAACAAGATATGTTGATGGCATACTGCGGTTTGCAATGTGAAACGTGCCCCCTGCATTTAGCTACAAGAGAGCAGGATAAGGCACTTCAACACAGCATGAGAGAATCGATCGCCAATCAATGTGCCAATCTGTACGGGATGACCCTGAAAGCTGAAGATATTACAGATTGTGATGGATGCCGGGCCAATACCGGAAGAATATTTAAGGGATGTGAAAAATGTGAAATCAGAAAATGTGCAAGACAAAAGAATATTGAAAGTTGTGCCTTTTGTGATGATTATACATGTGATTTCCTGGAGAAACATTTTGCCCAGGATCCAGATTCAAGAAAGAGGCTTGAAGCAATGCGAGGCAGAAGTAAGTTGTAGCTGGCAGGTTTTTTAAGGACTGTAAACAAATAAATAATGGGAATATCATTTAGCTCAACGGTTATTATGGTTGAAGATCTGGAACAAATGAGATCATTTTACCAGGACATTCTTCAACAAAAGATTGCATTTGATTTTGGTAATTGTATTGGTTTTCAGAACGGGATTTCTTTGTGGAAACTGAAAGAAGGCTATCCAATAACAAAAAAACTGGGCAGGACTTATGATAAATCGGGAAACAAGAATTTGGAAATCTGTTTTGAAGCCGATGATTTTGAGTTAGTTGTTGCCTGTTTGAAAAAGCACAAACTAAATTTTTTGCATACAGAAGCCGAAGAAACATGGGGCCAGCAAACCATCCGGTTTTACGATCCGGAAAATAATTTGGTTGAGGTTGGTGAAACGATTCCCTGTTTTGTAAAACGTTTTCGCGATCAGGGAATGAGTCTTGAGGAAGTATCCGAAAGAACATCCGTTCCATTAGAAATGGTGATGAAGATATGTCAATAGATATGTACGAAGAATTAATCTTTAAAAGCCGGGATGAGTTCAGAGAATGGCTCATGAGAAACCATGATGTAAGCCAGGGGATATGGATGGTTTTTGGCAAGGCCGGTTTACTTAAAACCCTCAAACCGGACGAAGCGCTGGAAGAAGCGTTGTGTTTCGGGTGGATAGACGGTCAGATAAAGAGCATCGACCAGACGAAATATGTGAAAAAATTCACACCTCGCCGTAAAGGAAGCAAATGGTCCGGGAAGAATAAAAATTTAGTAAAAGCCCTGACAGAAAGCGGTAAAATGACAGCATCCGGAATGGCCGAGGTGGAACGGGCAAAAAAGAGCGGACATTGGAATACTCTGGAAGGCCCATCAATATGCGAAGATCAAGTGGGTATTTTGATCAGCGCTCTATCCGGTGCCCATTTGGCACTGTCAAATTTCATGAAGATGCCCGACTCGGTAAAAAAAACCTATACGGCGTTGTATTTAGATGCAAAAAAGGAAGAAACAAGAATCAAGCGGCTGGAAAAGATCATTGGAAGACTGAACGAGAACAAGAAGCCGATGTGAGAACGCCAAACGCCAAACGCCAAACCAAACAGCCCTAACGAAAACACATCAATTATGAAAACAACCGAGGAAAGTGTTCTGGCGGCAATGGATGGCACGGACAGCCGAATCCTGCAGTACCTGCCATACATTTTACAGGACTTCTGGGAAATCGGGTCAGATCCTTCGGTCATCATCGGCCTGATCAAGAAACACCTGAAAACTCCTGGCAAACCAACAGTGCTGGACCTGGGTTGCGGAAAAGGAGCAGTCTCGGTTAAAATTGCAAAGCAGCTGGGGTATTCATGTAACGGGATTGATGCAATCCCTGGATTCATAGCTTTTGCCGCTTCCAAAGCCGAGGACTCCGGCGTTTCCCATTTGTGCCGCTTCGAGGTGGGGGATATCCGGGAAAAGGTTAAAACCGCCGGGAAGTTCCATGTGATCATCCTGGGGTCGATCGGCCAGGTCTTTGGTGATTATTTTGAGACGCTTTCGCTTTTAAGGAACAACCTTACTGAGAGCGGAATCTTGATAATCGATGACGGCTACATTGGAGACAGGGACGGTGTAAGTCAAGCAGTTCACGAGATCAGCAGACCCGAGCGGACCGGGCAAACTGAAGAACAGAAACGTGTCAAGCCCGGACCCTATCTGACAAGAAACGAAATCGTGAAACAGATCGCAGAGGCAGGCATGCAACTTATTGAGGAAGTGGTAAGCGAAGGAGAAAGGGTTACGGAAGGTGAAAATGACGATTCAAGTTCTGACTATGATACGCAGTATGCACATATTGTAAATCGGTGCCGGGAACTGAGCAACAAATATCCTGACAAGACGGAAATGTTCATGGAGTACTGCAAACGGCAGCGGGCCGAATATGATCTTCTGAAAGACCGGATCACTTGTGCAACACTAGTAATAAAAGCATGAAAGAAAAGAAGATATTCGGCTTGCACAGAAATGTCTTTTTTGCGGGTTTAACCAGTTTTTTTACTGATACTTCCACAAAAATGATATATAGTGTGATGCCCCTTTTCTTATTATCTATTGGAGCATCAAAAACTTCCATATCGTTGATTGAAGGAATTGCAGAAAGTACGGCATCTTTAATCAAGGCGTTTTCCGGATTTTGGAGTGATAAGATTGGCAAAAACAAACCATTAATGCTGCTGGGTTACGGGATCACGGCCTTAATAACTCCGCTTTATGCTTTAGTCAGGCTCCCGGGCCAAGTACTGTTGTTACGATTTCTTGAAAGGACAGGTAAAGGTTTAAGAGCGGCACCCAGGGACAGCCTTATAAGTGCCTCGGCAAAGAAAAAGGAAACAGGGAAGAATTTTGGATTTCATAAGGCAATGGATAATAGCGGGGCAATAATCGGCCCCTTGGCAGCATTCGTTTTATTGTACTTTTTCCCGCTAAACTATTCCAATATTTTTCTTATCGCCACCATACCTGCAATCCTGGGAGTTATTTCAATTGCGGTTTTTGTCAAAGAAGTAAAAACAGCGAAAAAAGAAACAAACAACAAATTTCATTTAAACCAGTTGCCCCGAAAATTTTATTTCTTCCTGTTTATTCTTTTTGTTTTCACTTTGGGCAATTCCGCAGACGCCTTATTACTTGTAAAAACGGCAGAGACAGGAATTGATAAGTCATACGTTCCTTTTGTCTATATGATATTTAACACGGTATCTGTAATTTTTGCCATACCAGCAGGCAAGATTTCAGATAAAAAAGGTCGCGAAACTTTGATTATTCTTGGATTCCTTGTTTACTCACTGGTATATTTCTTTTTTGGCCGGTTTAATAACCTGAGTATCTATATTGTCTTATTTGTGCTGTATGGATTATATAGCGCTTTAGTTGACGGCACACAAAAATCCTTAATTTCGGATATTGTAAGTGAAGATCTGAAGGGTACCGGTTTTGGACTATATCATGCAGTCCTTGGTGTTACATTACTCCCTGCCAGTTTAATAGCAGGGTTGCTTTATGATCATGTAAATTCAAATGCGCCTTTCTATTTTGGTTCTTTGATGGCTTTAATCGCATCACTGTTAATGATCATATTCGTAATAACAGACAAAAAACGAAAGACAAGATCTACAATTTCAATGAATTCTTAATTCGAACTTATTCTATACTATTTATTCATTAAGGCGGGTATTTGGCATACAGGCCAATCTGGAATTGGTGCTCCTGCCCCGTGAGATGTTTAGGAAAAGGAATAAAACCGTTCACCACGACTGGGCGCAAAACGTGCGTTCCACGGTGTACAGCTTAAAGAACATAAACCCTGGACTGCTTAGATAACTCTGAATATCAGTCTTCGGGAAGCTTGTTCCCGTATTTCAGGTATGATAACGAAATCGGATTAACTGCCGCCCTTGCATTGGAAAAAATTCCTTTACGTATAAATATCTTGCAACCAAAAAACATGTTTATTTTAGCACCTTATTTCAAAAATGAACATGTAAATGAAAACCATTCAAAAATTATGTAGCGTGTTGCTTGTGACATTGATCGCAACTGTTTTATTATCCTGCGAAAAAATGCCCTCATCCATAAATCCATTTAAAAAGTGCAGTATGGAGAGGGATTTGATAGTTGTAATCAGTGATATACACATGGGGGCGGATCTTGCTTATGCCGAGTGTAAAAAGAACCTGCCGGCTCTTGAAGAATTCCTTACCCAGATAAGGGAATCTGCCAATGTAAAAGAGCTGGTTATTGCCGGAGACCTGCTTGACGAGTGGTTTGTCCCGGCTCCGGTGGATACCTACCGGGGAAAGGACCAGGCGGATTTTGTAAAACGTATTGCCGAGGCAAACAAAGGCGTCTTTGATGTTTTGAAAAAGATCATCCGGGAAAAGAGGATCCTGGTGACTTATGTGCCCGGCAACCACGATCTGACCATTACCGAGGCAAACGTTGATCTCATTCTTCCTGGAATCAACCAGAAACGTGATCCGGAACTGGGCCTGGGAACTTACTCTCCCGTGGGTTATCCCAAGATTGTAATAGAGCACGGGCACCGGTACAATTTCTTTTGTTCTCCCGATCCATACTCCAACCAGGATGTTGCTCCGGGAACCATTCTGCCTCCCGGATACTTTTTTACCCGCATAGCTGCCCAGTATGTTGCGCAGGGACATCCATCGGTAGAAATTGTTCTTCCGCCTGTAACTCCCAATACTTCGGGAGATGAAAGTCAGAACCTGCTTTATGCCTATTGGAAAATGTGGGAATGGACATTAACAAACTTCACTATTGAGGGTCAATTTGACGAGGACATCATAGTGACAAATGTCGATGGATTTACCGGATCCTATTCCGTAAACGACGTACTTCCTTATCAGGAAACTCCCGGAGGATTCATAGATGTAAATCTTTACAAAGGAATCCAGGACACCTGGGTGCAAAGACAGGAGTACAATCACGTGCCTGTACCTGTTCCTGCCCTGCAGGCAATTTCGGGATCTGCCCTGTCCAGTGAGACCGATAAGCAGGCAGTAACCCAATACTTTCAAAATCCAAAATCAAACGTACGGATTGTTGTATTTGGGCATTCACACGTTCCTTTAATCCAGTCTTCTTTTGACCATCTGCAGCAAAAATCCATCTATGTCAACTCGGGGACTTGGATTGATAACAATCCCAAGAAAACAACCATGAATTTTGTGGTAATCACACCTCAGAAAGAGGATTGCTGCTCTGAAACCCATGTCAGGCTATACAATTTTGAAAATGAAGTGATCACGCTGATGGCAGAGGATTCGGTACGTCTGTAAAAGATACAGGAAAAACCATAGTAACGGTTATAGAAAATGGAGCAAGAACGTCGGACTTGCTCCTTTTTTTGTTTAAATTGCGAAAAATCCAAGACAGATGAGAACAATAGTGTACATACTGGTCTTTTTCCTGTTTGGCGGGTGCTCCAAAACCACGGTGGATTTTGAAAGAACCAGTTTAATCTTTGGCCGGCAAAAGATAGAAGTATTAACGGCTCATGAATTGTTTGAAAACTTTATAACTGCAAAAGGAGATTACTCCAAAGATGTTTTCACCCCAATCAAAAATGAATTCATTGAAAATGCAGAATATCCTTTCATCCTGGAGTCAATAGAAGGTGCTATTAACCCGGATCAAAAGTTGAAAGCATTTCATGAGAAATTAAAAGCGTTAGATTTCAAACAATTAATCGCCCCTGAATTGCAAAAAATCGTTGGCGAATTACCGGGCCCCGACACAAAAATCTTATTTATACCTGCCAACCCTGCTTATGTTGATTTTTTTATGCAAAATCAAATTGCTGTAACGGCCATTACGGTAGGGGCGGGAAAAATAATAGTATCCATCAACCCGGAATCCGATTTTTGGGAAGATCAGTTGCCTTATGTGCTTGCACATGAATACCATCATAGTGTCTGGACGGCACGAAATTTCACCACTAAGGATTTTACGCCTTTGGAATACCTGATCTTTGAAGGTCGGGCAGATTCTTTTGCCACCATGTTGTATCCGGATATCAATAACCCGTGGACGCATATGATAGATGCCCGGACAGAAAAAAAAGTCTGGAATATCATTAAGCCGGAATTATTCAAACGAGAGACTGAAATGAACGATTTGATGATGGTTGGAAATGAAGAGATTCCTTATTGCAGCGGATATACCATTGGTTTTAATATTGTACAGAAATTTAAAAAGAACAATCCTGATATCAGTGACAGAATAATCATTGATTTAGACCCCGCACACATATTGGAACTGAGTTTATACGAAGAATGATTAATGTGTTAAGGCTATTGGGTATTAGCATAGGTCTTTTTCTAGCCTCTTGTTCATCCGGGGATGAACCGGATAGTATCAGTTCCAGGTTAAGCCATATAAATCTAAAATGGGTACTTAAGGAACAAGCTGAAAATCATTCAATACCTGCCGTGGCCATCGGGGTTTTTAATACGGATTCCATTATCACCTGTTCGTATGGTGTAAAAGGCATTAATAATTGTGTCCCAATTGACATGAACGATAAATTCAATATCGGTTCCTGTACAAAGTCTTTCACCTCTTTTCTGGCAGCCAGGTTAATAAAAACAGGCATCATTAAATACGAAACAACCATAGAAGAAATATTTGGTTCAGATAATCATATAAACCCGTATTATCTGGACAAAACCTTAGCTGACTTATTGTCGCATAGGGCAGGAATACAGCCGTTTATAAAAGAAGAAGAGTTCAAAAGAATTCCGGCTGAAATTTCAGATAAAAATAAAGACGATAACCGGCAACTGTTTAGCGAATGGGTTCTGACCCTGGATCCGGTCATTGATAAGCAACAGTCTTATATTTATTCAAATGCCGGATATAGTGTGGCTGCTACCATGATGGAAAAGGTAACCCGTAAATCATGGGAATCATTGATGACCGAGGCCGTGTTCAAACCTTTAAAAATTGACGGTTGGTTTGGATTCCCGCACTTGTACTCTGACAATCAACCCAGGGGGCATATTAATCTTGCAGAGTATGATACAAAAGCCGCGAATGAACTTATTCAATTTCCTGACAGTTCTTCATATGATCTGAACCTTATTGACCCGGCTGGAGGAGTGACATTGACTATATATGAACACGCCGTTTTTCTTCAGGAATTGCTCAGGGGGCTCCAAGGGAAAGGCAGCTTGTTGACAAACAAGGAATATGAAGCCCTGCTCACGTCATCGGCTGTTTATTCAAATGGCTGGTTGCAATTAAAAACAAATAATGTTTTCTATCTGTCTCATGAAGGAAGTAACGGGACTTTTTATGCTTGTGCCATCCTTTGCAAACAATTGGATTACGGGATGGTAATTTTAGCAAATTCGGGAACTAAGGAAACGATTGCAGGAATATATAACATTATTAATATGATAGATACTGAATTTAGATAACGACACATTTTGTGCTAAAACACCACAGACCAATTTTCTGAATATGTGTCTATTACAGACATGAACACATCGGGTGACCCGGAAGGTGATACAGAAAACATTGGAGCGGATGAAAATTATGAAACGGCAATATATATTGTACCCAAGGTGGTTTATGAAATTTCCGAGACAAAGAACATCCGAAGTTGCATAATGAGGTGTATTTAAATGAATAATATGATATTAGCAAATCATGGTTAGTTCTCTTATCGCACCCTGTGGAATGAATTGCGGGATATGTCTTGGCTATCTGCGGGAAAAAAACCATTGCAACGGCTGCAGAGAATGGAGCAAGAACAAATCTGAAAACTGCGGGAGATGCATCATAATCAGGTGTGAGTTGTTAAATAAAACAGATTCAAAATTTTGTTACGACTGTGAAAAATACCCTTGCAGAAGGTTAAAGCAATTGGATACCAGGTACAGGACAAAATACAATATGAGCATGCTTGAGAACCTGCAAACAATAAAGGAATCCGGTCTGGAACGGTTTATGCAATTAGAGAAAGAACGTTGGACTTGCCCTGTATGTGGTGCCACAATCTGTGTACACAGAAATTTTTGTTTAAATTGCAAAGAACCAAGGAGTTCAAAAAAAATTGTATGATGGTAGAGAATAAAGAAAAAAATCTGAAGAATAAGATGTTTTTGGAGACTTTAAGTCCTTTTGACTTTCCTTCAACAGTAGACAAATTGTCAAAGGAAATAGAGAATAAATCATGGAAAATATCAAACGTATATGATCTGCAGAAGACTTTAAATCAACATGGTAAAGATGTCTTGCCTGTTAAAGTTTTTTCTCTGTGTCATCCAAATCATTCAAGCAGGATTCTGGAAAAGGATTCAGAACGCATAATTTCTTCAATGATGCCTTGTCGTGTAAGTATTTATGAAAAGGCAGACGGAAAGACGTATATTTCGAGGATGAATTCATCAATGATCGCTGCAGGTTTTGGTGGTATCGCTGAACAAGTGATGACAGAATCTGCAAATGAAGTTGAAGAGATCATTGAAAACATATTACACGCGGATTGACAGGAGTCCCAGATGTCCCAGATGTCCCATTATGTCCCAAATGAATAGGAAGTTATGAACAAAAAGCAGTGGATA
>DAOSXZ010000042.1:10125-10293 GCA_035380845.1 Bacteroidales bacterium | reverse complement strand
CCTGAACGAACCGTGACTTCTCCCAGAAGAACATCATCGTAATTGATACTGTTTGTAAAATCGGGAGTTTTGTCAATTTCAAGAGCATAGACACCTTGCGGGGAAATGCTCGCGGCATCCACGATCTCGGCCGTGACGTGACCTGTTACAACGACCTGAGCCTTAGCC
>DAOSXZ010000042.1:0-10115 GCA_035380845.1 Bacteroidales bacterium | reverse complement strand
GCATAGAATGGATAGGATAATGAATGTTTTCATAGCCTTATGGCTAAACGTACAATTCAAAGATAGAAAAAAATTTTAATTTTCTATCTTTGTTTACGCATGGTTTCTGTAATTATTTCAACTTTTAATCAACCCGTCTGGCTGGAACGTGTGTTGTGGGGGTATTCCTGCCAGACATACAGGGATTTTGAATTGATCATTGCCGATGACGGATCCAATGAAAGCACCCTGAAAATCGTTGAAGCTGTGAAACGGGAAGGAGTCTTATCCATTAAACATGTGTACCATGAAAACGAAGGATTTCGAAAATGCACCATATTGAATAAAGCTGTAATGAGCAGTGTGGGGGATTATTTGATATTCAGTGACGGGGACATTATTCCCAGGAACGATTTTGTGCAGGTTCACGTCAATTTGCGGCGTGTCGGAATGTTTCTTTCCGGAGGAACAGTACGGTTGCCTGCAGATCTGTCTGCAAAAATAAACGCAGCTGAGATCCGCTCGGGAATTTGTTTTGACCGTAAATGGCTGGAAAATAACGGACTCGGCAAATCTTTCAAAAACAACAAATTAAATGCTTCCGGTCTGAAAGGACGCTTTCTGAACAGTTTTACGCCGGCAGGTGCCACATGGAACGGAGGGAATGCCTCGGCATGGAAAAAAGACATCATGGAGGTAAGGGGGTTTGACCAACGGCTGCGTTACGGAGGGGAGGACCGGGAGTTTGGGGAAAGGCTTGCGCGTTTGGGAGTGAAAGGCAGGCAGATAAGGTATTCGGCCGTGACGCTGCACCTGGATCATCCACGTGACTACGTTCACTCGAAGGAGCAGCAATACAACAAGCAGATCCGACGGCAGAACAAAAAAAACGGAATTATTCAAACTGAATACGGATTAAATTTTAACTAACATTCTGGATTATGCAAATCATTGACAACATCCCCGAATTTCGCAGAGAACCCATTGTTGTGCTTCTACTGGGATTCATTACCTGCGGTCTTTACCTTATTTACTGGAACCTACAGGCAGCAAAAGTATTTAACGCCGTAGCCGGACGTGAGATCCTGTCTTCGGTTGTGGCTGTGTTTGCCGGATGTATATGGCCGGTGAATATGTATTTCTTTTTTGTTGTTGGAAGGGATGGATTGCCCGCTTTGGATGAAAGGATAGGAACACCTCCAAGGGACCAGTCCATATTGCTGATGCTGTTAGGCTTTTTCTTTCCAATGGTAGCTGCTATGATCGTACAAAGCGAGATCAATAAGTTGTATAAATAGTATAGGTGTCTTACAGTCGGAAAATAACCGGAATAATTGCATTATTCCTGTTTCTGGCCATGCCCCTGCTGATCATTTTATTTGATCCGGGTGCCGGTCATTTGCAGGAAAGCCAGTCGTTTTGTCCGTTTAAAATGCTTACAGGTCTGCCATGCCCGGGCTGTGGTATGGTAAAATCCATGGTAAGTCTTTACAGGGGCGATCTTGCGGCAAGTTTCAGCTATCATTTATTCGGACCGTTACTTATATTGTTTTTTACAGCCACTTTGTTTGTTATGACGGCCGAACTGATACGCGGCCGTAATTATAGTATAAAGTGGCTTTATAACATAAAACTGGCATACGGGGCGGCTGTTTTAATGGGAAGCTATCATCTTGTACGGGTCATCCTCTTTATCACTTCACACAGTTTCGGAGAGATCCTGCACGAGTCCATATGGTTTTAATTATTTACGGGTTATGAAACAGTTTAACGACGAAAATTTTCTTTTACAGACAAAGACGGCTCAGCGCCTTTATCACGATTACGCCCGGGATTTGCCCATAATTGATTTTCATTGTCACCTGGATCCCCGGGAAATAGCCGAAGACAGGCAATTTGAAAACATGACCCGGATCTGGCTCAGCGGGGATCATTACAAATGGAGGGCCATGCGGGCCAACGGCATAGAGGAACGTTACATTACCGGGAAGGATACTTCCGATTGGGAGAAATTTGAGAAATGGGCGCAGACGGTTCCTTATACCATGCGCAATCCGTTGTATCACTGGACTCACATGGAATTAAGATCTGCCTTCGGCATTACTGAACTCCTTAAGCCGCAAACAGCACGGGATATTTACCGGAAGTGCAATGATCTGTTGGAAAATGAGGATTTTAGTGCCAGGGGCCTGATCACAAAGTACGGAGTGGAAACGTTGTGTACAACGGACGATCCTGTGGATTCCCTGGAACATCATCAAAAGATTGCTGCAGAAGGGTTTCCGGTGAAGGTCCTTCCCGCCTGGCGCCCGGACAAAGCCATGGCAGTTGAGGATCCGCTTGCGTACAGGGATTACGTGGAAAGGCTTGCCGAGGTTTCCGGGATCAACATACATTCTTTTGACACGCTTATAGAATCTTTAAGGGTCCGTCATGCTTATTTTGGGGAGCACGGATGCCGCCTTTCCGATCACGGCATTGAGGAATTTTTTGCCGAGGAGTATACCGCTTCCGCGGTAGAGGCGGTTTTCCAAAAAGTGATGAGTGGGAAAAAACCCGGCCTGCAGGAGATCCGCATATTCAAAACGGCTATGCTCACCGAGTTCGGGATCATGGACTGGGAAAAGGGCTGGACACAGCAGTTTCATTATGGTGCTTTGCGTAACAACAATTCACGAATGTATCGTTCCATAGGTCCCGATACCGGGTATGATTCCATTGGTGATTTAACGGTTGCACGGAATATGTCACGTTTTCTGGACAGTCTGGACAACCGGGACAAACTGGCTAAAACCATAATTTACAATCTAAATCCGCGAGATAACGAAGTGGTAGCTACAATGGCCGGCAATTTTCAGGACGGCCGTATACCGGGAAAGATCCAGTTTGGAGCTGCCTGGTGGTTTCTGGACCAGAAAGACGGCATGGAAAAGCAATTAAATACCCTTTCCCTGTTGGGACTTCTGAGCCGGTTTGTAGGGATGTTGACCGATTCCCGCAGTTTTTTGAGCTATGCACGTCATGATTATTTTCGCAGGACGTTGTGCAACCTGCTGGGAAACGATATGGAGCAAGGACTGCTTCCTGTCTCCGAAACGGATTTTATAGGACAGGAGATCGTTCAGGCTGTATGTTACCGCAATACCCTTGAATATTTTAAATTTTAAAATTCATGATTACAAATCCTGCAGGAGAAAAAATGACGCGTTACAGGTGGACCATTTGTACGATGTTGTTTTTTGCCACAACCATCAATTATTTGGACCGCCAGGTATTGTCGCTGACCTGGATGGATTTCATAGCTCCTGAATTTCATTGGACCAATGTGCATTACGGAAAAATCACTGGTGTCTTTTCAATTATGTATGCCATAGGCGTTTTGTTTGCCGGAAGGATCATAGACCGCATAGATACGAAAAAAGGTTATTTATGGGCCATAGGCATATGGTCCCTGGGGGCTTGTCTGCATGCCTTGTGCGGTGTTATTACTGAAGCCGCCGTGGGATTGGACAGTGCCTGGGCATTGCGTATGGCCCGGGGTACGGATATGGTGGCCCGGATAACAACCGTAAGCGTTTCACTTTTCATATTTGCCAGAAGCATTCTGGCCCTGGGAGAAGCGGGGAATTTTCCGGCGGCCGTCAAAGCAACAGCCGAATATTTTCCCAGAAAGGACAGGGGTTTTGCTACCAGTATTTTTAATGCCGGTGCAACAGTAGGGGCACTGGTAGCTCCCGTAACGGTTCCCCTGATTGCAAGCCGGTGGGGATGGGAAGCCGCTTTTTTGATAATAGGAGCTTTAGGCTTTATCTGGATGGGTTTCTGGGTCTTTATTTATAAAAAACCCGAAGCACATTCAAAGGTGAACCGGGCCGAACTTATGTATATTCAACAAGACGATGAAGATGTTTCTTCAAAAGAAAACCCGCCGGTTTCACAAACAAGGATTTCTTTTTGGAAATGTCTGACATTCAGGCAAACATGGGCTTTTGCCATGGGCAAGTTCATGACTGACGGGGTTTGGTGGTTCTTCCTGTTCTGGACACCGGCTTACCTGAGTTCGGTATACGATCTGCCTTCCAACAATCCCACCGCCCAATTGCTGATCTTCGTGCTTTATGCCATAACCTTGTTCGCAATTGTTGGAGGCTGGCTGCCTACCTATTTTGTAGATAAAAAGAAGATGGACCCATATGCAGGAAGAATGAGGGCCATGCTCATATTTGCTTTTTTCCCCTTACTGACCATGTTTGCCCAACCGTTGGGAAGTGTCTCCTATTGGATCCCGGTAATTATTATTGGTATTGCTGGAGCTGCTCACCAGGCCTGGTCTGCCAACCTGTATTCAACTATAGGAGATATGTTTCCGAAAAGTACTATTGCCACCATAACGGGTATAGGAACGACGGCGGGGATGATATCTTCCTACGTAATCAATCGTTTCTCCGGTGTTTTATTTGATCATGCCGCCAATACACAGATGACCTTTATGGGGTTTCAGGGGGAGGCTGCCGGGTATTTTATCGTGTTCTGTATTTGCTCAGTGGCTTACCTGGGAGGATGGGTAATCATGAAAACGCTTGTACCCCGTTACCGGAAGATCATATTGTAGCTTTGATGCCGGCTATGACGTCCAGGGATGACTGACACAAACCGGTAATGCCGTCCCAGTCTTTGGCCTTGATAAGTTCTTTAGTGAAGAGTGCCGATCCCATTCCCACACAAGCGGCACCGGCTTTAAACCATTCCTTCAGGTTTTCTTCCCGGGGCTCTACGCCGCCTGTAACCAGGAACAAACTACGTGGCATAGGGGCTAACAGGCTTTTAATGAATGAGGGTCCTCCGAGCTCGGAAGCAGGAAAGATTTTGCATATTTCACACCCGGCTTCCTGTGCGTTCCCTACTTCGGTAGCTGTAGCACATCCGGGGATGTAAGGAATCATGCGCCGGTTGCACAACCGGGCGATTTCAGGATTAAAATTCGGTCCCACAATAAAGGCTGCTCCCATTTGAATGAAAAGGGCCGCTGTGGCCGGTTCTGTTATGGAACCTGCTCCCGGTATCATCCCGGGACATTCTCTGGCCATAAATCTTTCCAGATGTGCAAATACTTCGTGGGCAAAATCTCCCCGGTTGGTAAATTCAAAAACGCGTACACCTGCCCGGTAACAGGCTTTGACTGCATTTTCTGCCGTTTCTTTTTGCGGATGGTAAAAAACCGGGACCAAACCCGTTTCCCTGATGGCATCCGTTACATCCCATTTTGAAAATCTTGCCATGACTATGACTTTATCTGTTTACCCGGCCGGATGCATCTCCGACCATCAATGTTTCAATTTCCTGTACAGAGACCCGGTTAAAGTCCCCGTAAATGCTGTGTTTAAGGCACGAGGCAGCCGTTGCAAAATCCAGAGCCCTGGCGTCGTCACCCGGGTAGGTGATCAACCCGTAGATCAGTCCAGCTGCAAAAGCATCGCCTCCGCCTACCCGGTCCACAATATGTGTGATGTCGTAAACGGGTGCCGTATGCATTTTTTCTTTGTTCCACAAAATCGCTGACCATGTGTTATGACTGGCGCTCAGGGATCCTCGTAAGGTAATGGCAACCTTCCCGGCTTTCGGGAATTTGTTCATCAGAGATTCACATACGGGCTTGAAAGCATCAGCTTCTGTTATTCCCCGGCTGGCTTTATAACCTTCCGGTTTGATGTTAAAAATTCTTTCTGCATCTTCCTCATTGCCAATGATTATGTCACATCCTGACACCAATTCCGGCATGACTTCGGAGGCAGGGGAACCGTATTTCCACAGATTCTTTCTGAAATTCAGATCACAAGACACGGTGATACCCATCCGGTTGGCGGTTTTTATGGCATCCAGGCATGTTTGGGCGGCACTCCGGCTTACAGCAGGAGTGATTCCAGTCCAATGAAACCAGGTAGCATCCCTGAAGATTGTTTCCCAGGAGATCATTTGCGGATCTATTTCTGAAAATGAAGAATTTTCCCTGTCGTAGATCACTTTAGAAGCCCTGGCATCGGCCCCTGTTTCCAGATAGTACAATCCCAGGCGTTTTCCGCCCTGAATGATACCGTCTGTATGGATCCTGTGGGAGCGCAATTCTTTAATACACCACAGGCCCAGATCATTATCAGGCAGCCGGGTGATAAAAGAGGCAGGTGTTCCGTAATTTGCCAGAGAAACAGCTACATTGGCTTCACCACCGCCAAATGTTGCTGAAAATACCCCGGATTGTCCCAGTCGCAAATGATCAGGAACGGCAAGGCGCAACATGATTTCTCCGAATGTGACTACTTTTCCCATTTTTTATATTATATACCGGTACAAATATACAAAAAACGGGAAGTGCCCGTTGATTAACGTCTGGAAAAGAGGGTGATGTAATAGAATAAAGTGGCCAGGGAACTGATTGCAGCTACAATATAAGTGTATGCCGCCGAACGGAGAGCGTCTTTGGCCATGGGAAAAGTTTCATAATTGGTAATCCCGCTTTCGTTGAGCCATGCCAATGCACGACGGCTGGCATTTATCTCCACAGGGAGGGTGATGATGCTGAAAAGCGTCGTCAGTGCAAACAGGATAATCCCAAAAAGCATCAGATGAGGGAAGGTTTTTATGAGCAACATGCCGGCCAGGATAATCCACATAACCCATTGGGAGGCAAAACTGACTGCCGGGACCAGCGTAGATCTCATTTTCAAAGGCACATACCCGCGGGCATGCTGGAGGGCATGGCCGCATTCATGTGCTGCTACAGCTGCCGCCATAATGCTGTTACTTCCATAAACCCCTTCACTCAGGTTAACCGTTCGGGTTGCCGGGTTGTAATGGTCGCTAAGCCTTCCCCGGGTTGAAGTGACCTGAACATCATCTATGTTGTTCTCACGGAGCATTTTAAGGGCTACTTCAGCCCCGGTAAGACCCGATGTGATCCGGATTTTGGAGTATTTACGAAATTTGGATTTAAGCAGTGACTGAACAAGCCAGCTTATTAAAACGGTTCCTATGAAAAGAATCCAGTAATACGACACAGTTGAAACGGGTTCCATTTTTTAGTTTTTCTATTTTATCAGCAAATACAATGCCGAGCACAAATATTTGTACATTTGTATAAATAACCAAATCCGTTGAATGCACGCATATATACCCTTGACAATGGTCTTAAAGTATATATGACGGTCAATGATGAAACGCCCAGGATCCAAACTTATGTAGCCGTAAGGGTGGGCGGCAAGGACGATCCCTCGGAAACCACAGGGCTGGCTCACTATTTTGAACATTTGATGTTCAAGGGTACGTCAAAGTTCGGAACACAGGATTACGAAATGGAAAAACCTTTGCTGGACCAGATTGAAATCCTGTTTGAAGAATACAGGGCTACCCGCGACGAAGAAGAACGCAAGGCCATCTATCATCGCATTGATAGTATTTCCCTGGAAGCATCCGGGTACTCTATCCCGAACGAGTATGATAAACTCATGTCTGCCATAGGGGCTACCGGCACCAACGCCGGGACGGGCTATGACCAGACTGTATACATTGAAGACATCCCTTCCAATCAGATAAGGAATTGGGCAAAAATCCAGGCAGAACGTTTTTCTGACAACGTAATCCGCGGATTTCACACCGAACTGGAAACAGTATACGAAGAAATGAACATGTATTCCACCATGGACAGTGAAAAAGTTACCGAAAAACTATTCACAGCACTTTTTCCTTCGCATCCTTACGGTACGCAAACCATTATTGGGACACAGGAACACTTGAAGAATCCTTCGATTACCAATATTAAGAATTATTACAAGACATATTATGTTCCCAATAATACGGCCATTTGTCTTTCCGGGGATTTTGACCCCGATGAAATGATAGCTGTTATTGATGAATATTTTGGCGATTGGCAGCCTAACCCCGAATTGCCCGAGCGGGTTTTGACCCGGGAAGAACCTGTTGCAGGACCTCATGAAGTGGAAGTATGGGGACTGGAATCGGAATACGTAACCCTTGGATGGCAGGGACCTCACATTGCTTCCGCAGAGGATGCTTTGTTTACCGTTATGGGGGAAGTGCTCAACAACGGGAAAGCCGGGATTATGGACCTGGACCTTAACCAACAACAAAAAGTGTTGCAATCCGGAGCTTTTGCTTATATGCTGGCAGACAGAAGCGCTCTGATTTTGCAAGGCAATCCCAAACAAGGCCAGAGCCTGGATCAGGTAAAAGACCTGATGCTGGAAAGCCTGGATAAGATCCGCAAGGGAGATTTTGATGAAGGATTACTCAAAGCCATTGTCAATAATTACAAATTCAATATGATGCGTCGCCTGGAAAGCAACAGGGGAAGGGCCAACATGTTTGTCAGCTCGTTCATCAACGGGATTCCCTGGGAACAGCAGATCCTATTCATTGACAGGATGGAAGCTGTGACCAAAGACGATCTGGTGGCTTTTGCAAACCAATATTTTAAAGACGATAATTACGCGATTATATACAAACGCCAGGGTCCCGATACTACTTACAAAAAGATTGAAAAACCGGCTATTACACCTATTCATACGAACAGGGACAAATCTTCCGAATTCCTGCAGGACATCCTCGCTTCCGGGGTAGACCCCATTGAACCTGTCTTTGTTGATTTTGAAAAAGACTTTACCAAACATGCTATCCGGGAAGGAGTGGAACTGGTCTATGTTCCCAATAAGGTGAACGATCTTTTTACCTTATCCATTGTATACGAAGTCGGCAGTCATTATGACAAGGCACTGCCGGTGGCTTTTGACTACCTGAACTACCTGGGAACAGCTGATAAGTCGGCTGAAGAAATCAGCAGATTGTTTTATGATCTGGCTTGTTCGTTCTATGCAAATGGTTCTCAAAATACATGTTCCGTCACATTGAACGGATTGGCCGAAAATATGCAACCGGCCTTGGAACTATTGGCTGAATGGATTACCGGGGCTCAACCGGATAAAGACGTTTACAGTTCCCTGACCGGGAATATCCTGAAAAGCCGGGCCGATGCAAAAACCGACCAGAGAACCAATTTTCAGCGGCTGCAGCAATATATGCAGTACGGTCCCGTGAACCCGGCCACCCATATCATGACAGAAAGAGAATTAAAACGTACAGACCCCTCATCTCTTGTAGCAAAAATTCAGGGACTGTTATCTTTTGAAGCTGACGTTTATTATCACGGTCCTTTAGCCATAGAAGAGGTAGGGGCCCTTGTTGAAGCTTCCTGGCCTATGGCAGAGAACCTGCTCCCGGTGCCTGAAAAAGAATACTTCAAACCGGTCACGGATACTGAAAATAAAGTATACCTGGCTCAGTACGATGCCAATCAGATGTATTACGCTTCCTATTCTGCCAGAGATAATGAAACGTATGAAAATGTACCCTATGCTCCGGCACGTATGTATAACGAATACTTTGGATCTTCCATGAATGCCATTGTTTTCCAGGAGATGCGCGAAGCACGGGGTCTGGCATACAGCGCGAGTGCCCGTTTTAGTGAACCGTCATTGAACCGGGAAGGATTTCCTTATGTTTTCAGCAGTTTCATTGCTACCCAGAATGACAAGATGGTTGAAGCCATGGAGGCTTTTGAAGATATAATTAATAATATGCCCGAATCTGAAAAATCGTTCTCTTTGGCCAGGGAAGGTCTTATTTCCACCCTCAGAACAGAAAGGATTACAGGCAGAAGTCTTTTGAATTATTACCGCCAGGCAAAAGAAAAAAATATGTGGGAAGATATGCGGAAGGTCGTTTTTGAAGGTGTTCAGGATATGACGCTGGAAAATATTGTGGCCTTTCAGCAGGAATGGATAAAAGACCGTCCTACCGATTATTGTATATTGAGCGATATCAAGGCACTAGACCTGAATTATCTTTCAAAGTACGGCATAGTAGTGAAATTGTCACAGGAAGATATTTTTGGGTATTAAATTTCGTTGAAGAAAACGGGCCGTTCATAGATAAAAATGCCGATTATATAGATAAAACCCGCGCCCGGATAAATTCTCCTTGTAATATTGGTTGAAGGGGTTTATCTTTGTGACTAGGATAAATAATGAATGGTTTTTTGAACTAAAAACGTACACAAAAAAGATGCG
>DAOSXZ010000041.1:0-10717 GCA_035380845.1 Bacteroidales bacterium | reverse complement strand
GCCGGATTACCAGTTGTTGGATTGCGGGAACGGAGAGAAACTGGAAAAGTTCGGACCGTATATACTTATACGTCCCGAACCAAAAGCATTGTGGGCAAAGACACAGACCGATGAGCAATGGCTGCGGCAGGCCCACATACGTTTTATCCAGGGAGCCGGATTCGGCAAAGCCGGGAAAGAAGATAGCGGTACGTGGGAAAAATTGAAAAAAGTACCTGACCGGTGGAACATTCAATATAAAAAAGCCTTTAAATTGCGCCTGGGCCTTACAGCTTTCAAGCATGTGGGGGTATTCCCGGAACAGGCCCCCAACTGGGACTACATTTATCGGAAGGTCCGGGAGCTCAGGGAACAGAATCCCGGGAGTACGCCTAAAGTGTTAAACCTGTTTGCCTATACGGGAGCGGCATCATTGGCTGCCCGCGCGGCCGGGGCTGAGGTTGTTCATTTGGATGCCGTTCGCCAGGTAATCACCTGGAGCCGGGAAAACATGGAATTGAGCGGTCTGAACGGGATCCGCTGGATCCTGGAAGATGCTTTCAAGTTTGTAAAAAGGGAAGTGCGTCGTGGCAATACATACCAGGGGATTATACTGGATCCGCCTGCATACGGACACGGCCCGGAAGGGGAAAAATGGAAATTGGACGACTGCCTGTTTTCTCTTTTGCTGGAATGTTCGCAGATTTTGGCCCCGAAAGATGCATTTATGGTGCTGAATTTGTACTCCAACGGATATTCCGCTCTTTTGGCAGACTCCCTGGCCAGGGAATGTTTTCCTAAAAACGGGGATTATGCTTTTGGAGAGTTGTATCTGAAAGATCAGTACGGGAAAAGACTGCCCCTGAGTGTCTTTTCCAGATTGGAATTGAAATGAGTTAATAAAATAGAAAGACATGAATCTGTTGACCGTTTACTGGGATGTGGATCCCGTGATTTTTTCGCTGGGAAGGATTGACATCCGTTATTACAGTTTGTTTTTTATTATTGCATTTACCATTGGGTATTACATTTTTAAGTATTTCTTCAAAAGAGAACAGGTTCCCCTGAAAATCCTGGATCCGTTGCTTTATACGCTGATCATAGGAACCTTGGTGGGGGCGCGCCTGGGTCATTGCCTGTTTTACCAACCGGATTATTACCTGGCCAATCCCATAGAGATCCTGTATGTATGGGAAGGCGGACTGGCATCACACGGAGGGGCTGTTGCACTGTTGCTTGCCATGTGGTGGTTTGCACATCATTACGGAAAAAAACATCATTTCAGCTTCCTGTGGATCATGGACCGGCTGGGTATTGCAGTGGCTCTGGCGGGTTTTTTTATTCGTATGGGCAACCTCATGAATTCGGAAATTTACGGGAATGAAACCACCATGCCCTGGGGTTTTGTATTCCTGCGCAATGGGGAGTTGGTTCCCAAACATCCCACTCAATTATACGAAGCTCTTTCTTACCTGGGTCTGTTCATACTGTTGTTGTTCCTGTACAGGAAACGATTGCCCCGTTTGAAAGAAGGCACTCTTTTCGGGATCTTTTTGCTGGTTTTGTTCGCCGCCCGTTTCTTTATTGAATACATAAAAGAACCGCAAGTCCCGTTTGAAGAAACCATGGCATTGAACATGGGGCAGATACTGAGTATTCCTTTTATCTTTGCAGGCGCTGTATTATTGCTGTACAGCATTATGAGGGGCAAGCCGGCATTAAGGGCGGTTCCGAAGGACAAGAAACCGGAAAAAGAACCGCCGCTGAGCAGTACCCGCGGGACCTATTGACACCATTGACTGCAATATGCCAAAAACAAAATCACAAGTTGTAATCAAAAACAAACGCGCGTCTTTTGAATACCAGTTCATAGACACCTATACCGCCGGGATTGTACTGACCGGAACGGAAATTAAATCCATCCGGGCAGGCAAAGCCTCCCTGGTGGATTCCTATTGTTATTTTGTGGGCAACGAATTGTATGTCAAAAACATGAACATTGCCGATTACTGGTGGGGGTCATTCAACAAACACGATCCCAGGCGGGATCGTAAATTGTTGTTGAACAGGCGGGAATTGAACAAGCTGTACCGGGCCACCCGTGAAAAGGGATTGACCATAGTGGTAACCAAGCTTTTCATTGCCGAAAACGGCTATGCCAAACTAGTCATCGCACTTGCCCGCGGGAAGCGGGAGTACGACAAGCGTGAAACCATCAAGGAAAAAGACATGAAAAGGGAATCGGAACGGATGGCCCGGTTGTGATCTTTTCCCTGTTCTAGTCGGTACTTCCTCCCGGATAAGGGACAAAGAAGGCTATGCCAAGAACAAGCAGCAATATTACGCCGGAAATGATCAAAGGCCACAATATGCCCATGTTTTCCAGCGCAGACCACAAACCGTTTTCAAGGTAATCAAGATACCATTGTCCGGGTGTTGATAAAGGAGTAATCATAGTTTTCCAGTTTTATTATAGATACAATTTTAGCGATTAATGCTGCAACATACAAGATTTCTGTCACCGTACCCGTTGTCTACACGTGTTACCGGCGGCCAGAATTTATGAGGTATGATCCATGGCAACGGGTAGGCCGCTTTTTCGCGGGAATAAGGATGTGTCCAGTTATCTGAACAGACTTCTACGGCCGTATGGGGCGCATTTTTTAACAAATTGTCGTCTGCGGTGCCGGATGAACCATCGTTTGCAGCCAACGCTTTGCATTCTTCCAGGATGCTGAGCATGGCCTGGGCAAAACGGTCCAGTTCTTCTTTTGGTTCGCTTTCTGTGGGTTCAACCATTAGTGTGTCGTGTACCGGGAATGAAAGAGTAGGGGCATGAAAACCGTAATCCATAAGTCGCTTGGCCACATCCGTGGCATCGGCTCCGTAGGTCTTGCTAAAATGACGCAGATCCAGAATGCATTCGTGAGCAACGAATCCGTTTTCCCCACAATACAAAGTTGCATATGCCGGGGCTAGTTTTTTTGATAAATAATTGGCATTCAGGATGGCATATTCAGATACCCTGCGCAGGCCGTCGCGGCCCAGCAATTTTATATAACCGTAAGTAATCGGCAGCAACAACGGGAATCCGTACGGAGTGGCCGCAACTGTTTTTCCGCTGCCGCAATCGGACAGGGGATGACCGGGCAGGTAAGGAGCCAGTTCTTTGGTGCAGCAAATGGGCCCTACGCCGGGCCCGCCACCGCCGTGAGGCATGGAAAAGGTTTTGTGCAGGTTCAGGTGGCAAACATCGGCTCCCAGAATCCCCGGATTTGTAATGCCCACCTGGGCGTTCATGTTGGCTCCGTCTATATATACAAGACCACCGTTTTGATGCACAATGTCACAAATTTCACGGATAGCCGGTTCAAAAACACCGTGTGTTGAGGGGTAAGTGATCATCATACAGGACAGATTTTCTTTATGTTGTCCGGCTTTTTCCCGTAATTCTTCTACATCTATGTTCCCTTTTTCATCACAGCCCACTATCACAATGTCAAGGCCGGCCATCGCAGCGCTGGCCGGGTTGGTTCCATGCGCAGATGACGGGATCAGGGCAATGTTGCGGTGTCCCTGCCCGGTTTCTTTCTGCCGGGAACGAATGACCGTCAGACCGGCATATTCCCCGGCTGCTCCCGAGTTGGGTTGAAGTGAGCAGGCATCCAGTCCGGTGATAACGGACAGATCGTGTTCCAGTTCCCGGATAAGCTGCATGTAACCCTCTGCTTGGTAAGAAGGGGCAAAAGGATGAACGGAATTCCATTCACTCCAGCTTAAAGGCATAATTTCCACGGCGGCATTGAGCTTCATGGTACAGGATCCCAGGGGGATCATGGAATGCGCCAGGGAGATGTCCCGTGTCTCCAGAGTTTTAATGTAACGCATCATCTCAGTTTCTGAGTGGTATGTGTTGAATACCGGTTCTTCCAAAACAGGGGTGGAACGTTCCATGAATGCGGGGATTTGCGGTTCGTAGCGTGTTGTGCCGCGGGAGATGGTAAAGATTTCCAGGATTGTTTCCAGTTCGTTGTCGTTGGACAATTCGTCAAAAGACATCCGGACACTTTGGGAATCCGGATAGAAAAAGTTAATCTTCAGGGTTTGCGAATTGGCTTTGATACGGGCAACATCTACGCCTGTCAGTTCTATGGTGTCAAAGAAATTTTCGTGTTTCAATGTAAACCCGTTGGCTGCTAAAATGCCGGCAGCCACATGCGCATAATACCTCCCGTTTTGAGCAATTTCACGAATTCCCTTACTGCCGTGATAAACGGCAAACATACCGGCCATGGTGGCCATCAGCGCCGTTGCAGTGCATATATTAGAGGTGGCTCTTTCACGTTTGATGTGTTGTTCACGCGTCTGCAGTGCAAGACGGTAAGCCGGTTTGCCCAGTCTGTCCACGGAAAGGCCTACAATACGCCCGGGAAGATTGCGCCGGTATTTGTCTGAACAGGCAATATAACCGGATATGGGGCCTCCGAATCCCGGAGGAAGTCCAAAACGCTGGGCACTGCCGACGGCAATATCGGCACCCCAGGCGGCAGGTTCTCTTAAAACGGCCAGTGCCAACAAGTCGCAAACAGCCGTTACCAGCAATTCCCTTTCATGGGCTTCTTTACAAAGCCCGGTATAATCACATAACAACCCGTCGGCTCCGGGATACTGGACCATAATTCCGAACAGGCGGGAGGCATATTTTTCTATAACCGGGAGGGGATTGCCACTCAGATCTTCAGTAACTATCCGGATGCCCAGGCCTTCGGCCCTGGTTTCCATGACAGCAAGCGTTTGGGGAAACAGGTTCTTATCTGTCAACAGGACATTCCGGCCTTCTTTAACTTGCGGCCTTGAGCGAAGTTCCAGCATCATGCGCATGGCCTCGGCAGCTGCCGTAGACTCGTCCAGCAGGGAACTGTTTGCCAGGTTATATCCCGTAAGACTGCAGACCATGGTCTGGAAATTGAACAACGCTTCCAGACGTCCCTGGGAAATTTCTGACTGGTAGGGTGTATAGGACGTATACCATCCCGGATTTTCAAAAATGTTACGCATAATCACCGGCAACGAGGCTGTTCCGTAATAACCCGTACCTATCAGGGAGCGGAATGGCAGGTTTTTGGAAGCCAGGTTTTTCAAATGCACGGTAAACTCGTATTCACTCATACCTTTTTCCAGGGCCAGCGGCTCCTTCATCCTGATGCCCGGGGGCACGGTTTTATCTATGAGCGTATCCAGGGAATCAACCCCTATAACATCCAGCATTTCCCGGATCTGTTCCGGCCGGGGACCGTTGTGTCTTTCTGTAAATGTTTGTGCCATATTGTGTGACAAATAATTGGGTTAGTCGTTGGTAGCATCCATCTTCAAGAGGATAAACAAAAGTAATGTAAAAGTCCATAAAGAAGAACCCCCGTAGCTGATAAAAGGCAAAGGAATGCCAATAACCGGAGTGATCCCTATGGTCATGCCGATATTGATGAAAACATGGAAAAATATACATGCAGCCACTCCGTACCCGTAAATTCGGCCAAACGGATGTCTCTGCCTTTCAGATATTTGAATAATTCTTATCAACAGAAACATATAGAGGAAGATTACCAGGGACGCACCCAGGAATCCCCATTCCTCACCTATGGAACAGAAAATAAAATCAGTACTTTGTTCCGGCACAAAATTGTATTTTGTTTGCGTTCCCTGCAAAAAGCCTTTTCCGCTGAAACCTCCCGATCCTATGGCTACTTTGGACTGATACACATTATAACCGCTGCCGTAAATATCTTTTTCAATGCCCAGCAACGTTTCAATACGTGCCTGCTGGTGCGGTTTAAGTACATTGTTGAACAAATAGCCGACAGAAAAAATCAGGACCACACTGCATACGAAACTCAAGACAAGTATCTTCAGGAACGAAAGCCTTTTGCGGAAAGCAAAAACAAGTGATACTATCACCAGAGGAACCGTCACTATAAGGAACCACACATATTTTTCTATGTGCGCAAACAGATCTATGGAAAACAGATCCAACAGGAACGGAATGAAAAAATAAACGGCCATAAAAGCAGCGACCGCTATTAAAACCGGTGTTTTTCTGCCTGCGGCCAGAAATGCCGCAATAAAGCAGATAAACAGCGTCAGCCAAAGCACATACAACGGGCTCCAGATTATGGACATGAGAAACAAAACAATCGCCGCTATGCCAGTCAGGGGAATCCATCCGGGCAGGCCTTCCCGGTATAAAACAATGATAAAAGCCGAAAGGACAAGGGCCAGGCCGGTTTCATCTTCCAGAAGTATCAGGGCGAACGGGATCAGGATCAGGGCGGCTACATGGAAGATCCCGCGAAGCGTTCTCAAATGAAAGTGAGGCCTGCTCATTACACCCGCCAATCCCAGTGCCACAAAAAGCTTTGTCATTTCTGCGGGTTGAAAATGAACAGGTCCAAAAACAAGCCATGATTTTGACCCTCCGCGTTCCACGCCCAGAACCAATACGGCAAGCAGCAGCAAAATTCCCAGGATGTAAAGAATGTTGGAGAACATTTCATAAAAGCGGGTGGGAATAAGAAGAACCACAACGGCCAGAAACCAGGCTCCGAATATCCAGATCATTTGCATACCGTATCGCTGGGTAGTATCAATGATTTGCCCGTGTTCGGGATCATAAACGGCGGAAAAAATACTGATCCAGCCAATCATTACCAAAACCAGGTATGCGGCTACACTCCACCAGTCCAGCTTTCTAAAAAATGTATGTTCTCTTCTTCTCATTCCAAATGACGTGTCAGCAGGTCCTGTTCCAGAGTCCTTTCATAAAGCCATTGCCGGGAAGGATGGATCTCTCCCGTAAGGTATTTTTCTACCAGCAAGGAAGCAACCGGAGCCGCCTGGGACGCTCCGAATCCGCCTTGTTCAATATAAACGGCAACCGCAATTTTGGGATTTTCCCGCGGGGCAAAACAAATAAAGACAGAGTGATCCTCCCCGTGTGGGTTTTGGGCCGTTCCGGTCTTTCCGCACATTTCCACACCGGGAATGGCTGCCAGTCTGGCTGTGGCACCGGAACCGGCCGGACCGTGCACTGCCTGGTACATGCCTTCCACGATAACTGAAAAATTAGCAGAATCAACCATAACCTGATGCCTTTCCACAGCCGGGCTGAATTCGGGATCTTCCGGAATTTCGCGTACCAGGTGCGGGGTATAATAATAACCTCTGTTGGCCATAACGGCAGCCAGGTTGGCCAATTGCAGGGGGGTGGCTCCAATTTCACCCTGTCCAATAGCCAGGGAAATAACAGTAAGGGATTTCCATCCGTTTTTACCATAGATACGATTGTATGTTGCTGTACCCGGAATGGACCCGGACAATTCTCCCGGGAGATCAATCCCCAGTTTTTGTCCAAAACCAAAGCTTTTTACATACTCTTGCCAATAATCCATGGCCATTGCCGTGTTTTCGTACTCGGGATTGTCCAATATGTTTCTGAAAACGTTACAGTAATAAGCATTGCAGGACATCATAACCGACTGCATCAGGTTCAGCGGGGAGGGATGGCTGTGACAGCCCACTGTCAGCGAACCGGCCCGGTATCCCATATTACAGGAATACCGCGTATTTGGAGTTACCACGCCCTCCTGCAGTCCTATAAGGCCGTTGACCAGTTTAAATACGGATCCGGGCGGATAGGAAGACATAATGGCCCGGTTGAACATTGGTTTCAGCGGATCCGTGATCACCTGCGAATAATAAGCTCCAAAATTGGTAAGGTATTCTGAGGAAAGGCCGGTAGAAGTGATCAGCGTGAGAATTTCCCCGGAAGAAGGGTCCAGGGCAATGACCGATCCCACTTTGTTTTTCATAAGTTCTTCCCCAAAGACCTGCAAGGGCAAATCAATTGATGTGATCATGTTTTTGCCGGGCGCGGCAGGTTTGTCGTAAGCTCCTTCTTCGTAAGATGACCGGATTTGGTTATGTACGTCTCTCAAATAAATTGAATACCCCTTTTCTCCTTTTAGCCAGGATTCGTAATACTCTTCCAGGCCGGTGCGTCCGATATAATCTCCAAGACGGTATTCCTTGTTTTTTTCCAGGAAAGAGGCATCGGCTTCAATAATATATCCAAGCATATTCCCGCAAATGGCGGTAGGGTAATTCCGCACACTCCTGGTCTGCACGGAAAACCCCGGAAACCGGTGAGCCTTTTCCAGGAAACGGGTATATTGTTCTTTACTTACCTGACGAAGAAATATGACAGACTGGTAGCCGATGGCCCTGCGCCGGGAATCTATCTGGGCCAGCATTTCATCCATTTGTTCACGCGATAAATGAAAAATGGAACAAAACCCTGTAGTGTCAAATGGTTCCACCTCTCGCGGGGTGATCATAATATCGTAAGCGGACTGGTTCCCCACCATGATATCACCGTTACGGTCATAAATCAGACCGCGTGAAGGGTAAATGATTTCGTAACGAAGCACGTTGTTGGAAGCCGTAACTTTGTATTCTTTATTTACCAACTGCAGGAAAACAAGACGTCCCAACAGGATCAGCAGGCAAATGACAAAGAATGCAATAATTATATTTTTCTCTCTTGCCCTGTTTTCCATAGCGGTTACCTCTTATGTTCAAAAAAGGTTCTTTTGAATAGCAGGATAAGAAATACATTGAGGGCCAGGCTGGACAGAAGACGGGCTAATGTTTGCCAGAAAAGAAAGAAGCTGAAGCTTTCCAGGTTGAAGTAAACCAGGTGATGTACGGCAACACTCATCAGGACGAATAATGTATAACGGGCAAACCCGAACGACCGGAATCCGGGTACGGACAGGTCCTCAAAATCTCCTTTGACAGCGATTATTTTTATCAGGCTGTTCCTTATGGCTGCCAGCATGACAAAAGAAGCCGTATGCAGTCCCATCACACCGGCACTCAGCGTATCCACCCCCGCTCCGAAAGCAAATCCCCAAAGCATCAACTGCCAGACCGGACACGTGGACGGGAACAACAGGAGAAAAAGTATATAGGGCATGGGATAGAGATAAGTCCCCAGGTTCAGGCCTTCAAACAACAATAGTTGCGCGGCCATGATCAGGATAAAACGCAGCAAATATTTCAGAAAATCATTCATAGATCCTCCTCCTGCAGATTTTCCATTAATTGCCGGATCTCAACGGCCCCGTCATGAGATACCACATTGACAAAATGAAGGCTTTTGAAATCTTCAAACAATTCTACTTCCAGTTCCAGGAACGTTCCCTGTTTCAGCTTCCCCGATTTTACAAATCCTATAGGGATACCCGGGGGGAATACCAGGGAGAATACACTGCTTACGACGGTATCTCCCACGCTGATCTCGATATGTTGCGGGATTTCGGAAAGATATACGCGGCGGTAGTCCACGCCGTCCCAGCGAAGGGTGCCGAATGTGCCGCTTTTTTTAAGCTCTGCCGTGAAACGCTGTTGTGTATTGAGCAGAGAGATGATCATGGCATAATGGTTAGAAACGTGAGATACCACGCCTACAATACCCCGGAGGCTGATAACTCCCATATCTTCTTCCAGTCCATCTTGTTTCCCTTTGTCTATAATCAGGAAATTTTGCTGCCTGTTAACTGAATTCTTTATGACCACTGCCGGCATGTATGAAAAAGAATCTCTTGGGGCAATGACGTTTTCCTCTTGGATGTTCCTGTCTGTAAAAGGGTCTTTCAGCCCGGAAATTTCGTTTAAAAGCCGGTTGTTTTCATCGGCCAGCTGTTGATTGATCTCTTTGAGGTTGGTAAAAGCCATCCAGGAAGACCGCCTTTCCCACCAGCTGATCTGCCGGGCGCGAATGAAGTTGAGGATGGCGTTTTGCTGGAAATAACTGTTATTGACAAGCATGACAACAGCCCCTGTCTGCAGGACAAGAAACAGCAGCAGAACCAAGAGTTTCCTGAGCAAAGGAGAGATATTGAACATGCACGATCGTTATTTTTACCTTAACAAAAACGGGAATTTCCCTATGTTTTTCAATGCAATCCCGGTTCCTCTGGCAACGGAATGCAATGGACCTTCCGAAATATGGAATGGGATGTTGATCTTGTCTTCCAGCCGTTTATCTACTCCGCGCAGCAAGGCACCGCCTCCGGTAAGGAAAATACCCCGTTGTACGATATCTGAATACAGTTCCGGAGGGGTCTGTTCCAAAACAGACAGTACGGCCGTTTCAATTTTTACCAGAGATTTGTCCAGACAGTGGGCAATTTCCTGTGAAGTAACCGAAACTTCCACGGGCAGGGCGGTCATCAGGTTGGGACCGCGGACCAGCATGGGTTCCGGGGGATTGTCCAGGTCCGACAATGCAGAACCTACGCAGATCTTAATGTCTTCTGCCGTGCGTTCTCCAATTTTAATATTATGCTGGTGACGCATATATTGCTGGATCTCTGTAGTGAACACATCCCCGGCTACACGAATACTCTGGTTGCAGACAATCCCTCCCAGGGCAATGACGGCAATTTCCGTGGTTCCTCCGCCTATGTCCACCACAATGTTTCCTTCAGATGCCGTTACGTCAATGCCTATTCCCAAAGCGGCAGCCATGGGTTCATAGATCATGTACACGTCCCGGCCGCCGGCATGTTCGGAAGAATCGCGCACCGCACGGATCTCCACCTCGGTACTTCCGGACGGAATACACACGACCATCCGTAAACTCGGCATAAAAAATTTGTTTTGCGGGTTGATCATTTTG
>DAOSXZ010000040.1:0-11091 GCA_035380845.1 Bacteroidales bacterium | reverse complement strand
GGTGAGGAGGAGAAGGCTGCAGCGGTAAGCTGCAGGCTAAAAGTAGGTAGCCGCCGCCCTTAAAAAGGAGTTAAGACGAAAGTTTTGACTCCTTTTTTTATGCTACCTGCTCGAACACCTGGGTGGGAACCGACGAACAAGCGAGCGCAAAAGGAGTTCACTCACTTTGCCGAGCGGTGAGGAGGAGAAGGCTGCAGCGGTAAGCTGCAGGCTAAAAGTAGGTAGCCGCCACAATAACGAACACCCACCCAAACCCTCCCTAACCGTAGGGAGGGCTTAGCCGGGACAAGCCCCGGCAGAAGGGCCGCAAAAAGGTACGTCGTACACATTGTTCTTTTGCCTGAAAGACAGGCACTTAACAAAAAGCACCCCCGGGGGGGTGCTTTTTGTTAAGGCGTTGAAAATCAACGAAAAGAATCAAGTGTACGACGTACCCAAGCGCTCAATCAGCTCCCTTCCCAGGGCTGTCTTGACTTCTATGTGTTTTAATACGGCAGAAACAAACGGATTATTCTCGAAAATGCCACGGACCTGTTTAAAATCCATACGGCGTTCATCCATGTCTCCGTCAGCGCCAAACCCGGTCATGGAACTAAGGGAAAATTCTTTGCGGGCATCTTCATATAGCATTTTATCCAAACCTACTACTGCTTCTTCCCACCCTCTCACAATACTTTGAATTTGTTCTATGGTAATTGTTTCCGGGTCAACGTTATAGAATTCCTTGATTTTTGAATACGCCCATGTCCATTCGTAATTATAGTAATTCTGGTGGAGTTTTTCAATAAATGCGTTGATATCACGTATTCTGGAGATTTCGCATGATTCAATACCCTCCATGAGCTTTTCTATTTCGCTGCGGGGTGCTATTAATCCGGATATGTCCAGCCATTCACCCAGTCCAATGGAAGTGTCCGGTTTCAGTCGTTCACGTATTTCCTCAACAGAACGGAATTTTCTTTCTTCCAGTCTTTTGATGATGGAATTGCCCAGGAATTTGCGTATGGCAATTTCGTAATATTTGATGCCGTTGTAAAGAGAAGTATTTTTGATCTTGGTGCTTTTGTAGGAGAAAATATCAGTGGTTTCTCCGGAAACCCGCATCAATTCTTTAAGGATGGCCCGGCCGTCCAGCATTTTCTGGATCGTGTAGGGACTGAGCAGGTTGTAATTGATCTGGTCCAGTTTAACCGGATCTTTTCTACGGTCCCTTTTGGGCCATTTCTGGGCATCGCGGATCGTTCCCACGCTTTTAAGATTTACTCCCGGTATCAGGTATGTGGTGTTATCCTGCTCAATAAGGTAGGAAAAAGGCAGCGATCCGGTGTCCGTATTGTTAACATGCCTGCCCATAACCAGAGAAAAGGCTCCAATGCGTGAAGGCCACAGGATATACGAATCGGATGTCGTTTTTGCGCCTCTTTCCATAATTCCCTGATGAATAGGACCCAATTTGTACATGTGATTGGACTGGTTGGATCCCGATCCGGCATTCATAAATGAAAACAGACCGGCAATCAATAAGGTGGATTTGTGATGGCTTACCGTGTAAGGACCTGCAAATATGGCGCAGGCTTCTCCATTTTCTCCATGGCAATTACTGAAAAATAACGAATCGGAAGCCGAATAGCCTTTTCCAAGGATGGTTCCCTGACCAATAAAGCATTTTTTAAGGTTGACATTGGTTTCCACAACGGAACCGGAAGATATTATGAAATCAATGCAATTGACACCGTACCCTATATAAACCGGATCGTGTGCGTTCCCGTTTATACTCCCGTTTACCAATGTTGAAGTACCTTCAATTACAGTATTGTCACCTACGGCAACGTTTTTTAATGTTCCTGAATGGCTGATAGTCACATTGTTCCCAATAAATCCCTTATCTGAAGAAACTGTCTCTGAATATACTTCAACCAATTCCCTCATCCTTTTGATGAGCCCGGGACGGTGTCTGTACAATGCCATTATATACGCAAAGTGTGCGGTCAGTTTATTATTGATGGGTACTTCCCGGCCTCCGGTCTCATTCAAAACAGAAACTTCCGTACCGTTGCCGAAAGAAGTCATGCCTTCTACAAAGATCTTATCTACGTTTTCAATGATACAGCCTTCTCCTATGTCATAATTGGCAATGTAACTGTGTATGTTTTCTATGCAAGTATTGTTTCCTACAGTTACGTTGTGAAGCTTGGCATTGCAAATCCCGGACTGGATCTTTATGCCTGAAGGAAGTTTCTTTTTGGATTCAAAGACCCCAAGCCTGATGTCTCCCGAAAAAAAGGTATCCCAGACTCTTTCAGGTCTGAAATCCGGATCTACCCATATTTTCCCCCAGTTTTCCGAATGACATCTTTGCAACTTTAGCCGTGAAATTTCTTCACGGTTGATCAATCTGTACTCGTTCATAACCGGTTTTTTTCAACAATGACCTGTCAATTCCAGACTATTCTGTCTGTTTTAGGGTAGTAGGGAATTTGATGAATATCAAAAGAATATGTCTTAGTGTTGTTGATTTTTACTTCTATGTGAATAACTCCAATTCTCGCCAGAGTTGAAGGCACGTCGGGAAACTCCAGGTTGAGAGTTGTTACCTGGCCTTCATTCATGTTTATTACTTGATTAAAAGAAGATTGATAATATTCACGAGGGTATACGCCGTATTCTGTCAGGTATATGCCGTTAATTAAACGTTTAAATTCAAGATAGCACCCTACGTTGGCTTTTATTTCTATAGAAGCATAAATAGTACCTGTAGATGGGTTTGAAATATCTTGAACACCGTAACAACTTTTCAAATCTGCTGTAAAGTAGTTTCCTCCGTCCGCAAAATTGTAAATTATTTCTTTATAAAATTGAGTAACCTGTTCCTGTTCTTCCGGTTTGCAAGAGGTGGATAGTATCATGGAAAGAAAGACTACACCTGATAATAACAAAAATTTTTTCATAAACGGTAATTGATGAGGTTAGTTCTGAGTATCAAAAATAATAATAATATTATCCAATATGCTAATCAGACGTAAAAACTTCAAGCTTTGTTGCAAAGGATAAAAAGAAAGCCGCCTTCACAGGCGGCTTTCCAGGAATAGGATTTTGAACTAAAAACGATAAGTGGCACCTATTGAACCATATGTAGCTCCGTACCCTAGTTCTACAAATGCACCCAGGGAAGGAGTAAACATATACCTTGTACCGGCAAATACTTGCCATCCAAACTTCACGTGAGTATGAGCTGCCGTGGATTCTGTTCCGGCAGTAAATCTTTCTGACTCCAATTTGATCCCAAGAACGGCTCCCCCATACACTTCCCATTTGTCTATAATGGTGAAATGGTAAGCTCCCCGAGCACCAAACAGGGTATTGAAATATTTATAATTCAGCTGATCAAGCCCCGTTTTGATCTTGTATCCCCATAACCCTACATGCGCACCGACTGCAACAGATCCCGGTCTGCCAAAGTCAAGTATGCCCACTTCGTAGAAAGCATTGATGGGGGGTATGGTCATTCTGTAACCTGGAGCGATCACAGGGATACCAACACCCAAACTACCCATATTTGTCCCTGTTGTCACAACATTGGGAACGACATTATCCTGGGCTGATACACTAAAAAAGGCTGACAGGATAAACAAAGCAGAAATAATGGCTTTTTTCATAAGGTCTGGAACTATAAATTCACCACTAATATAAGACATTTTTTTGGAAATCAAAAAAAATTGTACCTTGTTTTTCAAACAATTCAATCCATTAAACATGAAAAACATTGCCCTGCTTATAATTCTGACAATGACAAGTTTGTCGTTTTCCGGCTGTCAACATAAAGTGGCAAAAGAAGAATGGGCCATTGTTATACACGGCGGAGCCGGTTCTGCCAGAACCATGCCTCCCCAGGTACGTGAAAATTACCTGAACCTGCTGGAACAGGCCTTGGAAATTGGAACAACAATGCTTCAAAACGGGGAGAAAGCCCTGGACGTGGCTACTCAGGTGGTCGTCTGGCTGGAAGATTGCCCTGCCTTTAATGCAGGAAAAGGGGCCGTCGTTACCTCGGACGGAATCCACGAACTGGATGCTGCCGTAATGGACGGAAGCAACCTGCAGGCAGGAGCTGTTGCCGGTGTAAGGGATATCAAAAACCCTATCCTGGCTGCCCGACACGTGATGGAAGATTCTCCGCATGTTCTGCTCATAGGAGAAGGAGCATCCTCTTTTGCCTCTTCTATGGGTCTGCCCCTGGTAGAGAATGCTTACTTTTCCACACCGGAACGCCTGGAGCAAATCCGCCGGATCCGGATGCAGCAGGAAGATCCCGATCCAAAAGGAACCGTAGGTTGTGTGGTTATGGACTGCAAAGGGAACCTGGCTGCAGCCACCTCTACAGGAGGTATGAGCGGAAAGCGTTGGGGCCGGGTGGGCGATGTACCGGTAATTGGAGCAGGAACCTACGCCAACAATGCCACAGTTGCCGTCTCGGGAACAGGTCACGGAGAATTATGGATTCGCAGGTGTGTTGCTTTTGATATCAGCGCACTTATGGACTACAAGGGGATGACGGTTAAAGAGGCGGCGCGCGACGTTATACTCGGCAAGATCGATAAAATGGAAGGTTCCGGAGGCGGTGTGATTTGCGTTGACAAAAAAGGGAACATTGCCATGGAATTCAACACAGACATTATGTTTCGTGCCTGGGCAACTGCCTCGGGGCAAAAAGGAACCGCCATAGAATAAAAAAACAGATCAGCGGCCGCTTACCGTGATCATTTCTTTTACAAAGTCGTTGAATTCCTTTTCTTTCAGCAGGTCTTCAATGGTCAGGTGCATCCTGTACTTCCAGTAATGAGGCACTATCGCAGGAACGTTGATACGTTCGTCGTGAGGATTTTCGCGCCTGAGGACTTCAGAAACCGACATCCAGTCCTGCCAGGGGAGTATACAGAGCATGGACTGGCTTTTCAGATGATCCATAATAATCTGCCTGCAGATCCACGGTTCGCAATAAACGGGGGCTTCTCCCGCAATACCCATAACGCTGTTGAAAAAACGGTTGGTTATATTTCGGTCCTCTTCCCACCAGCCCCGTAAGGTGCTGGTATCGTGCGATCCGGTTGTACATACACACAAATAGGGATAAACGGCAGGATCTCCGAAATCCCGGTATTTGTCCTTGGGCATACGCTGTACCTCCAGACTTAACATGGCCAGCTCCTTCATAACGGGAGGAACACAATCCGGGATCATTCCCAGATCTTCCGCACAGCAGAGCATCCCGGTTGCCGAGATAAGAGGTGGCAGCTTTTTCATGGCCTGCCGGTACCAGAACTCGTTGTGCCTTTTGTAAAAGAAGTGGTCGTAAAGCCGGTTGAATGCGAATTTGGTTTCTTCGTCCAGTGCTTTGTACGAATAGTTGAACTGTGCCGAGATCCTTGGGTGGAAAGCGTTTTCTTTTCCCGGGTGCGGAATGAACAGTACATTGGCCACCAGATCCATCAGGCTGTTGCGAATGAAATTGTTTTCTTCGGTATCAGGAAGGGTTTCAAAATGATCCGAGATCTTCCGTTGTGTATTGAAAGGTTCCTTCAATTCCAGCAGGTGTGCGTTATTTCTCTTTTGGAGGTATTTTTCAATTATTGCCGAGGCGTTTTCGTTGAAAACCGAGTCTATGATCTGTTGGGTAATGTAAGGTTTGACCATCCTTTCGTAGTCAAAAGCCAGTCCCCACCGTTGCATTTCGTCTGCTGTGAACGGCAAGGCCGGGTCAAAGTAACCCATCAATCCCTGCGTTTGTTCGCGCGGAATGGTCCAGATGCGGAAGAATCCCAGGATGTGATCTATACGGTATGCGTCAAAATACCGCGCCATGTTTGCAAAACGGTTTTTCCACCAGGCATATCCGTCTTTTTCCATAACTTCCCAGTTATAAGTGGGAAAACCCCAGTTCTGTCCCTGTACGGAAAATTCATCCGGCGGTGCACCCGCCTGGGAATCCATTTTAAACAAATGAGGCTCGGTCCAGGCTTCAACACTCATGGGGGTGATACCTATGGGTATATCGCCTTTCAGGATCACACCTTTGTTGTTCAAGTATTTATGCGCTTCCTGCAATTGCTTGTCCAGGTAATACTGCACGAAAATATACAAGTCCAGGTTGTCGAAATCCATTGCGAATACCGGGTCGTATTTTTCATATTTTCCCCATAACGTGTAGTCAGCCGTTCCAAATTTATCACGCAGCACGCAAAATAATGCATAAGGTCTCAGCCACTTTTTGTTTTTCCTGATGAAAGATTTGTAAGAAGCCAATTCCATGACTTCTTTGCCGGTATGCTTGAATATAAGTTTCAGAACGGTCCATTTGAGTCTGGATACTTTGTCGTAATCCAGTTCCGGCAATTCATTCAGGCTTGTTCGTTCGTTTTGGTAAGCAGACAGGTCAACGGAATTATCAGTGTCAGACAATATGGCGTTTATGTCTGCATACAAGGGATGTAAAGCCATGATGGAAATGCCTCCGTAAGGATAGGAATCTATCCAGTTGTGAAACATGGTCGTATCATTCACAGGCAGGATTTGAAGTACACGCTGTCCCGTAACGGCTGCCCAATCGGCCATTTTTGTAAGATCCCCGAAATCTCCTATACCCCAGCTGTTTTTGCTGCGGAGAGAAAATACCGGAATGGCTGTACCGGCATGACGCAAACCTTCACTACGGCTTCTCAGGGGTGTGTCCCGCAGGACAAGGTGATCCCGGCCGGATTTCAAACCGGAAGGCAAAGTAAAGATCCGGTTTTCTCCCTCTTCCCATTCTACAAGAGAATGGTCCTTGTTATTTCTTATAATATACTTGTATTCTACCTTTTCGTCTTTGATCAGGGACAGGCTTAATGCAGCTTCCCACAAACCCGCTCCGGCATATTGTAAAGTGAGAGCGTGTGCCGGATCCCACATGCCAAGGGCTTGGCTGTTCCCGGAAACGGCAACGTGGCAACCGGCGGGAACCGCTCCGGATTGTGTTACCAGGGCAATATCTTCTTTTGTAAGCGTTTTGGCTTTATGGGTTAAAAAAACATAAGAATAGGCAGGTTCGGTCCATTTGTCAAGAAAAAAGATTTTTTCCCTGGAAGGCAGGTCTTTGTGAATGTGTTTTAATGGCTCAGTAATGACCGTGCCATCCTGTAAGTGAACATAATACTGGTAAACCAGCACTTTGGGAAGTTTGTCAACAGATAAGTTTGCCTCCCACCAGCCATCTTTGCCGGGGTGCATGGCAACGGTCTCATTGATATTGTCATTACCCAGTTCGGGAATGTTTCCGCATATTGACAAAAAACTGTCCTGCTGTGTTTTATAATGAATACGAAATGTCAGTTCCATAATCGGATAAATTAGTATTACCTAACAAATATACTTAAAAAAAACTTCAATATTTTTTGTAACTTTACCCATTATGACAAAGACCGGGGTAACACATCTGATCATTCATGGATTTGCACTGGCTCATGCACTGACATGTCTTTTGCTTCACGACACATCATTCGGAGATACATTTTTACTTACCTGCCTTACTATAGCCATGGTGGTGATACTGATCCGTTATTACGACGGCCCGGTGGATGTGATGGTAGGGTTATTGCTTTTGTCATCATTTGCCGGTTTTTTCCTGGGAACAAACGGGGCCCGGTGGATACAGGCACTTTTCCCGGAATTGAAGACCATTCTGACCTATGTGCTTACCACCACTCTGGTAACCGAATTCCTGGGATGGGCTTTGTTCTTTGTGGTCCGCCGTAAGAAAAAATAAACAGGATGACTACTGGGACAAAAAGGAATACCATTATTGAAATATTACTTCTGGCCTTCTTTGTGCTTGCCTTTCGCCTTGCCTTTGAAGGAGCCATCCCTTTTTTTCAGAACCATTTCAACCTGAATTTCAATGAAATACTAACCGCTTTGCTGCGTAATTATCCGTTGGCTTTGTTGATGATCCTGTTGGATCTTTTATTGGTATGGATGATAGTGCGTCATATAGATTACGGAGAAAAGCCCATGCTACGTACCATGCTGGAAATTTCGGGTTTACTTGTGATCGCGTTTTGCTCAGCCATTCTTATGAAAGTCATGTCTCCACAATTGCAGGGTACCATAGAAGATTCTTTTTTTAATTATTCGTTCTGGTATACGGCACTGGCCGCCATGTTTTTCAACATGATCATCATTGCCGGGATGGACATCTATGCCTATTACGGGAGGGTGCAAAAAAAGGCCCTGGACCTGGAGATCGGGAAAAAAAACAAAGCCAGGTTCCAGTACCAGCAACTTAAACGGCAGTTGAATCCCCACTTTCTGTTCAACAGCCTGAACTCTTTAGATTATTTGATCCATACAGATGCAGATAAAGCCAGTGATTACGTACGTAAACTGGCATCCTTGTACCGCCATTTTTTGAAAGTGGGAGAGGAAGAGACCATAATATTGAAAGACGAGTTGGATTTTGTGCAATTGTATATTGATCTTTTATCACAACGTTTTGACAATTCCCTGCTGGTTACTTACGATGTGCAGCCGGAAGACATGCAAAAACATATCGTTCCCTGCAGCTTGCAGCTTTTGGTGGAAAATGCGACCAAACACAATATTGTGAGTAAAGACAAGCCATTGGAGATTCATATAGCCACCCGGGACGGATGCCTGGTTGTCAGTAACAATATCCAACCCAAAACGTACCGCGTTGCCTCCACCGGGGTAGGTCTTAAAAATATTAGGGGTCAATACTTGTCTGTATTTCAGAAAGATATAACAATTACAAACGACAGGCAGTCCTTTCAGGTGAAACTGCCTTTATTGGATTGAAAAGATGAGAGTTTTGATACTGGAAGATGAGATTCCCGCACAGCTGCAACTAAAAAGGCTGTTGAACGTACATTACCCCGATGCCCTTATTGCCGCTGTCCTGGATTCAGTGGATAAAGCTGCCCAATGGCTGGAAACACATAAGGTGGATCTGATCTTCATGGACGTGGAACTTTCTGACGGCATATGTTTTGAATTGTTCAACAGGATTTCCGATATGCCTCCGGTAATCATCATCACTGCATACGAACATTACGCATTGGCTGCCCTGAAAAAGAGCGCTGTGGATTACCTGCTCAAACCCGTTGGCGATAAGGAATTTGTCACAGCTGTGGAAAAATGCCGCATGCCAATGGCCAAACCCCAGGACCTGGAAAGTCTGGGCAGGATCCTTACATTGTCGCAGGAATACAAACAACGTTTCGTTGTTAAAGTGGGAGACCAGATCATCATAATCAAAACCAACGACATTGCCTATTTTTACTCGGAGGAAAAAAGTACATACATAATGACCCGGGACGGGAAGCATCATTTTTCGGATTCCAGCCTGGATTCCATTGAAGAGCAGCTGGATCCTAAAGAATTTTTCAAATTGTCACGCAATTGCATTGCCAGTATTTCTGCCATCAGTACCATATCCAAGCATTTTAACAGCCGGTTGCGAATTGAACTGCAACCCCCTTTCAAGCATTCCATCTTGGTGAGCCGGGTAAGAATTCCGGCATTTATGAAATGGATAGAAGGAGAGACCGACTGACATTTTGTCGCAGAAATCTTTAATTTCATCAAAAATTTTCTGAATTTCATCGGTTTTACCTATATATTATTAGGTGAAGTTTGTATTTTTATACAATTTATTACCCGAGACCTACTATGACTAAAAAATCTAAAATGACATTCTGGAATATCTGGAATATGACCTTCGGGTTCCTGGGTATTCAATTTGGTCTTGCCTTGCAGAATGCCAATGTAAGCCGTATCCTGCAGTCTTTTGGTGCAGACGTGGACCATCTTTCCCTGTTTTGGATCGCCGCCCCGCTGACCGGCATGATTGTACAGCCGATCATAGGACATTACAGCGACCAAACATGGACCCGTCTTGGACGCAGAAGGCCTTTCTTTCTGGCCGGAGCCATTATGGCATCTCTGGCCCTGGTACTGATGCCTAATGCTCCGCTGTTGGCTCCTTACATTGCTCCTATGTTCATAGGGGCTGGTATTTTGATGATCATGGATGCCTCTATCAACGTAGCTATGGAACCATTCAGGGCCCTGGTTGCCGATCTGCTCCCTTCAGATCAGCGTACTCTGGGCTTTTCGGTTCAGACATCGCTTATAGGAGTAGGAGCTGTTTTGGGGGCTATCCTTCCTTACCTATTGACTAATTGGTTTGGGATATCCAATGTTCCCCATCCGCAAAACGGTGGTTTGGTAGCCAATAACGTAACGTATGCCTTCTATATTGGAGCCGCGGTTCTTATGGGTAGCGTATTATGGACCGTAATAAAAACAAAAGAACACCCGCCGGAAGACGGAAATCATCCCGAGAAAATGCCCTTCTGGCAGATAGGTAAGGATTTTTTGAAAATCCCGAAAACCATGAAGCAATTGGGCGTGGTTCAGTTTTTTTCCTGGTTTGCCTTGTTTTCCATGTGGGTCTACATGGTTCCTGCTGTGGCTGAACATGTATACGGTTCTACAGACAACACCTCACAAGCCTATGCAGATGCAGGCGACTGGGTAGGTATCCTTCAGGGAGTATACAACGGAGTAGCCGCTGTTTTTGCATTTTTGCTACCCTGGATAGCCAAAAAAATTGGACGCAAGGGTACGCATGCCCTGTGTCTTTTCCTAGGAGCCGCAGGATTTCTGTCATTTTATGTCATTAAAGATCCTTCATTGCTCATACTGCCCATGGTGGGAGTGGGTATTGCCTGGGCCGGTATCCTAGCCATGCCGTATTCCATTTTAGCAGGGGCTTTACCTGCCCATAAAATGGGTGTTTACATGGGAATATTCAACTTCTTTATAACCATCCCCCAGATATGCAACGGGCTTATAGGAGGGATTATGGTAAAACACATCTACGGAGGGCACACCATTTTTGCCCTGGTGTTCTCCGGAATATGTCTGCTGATAGCTGCCGTGAGCGTTTTCTTTGTGGACGACAAAGACGACCCCGTACAGCTGTCCTTCAGATATAAACAACGAATAAGATTATCAACCTAACAATTAATTACTAAC
>DAOSXZ010000039.1:0-11275 GCA_035380845.1 Bacteroidales bacterium | reverse complement strand
TCATGAATTCCGTACGCAAAAATCTTGTAATGTCCGTATTATCGGGCATTTTGCTGAGTATCCCTTTTCTTCTTCCACACACCGGTCTTATTCTGTTATTTGCGTTTGTTCCACTTTTGTGGCTGGAGCAAGCATTTACTGCGAACGGGACAAAAGGATGCTGGAAATATTATGCCCTTACATTTGTTATCTGGAATGCATTGACAGTCTTTTGGGTATGTTACAGTACACTGGCAGGAGGCCTTTTTGCCATTTTTGGCAATGCGTTTCAAATGTTTGTAATTTTTGCAATTTTTCGCAGGGTAAAAAAATGGTTTCTTAAAAAAGGGAAAAACGATGTTTTGGCATATATATTTCTGGCAGTCCTGTGGATTGCATGGGAGCTTTTCTATTTTGATGCTGAAATATCATTTCCCTGGCTTGTTCTTGGAAACGGTTTTGCAACCAACGTGAGCCTGGTTCAGTGGTACGAGGTTACCGGTGTTCTTGGAGGCAGTTTGTGGATTTGGATAATCAACCTGATGATTTTTTTCTTCTTCAGACAAAAGATAACCAAAAGAAAAGTCATATTGTTGGGGATTTTAGTTGTTGTCCCCATAATTATTTCAATTATAAGATTTTATACGTATAAAGAGCCTGAAAGACCCGTTGAGGTTGTGGTCGTTCAACCCAACATTGATCCATGGAAGGAAAAATACAGTACAATGACCCAGGAAGAACAGGACCGGAAAATCCTGAGTCTTGCCCGGGATCAAATCACTGCTTCCACCCGTTATGTTATTGCGCCGGAAACAAGTGTTCACGAGATCGTGCTGGGCAATTATTATTCATCTTCTTCTGTGGTTCTCTATAGACAATTGGTAAAAGAATATCCTGGAACAGCTTTTATATTCGGTGCCAATACCATTGGTTTTTATCCTGCTTCCTCTGTAAAGCCTACTCCTTCGGCACGTCCATTCCGTGACAGGTGGTACGAAGTTTACAATTCGGCTGTACAGTTGGATACTACTGATCGCATTCAGATTTATCACAAGTCAAAACTAGTAGTGGGGAGTGAAAAAATGCCTTACATAGACATGTTTCCTTTTATTGAAAAATTATCACTTGATCTGGGAGGGACCACCGGCACTCTTGGTACACAAACTGAACGAACGGTTTTCACAAGGAAAGACAGCAGGGAAACTACCGGGGTGGCTATTTGTTATGAATCTGTTTATGGAGAATTTTTTACCGGCTATGTTAAAAACGGAGCCAATTTTATGACAGTTATCACCAATGACGGTTGGTGGCGGAACACACCGGGTTACCGGCAACATGTAAGTTACGCTTCCTTAAGGGCGATTGAAACAAGAAGAAGTGTTGCGCACAGTGCCAACACGGGAATCTCTGCCCTGATTAACCAGAAAGGAGAGCGTCTTATTCAGACACAATGGTGGGAACCCGTTGCTTTCAACGGGACAATCAATCTGAATGATACGTTGACTTTTTATGTGAAACACGGGGATTATGTGGGCAGGATCTCTGTGGTGGTTATGTTGCTGCTGGGCCTCTACTTACTTATATGCGCTTTGCCGTTTCGCAAAAAAGGTTGAAATCTGATTGAGGGAGAGGGAATGAATTCTCCAATCTTAAGGCGTTCCCAGTAATTATCCACTGCCATTATGGTGTCCATTGACGAACAACTTATATTTGGCCATGGACGGAGCACACCCGGGTCACCTTTCTTTTTGGTGCAGGCATCTACCAGCAAAATGCCTTTTTCAATAGAAACATCCCTTATTGGGTCTGTTTGATTGATCATCATCCAGAAACACAAATCTTTGTCTTTTAGATTAACTGCTTCATCGACAGCTATCATTATCCGTATGTCAGGATGATATTTCAGATGATTCTTTTCCGATTTATGAAAAAACTGATACGGTTCTTTACCCATAGACGGTTTGTGGAGGTTGTCGCTTCCTTTTGTGGTGGCATCTATGCACATTTTTCCTCCAAAACCCGATTGGGGAGCAGCAAAGTCTGACATACTGAGCGGACCCCTGCTGAAAAAAGTATCCCGGGACGGATTGTAGTGTTTTTTAATGCATTCGTTTACTTCATGCAGGTTGGTAACATTTACATGTTCATCTACCAGGATCAGTAATTTGTTCAGGTACGTTATGGATGATCCCCAAAAAGCATGGGCTACTTTGTATGTTTGTCCCTGATAATACTTTCTTATGGCTACAACAGCAGCAGAACCGTTTTCGGCAAAATAAGGAAAGCAGATCCGGCGTACTTCCATTGCAATGGTTTGTTCAATATTTGTTTCCACAAAAACCGAAACGGCTTTGGAAAGATGTCTTCTGGACCGCATTACTCCCAGAGAGGGAATTCTCAGGAGTAATTTCGGGTTTTTCCTGTGTGTCACACAGGTAACGTGCATCAGCGGTTCTTTTCCCCCCGTGGAATAAAACCCGGTGTTTTCCCCGCACGATGCGGAAGGAACCAGCTGGGCATTTTTATCTATGTATCCCTCTATGATCAGGTCACAATTTTCGGGGACTTCCAGCGGCTGGCTCAAACAAGGAACTTTGATAATTGGTTTTCTTCTAAGATAACCTTCCATTAACAACGGATCCACGTCTGTGGAGCGAGGTATTATCCCTGTAAGTGTATACAAGGGATCTCCTCCGAAAAACAATGCTACCGGAATTCTTGCCTGGGGAGATTCATTGATAAACAAAGAAGCCTGTGATCCCGGTTCAAACCTGAGCTGTACGGTGGTTTTTGAATGCCACAGCAAACGTGTGGATTCAATGGTATAAGTATCCAGGTAAGGATTCTTGATCAACAGCGGTACTTCATGCAGGCTGTGAGCCTGGTCAAAGGGACGGTTTCGCAAAAAAGGGATCCTGTTCAAATCCGGCGGGAACAGGGCGATCTCCTGGCAGGAACCTGCGTTCGATGTTTTTGGAACATATTGGTTGAATTCGGAAACGGGAGATCTTCTCATGAACCGGTTGCTTGTGCGACTTTGTGAGATGGCCTGGTAAAATGCAGTGATCCTGTTGCATACGTCATCCAGGGTGTCCATTTCGAATGCGAGTGCAATTCTTTTTTCGGAAGAAAAAACGTTGGTTACAATAGGGAAAGCAGTCCCCGTATCTGTAAAGAGAAGCGCTTTTCCTCCGTTTGGCCGGCTGGCCTGACGGTCTGTGATTTCAGTAATTTCCTGATTTGTGTCTATGCGACGGGTTATAGTTAACAACTCGCCTTTCTGATGTAGTATTTTTAGAAATTCGTCAAAATAATGGATCATAAGGCATAAGTTCTTTTAGTATATATGTCAGTGTTTCCACGGAGAGATGATCTGCTATTATTTTTTTATCTTCATCTAAAAGCAGGATCAAAGGTATATCGTTGAGGTTGTAATTACTTGCAATTCGGTCATCTCCGGATGGATTCCACAGATTGATCCATTCAGTATATCCGCCTTCTGCCAGCCATTTTCTCCAGGATTTGTAGTCATTTCCCGTATATACAGCTGAAAACCGGACTCCCTTGCCCCGGGTGTCATTATGCAAACCGTACAGGATTTGAGTTACCATACCGCATGTAGCACAGGAAGGATCGTACAGGTACAGTACAGTATATGAAGATTCGATATCATACAGTGCATAGGATTCCCCGTTCGCGGTTTCCAGGATCATATCCGGGGCTGCAGGCAAATCAACTTTTTCCCTTGAGCGGTGATCCCTCAGGATCTCAATGAGTGTTTCAGTACCAATATCTCTTCCTATAATGATCTTGTTCTTATCCAATAAATAGATCCTGGGTGTGCTTCTGACGTTGTATTTCTTTTGAAATCCGGAAATGAAATTGGGATCCCAGACTGCAGTCCAGTTCTGCGGAAAGAAATCCGAATACTTTTTAAAAACATCACGATTGTCTCCTATATATACAGCATAGAGTTGAACATCTTTGTTTTCAGTATTTTGTGAAAATTTCACCAATTTCAGCAATGCATCACTGCAAGCAGGACAATTTTCGTCAAAAAAGAAAACGACAGTATACGGATCACTGATTGCATACAGAGAATTGAGTGTTCCTTCAGCGTCCGGCAATTCAAGTGAAGGTGCTTTCATACCGGTAAGGCATTGACTGTTAAATTGTACATATGTCTCCATTTCCCGTAACATTTCAGGATCGTCAGAAAGAGTGGGATCGTCTAAAAAATAATCACGGGCAATGTGTACGGCAACGCGTTCCATTCCCATGATCTCGCTCGTGAAAAACAAGGTGAACAGGTACCTGGCAGTATACGTTCTTACACGCGGGTGCATTTCTTCTTGCAGGAGCAGGTCGGTATAACGTATAAGTGTATCCGGCTGTTGTACCAGTTCTTGTGTAAAGAATTCTTTAAGCCTTACCGGGAGAATGGATGTGTTCAGGTAGCGGGAGTCTTTGAAATCAATATAATCCAGGTAATACAACGGATCAACTCTTTCTGGATCCTGTGGCGTGAACACATTCCGGGCGATGATCCCCAGCATATAACTGTCAAACTGTCCGGCCAGGAAGAGGGTGTATTCACGGATGGTCTCTTCCAGCCGTTCTACTTCCTGTAATTTTTCCTGCGGATCCGAGTCTGAATCCAGTATGTTGTTAATCAGGGCATATTTATCCTGAAGGAACCGGTAAAAACGTATATAGGCATTGTTTTCTTCAGAGCCGTCTATCTGTATGTCTTCTGTCCTGCCTTTGTTTATGGTAGCTATAAAACGTATGGACAGTGGTTCGGACCGGGATACGAGAAAATTGAAAAGCCTCTTGTTATCCTGGACAAACATGTATTGTCCCGGCTCAAGAGCTTGTTCCCCCGTGAAGGTCATACATCCGTTGAAATCCGGGGACAGTGTGTCTACCGGAACCACATGTTCTCCTTGCTGGATAGCCAGGATAACCGGGGAATCGCTACCCCCGTTAAGACACAGAAAAAGGTTGTAAAAAACAGCCAGAAACAGAGACCACATAAGGGTGTCTTACATTTTTAAATACTTATTTAAATCCACACCGGGGGGCAACATACATCCTGCGTCCCCTCCGTTTAACAGCACATCCCGTACCACGGTGGAAGAAATAAATGAAAATCTGGGTCCGGAAGGAATAAATATTGTCTGGATCTCTGGAGCCATTTTGGAGTTTACCTGGGCAATAACCTGTTCCAGTTCAAAGTCGGTCGTTGTGCGGATTCCCCTGAAAATGAAATTGATGTTATTATTCCGGCAAAAATCTATTGTCAGACCTTTGAATGAACAAACTTCCACTTGTGTCAGATCCTTGACTACTTCTTTGATGATGGCAACACGTGCCTGCGGAGAAAAAAGACTTACTTTCTGTTGGTTTACACCAACCGCGACAATGATCCTGTCAAAAAGTTTAAGTGCCGAATGCAGCACATCAAGGTGACCGGAAGTGAACGGATCAAAAGAACCGGGAAAGACAGCGATCTTTTCCATGGAGATAAATAAATTGGTTAAACACCAAAAATAAGAAAAATATCGGATATTGTTCTTTACAAATGCCAGTCTATGGGTCTGATCCCTTTTGAGACCAGGTATGCATTTGTTTTTGAAAAAGGCCGGGACCCGTAAAATGCGCCGCGGGCAAGTGGTGAAGGATGCGCTGCTTCCAGGATACAATGCCTGGAGGAATCTATTAGGCTTCTTTTACTGCGGGCAAAATTCCCCCACAATAAAAAAACGATATTGTCTTTTTTTTCGGATACTGTCCGGATCACCGCGTCTGTGAACTCCATCCAGCCAATATGGCTGTGTGAGGCGGGTTTTCCCGCCTCGACTGTGAGGATGGCATTGAGCAACATGACTCCCTGTGCAGCCCATGCTTCCAGGCATCCGTGGGAAGGCGGCACAATACCTGTATCTGCGTTCAACTCGGCAAATATGGTTTTCAGAGAAGGCGGAGGAACGGTATTGCGGGGCACGGAAAAGGACAACCCGTGAGCCTGACCGGGGCGGTGATAGGGATCCTGGCCCAGTAAAAGAACTTTTAAATCAGAAACGGGCGTCATTTCAAAAGCATTGAAGATCTGTCTCCCGGCCGGATATATGGTTTTTCCTTTCTTTTTTTCCGAGTGCAGGAAAGAAACGATATTTTCAAAATACGGTTTTGAGAATTCCGGTTCCAGCATTTTTTTCCAGCTGGCTTCAATGGTTACATCCACGCTACAATACGTATTTGATGACCTCGGGTATAGTCTTCATGAATTGAAAATCAATGCCTTTTATGAAATCGGGGTTGATCTCTTCAATATCTTTACGGTTATCTTCGGAAAGAATAATGGTTTTAATCCCGGACCGTTTGGCGGCAAGAATTTTTTCTTTTATGCCACCTACAGGAAGAAGTCTGCCTCGCAGGGTGATTTCACCGGTCATGGCAACTCCTTTCCGTATGCACTTATCTTTAAAAGCACTGGCCATGGAGCAGATCATGGTGATCCCGGCCGATGGCCCGTCTTTGGGAATAGCCCCTTCAGGAACGTGAAGGTGAATGTCGGTCTTTTCAAAAATCTTCGGATCAAGATCCAGAAGCCCTGCATGTGCTTTCAGGTATTGCTGGGCAATAATGGCCGATTCTTTCATGACATCTCCCAGGTTTCCGGTGGTAGTTAAGGTCCCTTTTCCCTTGCTTAGGCTGGATTCCACAAAAAGGATCTCTCCTCCGGTCTCTGTCCAGGCCAATCCCGTAACTACTCCCGGAAATTCATTTCCTTTTTGAATATCTTGTATAATACGATGGACTCCCAGGATTTCACGCACATTATCCGGAGTCAGGTTTGGATTGTAAGTTTCTCCGAAAGCGATTTTTTTGGCAATGTTGCGCGCAATTTTGGCCAGTTGTTTTTCCAGGTTGCGTACACCGGATTCCCGTGTGTATTCGTTAATTACCACATCAATGGCATGGCGGCTCAACCTGAGTTGAGACGGTTTCAGCCCGTGGGCCTCCAGTTGCTTGGGCAACAAGTGTTTGCGGGCAATTGTTCTTTTTTCTTCGGCCAGGTACCCGTTAATGGGGATCATTTCCATCCGGTCTCTCAGGGCCGGCTGGATATTCCCGATACTGTTGGCTGTCGTAATGAACAAAACATTTGAAAGGTCGTAATCCACATCCAGGTAATTGTCGTGGAACGTATTGTTTTGTTCGGGATCCAGCACTTCCAGCAATGCCGAGGAGGGGTCTCCCCTGAAATCGGCTCCCACTTTGTCGATCTCGTCCAGCACAATGACCGGATTTGAGGACTTGCTTCTTTTTATGCTTTGGATGATCCGTCCCGGCATGGCGCCGATGTATGTCCGTCTGTGCCCTCTGATTTCCGATTCATCATGAAGACCGCCGAGTGATATGCGTGCGAAATTCCTGCCCAGTGCATGTGCCACCGATTTTCCCAGCGAAGTTTTGCCAACTCCGGGAGGACCGTAAAGGCAAAGAATGGGGGATTTCATATCTCCTTTCAGTTTCAGTACGGCCAGATGCTCCAGGATCCGTTCCTTGACCGTATCCAGACCGGAATGATCCCGGTCCAGTACCCGCCGGGCTCTTTTCAAATCCAGATGGTCTTTGGTGAATTCTCTCCAGGGAAGATCTACAAGAAACTGAAGGTAATTCAGCTGGATTCCGTAATCCGGTTGGTGCGGGTTGGCACGCTCCAGTTTCTGGACTTCTTTTTCAAAGATATCGGCAATTTCTTTACTCCATTTTTTCTTTGCTGCCTGCTGCCGCAGGTTGTCGATCTCTTCCATATCCTGCGACAACCCTAATTCATCCTGTATGGTTTTTAACTGGTTGCTCAGGTAATATTCTTTTTGTTGTTGATCTATCTCCCCCCTGACTTTTTGATGTATCTGTTCCTTGAATTTCAGAAGCTCAAGGTGTTTATATAACAGTTCCAGTAATTTGGAAGCCCTGTCTTCCAGGTTGTCTATAGCCAGCAGGCTGAGTTTGTCATGAATGCCCTCCAGGTATATGTTGGATGCAACAAAATTGACCAGGAAATCTTCCTTTTCAATGTTTTTCAGGGCAAATTCAGCTTCTTTGGGAATACTGGGAGTTAACTGAAAAATTTGTGCGGCTACTTCTTTGATACCTTCTACAATCGCTTTGTAATTGGTGTTATTTTCCAGGGGCAAGATATCTGACAGGTAGCGTACTTCTGCTTCAAAATAAGGATCTTTCCTAACCATCCGCTCCACATGAAAACGCCGGCTTCCGTGCAATATCACTGTAACACCCCCTTCAGGCATTTCAATGATCTTAAGTATTTTTGCCAGACAACCGTGGCGGCTTACTTCATGTTCGTCGGGATCATCATCCAGAGGATTCATCTGAGTAACAGTTCCCACCCATTTATCTCCCGCAAAACTATCCCTGACCAATTTCATTGATTTCTCTCTGCCGACGGTAATGGGGATGAGGGTTCCCGGAAAAACAACGGCATTGCGCAGAACCAGCAAGGGAAGTATTTGAGGTGATTCATCTTCGCGAACAGTACCCGGGTTCTCTTCCATATCCATTTCCATTAAAGGAATAACGGTCATTTTATCACTGAGAATTAAATTCATATCTGTATCATCTGTAATCATTCTGTCAATCATCGTGCCACAGGATATGACTGACAAAATGACCGCTGTTTATATGAATGGAACTTTTATGGAAAAATAGAAATTTTTCCATGATAAAAAGCCATGTTCACACTGTTTATTCACCGAATAATCTATACCTATTACCATATCGTAATATGTAACCAGGTCTATGCCCAGTCCTCCTGCATATAGAAACTGATTACTCAGGGTATTCAGGTGGTAGTCCCATTTGTTATAGGCATATCCCATATCAAAATGTGCATTGGCGTATATGGAAAGATGGATCTTATTGAATTGCGGCAGGAATGAGAGCCAGTTGATGGTGAACGTTCTTTTCTTTAGAATATTGAATTTTAGCGTATTATTTGAAATGGCAAATATTTGGCCGTCTGCCACGGTATATTCGTAGCCGCGCATCATGTTATTATCGTACCCAATGGCTTTTTCCAAAATATAAGCCTGTGTGTTGGCCAGAGAGTACCCCCCGGAAAAGACACTTGAGATATACCAGCGGGAATCCCGGATCTGTTTGAAATACTGAAGTCCCAGTGTAAGCTGGGCATAACGTACAGAGGCATCGGTTGTAATATAGGTGTTTATGCCTGCCTGCAGGTAATAACCTTTCAGGGGATAAGGATGGTAATCCCTTTGATCAAGCCGGTACCTGTAATTAAGCCTGAAAGCGTTGCGCTGCAACCGGTCGTTACCCCAGTAGTGGGGATTGATCTTCAATACGGTATCTGCAAGCATGCTGTATTCATGCATGAAAGAGATATGATGCAGGGTGCGTATGTCCGGACGGTATGTGTAATTGATCCTGGTGTCTATGGATTTTTCCAGGATTATATCCGGCAAATTGTACCTTGCCGGTTTGTCTTCCCCGGTAAAAATATCCAGGTTGTGGCTGAAATTTCCCTGCATATCCACGCTCATAAAATGCTTGCCTTTCCTGTCCAGGGATATGTCCCGGTATCCAAGGAAAACACCCCACTGGTAACCTCCGTGAGCCGCAATGACCAATTTGTGTTTCAATCCCAAAAAATTATCAATGCGGGCTCCGGCTTCAATAGTGATTTTTGAGAAATCCCAGTTTTGCAGCCAGGTACTCAGGTTGCGTTCTTCCAACTTGACTTCAATAAGCGGCCATATATACCATCGTTCCTGTACCTGGATAATCACCGTGATCAACGTTGGATCTTCAATTGATCCGAGTGGGGATATCTCTACAAAGTTGAACAGAAGCAGGTTGTTTAAATTCTCTTTTGCCAGGCGTAACTGTTCCGCAAGATTGTCCTCTCTGATTGTATCTCCCGTTGCAAACGGCAATTCTCTAAGGATAATAAAATCTTTGGTTATCTTGTTGCCTGTGAGTTCAATCCTGTCAATGCGCAATTCCCGGCTCCATCCTGTTACAGAGAGCATTGAAAAGCATAGGAGAAGAAATGAAATACGGAAAAGCGACGGTTTCATAAGCCGGCAAAATTAGGAAAAAAATCCATATACTTTTCTATCAATCTGGAAACTGCATATTGTGAAAGATCCTTGCGGTCAATTTCCAGATATTCTTCTTTCAGGTGCTTACCGGTTACGGGGGAAAGTATCTTGTAAAAAACAGGGTATATGATCTGATGAGACAATTTGTGGGGTTTGGATCTGTAAATATTAATAAGTGTACAGGATGAAATGTCCAGGATTTTTTGAAAAGCCTTTGTTTGGATCAGCTCCGGATAACCGGCCGGCAAAGAGGTTTCAACAAGCGGAAATTCATACAAACCTTTCCAAATATCGTTTCCGGTTCGTTGCCTTATGTACGTTATACTCCCGTTTTCTATGTCCAGGTAATGGAAATACCTTGTTTTGACCGCTGTTTTTTCTTTTTTTACAGGGAGCATTTCTGTCTGACCGTCACGGTATGCAATGCATGTGTCTGCCATGGGGCAGATACTGCATACGGGTCTGGGCGTGCAGATAAGGGATCCGAAATCCATCAATGCCTGGTTGAATGAAGCACTGTCCCCGGCAGGTAATAATGATTGGGCTAAAGTAGCAAAAGATCTTTTTGCCTGCAATGTGTCAACCGGAATATCAATTCCAAAATACCTGGCCAGTATACGGTACCCGTTCCCGTCCAGTGCAGCGACAGGCAACCCGAAAGCAAAAGAACCTATAGCAGCTGCCGTATAGGGCCCTATGCCGTCCAATTTTTCCAGTGACCTTGTATCGTTGGGAAATGATCCGCCGTATTCCCTCATAATCTTTTTTGCAGTCTTATGCATATATCGTGCCCGGGAATAGTAACCCAGTCCCTGCCATGTTTTTAAAACCTGGTCCTCAGGGGCTTGGGCAAGGCTGTCAATAGTTGGAAAAGCTTCCAGGAAGCGGTGAAAATACATTTTCCCTTGCTGTACCCTTGTTTGTTGCAGTATGATCTCTGATACCCATATTGAGTATGCATCGTTGTATTCTTTCCAGGGTAATTCCCTTTGGTTGTCTGTGAACCACGCCATCAGGAGGGTTGTGAAATTCATGGTGCAAAGATAGCTAAACGGACGTTTTTTTTGGAAATTTTACTCTAAACCTCTTGATATTAAGAATTAAATGTTACTTTTGCAGTCCATTTGGAATGCAATCAT
>DAOSXZ010000038.1:5356-11369 GCA_035380845.1 Bacteroidales bacterium | reverse complement strand
TATTTACAGGAAATAGGCAGGGAAGATCTGATCTCTGTGGAAGAAGAAGTGGAACTGGCACAACGTATCAGGAAAGGTGACCAGGAAGCGCTTGAAAAATTGACCCGTGCTAATTTGAGGTTCGTGGTTTCTGTTGCCAAGCAATATCAGAACCAAGGGCTTAGCCTGCCGGATTTGATAAACGAAGGGAACCTGGGATTGATTAAAGCGGCTGAAAAGTTTGACGAAACGCGCGGATTTAAATTTATATCATATGCAGTCTGGTGGATCAGGCAATCCATTCTCCAGGCACTGGCCGAACAAAGCCGTATTGTTAGACTTCCCCTGAACCAGGTGGGATCGCTTAACAAAATCAACCGGGCTCTTTCCAAATTCGAACAGGAACACGAGCGCGTACCTTCTCCGGAAGAGCTTGCCGAGATCCTTGAAATACCGAGTGAAAAAATATCCGATACCCTGCGTGTATCCGGCCGTCACGTTTCCGTTGACGCCCCGTTTATTGACGGAGAGGACAACAGCCTGCTGGATGTTCTGGTAAACAACGATTCTCCCAACGCAGACCGCGGTTTGGTAAACGAGAGCCTGAACAAGGAAATTGAAAGAGCGTTGTCTACGTTGTCAAAACGTGAAAGGGATATAGTGAAATATTTCTTTGGAATAGGAACCCAGGAAATGACACTGGAAGAGATTGGCGAAGAATTCGGACTTACCCGTGAACGTGTCCGCCAAATAAAAGAAAAAGCCATACGCCGCCTGCGTCACAGTGCCAGAAGCAAATTACTCAAAGCTTATCTGGGTTAGCCTATGTTTGACGCACTGGGTAACGCACTGCATTCCTTTAGTTCATGGCTCAATCTGCCATTATTCATTACCCTCATCGGAGGGGGATTGTTTTTTATGATTTATTCCCGTTTCATACCTTTCAGATATTACGGAAAAGCTTTGAAAGCTACGGGAGTAAAAGAAGACAAGGCAGAAGGACAACTCAGTTCATTCCAGGCACTGACATCGGCCATTGCCGCTACTGTGGGGCTGGGGAACATATCCGGTGTAGCCGTAGCCATCACTATAGGCGGCCCGGGAGCCATTTTCTGGATGTGGGTGAGTGCTTTCCTGGGCATGGCCACAAAATTTTTTGAAGGAACTCTTTCCATAATGTACAAAGGGAAAGACAGCGCCGGAGAGATGCAGGGCGGAACCATGTACATGATAACGGAAGGCCTGGGTAAAAAATGGAAACCCCTTGCTGTTGTTTTTTCCGTTTCCGGTATGATAGGAACTTTTTGCCTGATGCAGTCCAATCAGCTTACAGAAGCGTTGCAAACCGTTGTATTTACGCCGGCAGGCATTGAAAACACACTGGGCCTGAGGTTTATCGTCGGACTGGTTATTGCAGCCATTGTATCGGTTGTGGTATTGGGAGGGATCAAACGAATAGGAAAGGTGGCTTCCCGGCTTGTGCCGTTTATGGTAGCCTTTTATTTTTTGATAGTTTTTTATATCATATTTACAAACCTGGAAGTAATACCCCAGGTGTTCAGAGCAATTTTTACCGAAGCCTTTCATTTCAAAGCGGGGCTGGGAGGCTTTGCCGGTTCGGTGATCGTTATCGGAGCCCGCAGAGCTGCTTTTGTAAACGAGGCGGGGATTGGAACGGCATCCATGATGCACGGAGCTTCCCGCAACAGCCAGCCGGTGCGGGAAGGTTTGGTGGCCATGATCGCTCCTTCCATAGACTCGGGGCTTATATGCACATTAACGGCCCTGGCCGTATTGATTAACGCACAATACAATGTTTCCGATGTGCAGGGAATGCAAATGGTCATGGAATCTTTTGAACGTTCCATTCCGGGGTGGGGGAGTTATCTGCTTATGGGAGTTGTGCTTGTATTTGCTTTCTCCACCATGTTCTCTTATTCGTATTACGGGACAAAATGTACCAATTTTTTATTTGGCGCACACCGGGCACATTATTACAATTACCTTTTCCTGGCAACATTGGTAATGGGAGCTGTCATACCCTTATCTGCAGTCGTTGACATCATAGACATTGCATTTGCCTTTATGGCTTTCTGTACGGTATTCACTATGATCATGCTTTCTCCCCGGGTAAGGGTGGCAATAAAGCAATATTTTAAAAAATGAACGCAGAACTTATTATAACAGAGGCATTAAGAGAAACCGTCAAGGAACTTTACGGATCATTTCCTCAGCCCCAGGCAATTCAGGTTCAGGCTACACGTAAAGAATTTGAAGGAGATTACACCGTAGTCGTCTTTCCATTACTTCGCTTAAGCCGGAAATCACCGGAACAGACAGCACAGGACCTGGGGCAGGCCATGGTTAATCGTGTGAAGGAAGTAGAATCTTTCCAGGTAATAAAAGGTTTTTTAAACCTTAAAATGTCAGCCGGCTACTGGATGCAAAACCTGGAGGAAATTGCCGCCGATCCTGATTACGGAAAAAAACCGGAATCGGGGAAAACGGTAATGATTGAATTCTCATCTCCCAACACCAACAAACCGCTTCACCTGGGACATATACGAAACAACTTGTTGGGATGGTCTGTATCCAGGATCATGGAAGCAAACGGGCACCGTGTTATAAAAGTAAACCTGGTAAACGACCGGGGTATACATATTTGTAAATCCATGCTGGCCTGGCAAAAGTTTGGAGAAAACAGCACGCCTCAATCTACCGGGATAAAAGGAGACCACCTGGTTGGGGATTACTACGTCCGTTTTGACAAGGAATACAAAGAACAGGTGCGGGAACTGGTCAGAAGAGGCATGGATCAGGAAACGGCTCAAAAAGAAGCCCCTATCTTGAAAGAAGCACAAGATATGCTGGTCAGGTGGGAGCAGGGAGATCCGGCAGTAATAAAGCTATGGGAAACAATGAACCAATGGGTTTACAGCGGATTTGACCGGACATACGAACGAATGGGCGTTTCGTTCGATACCATTTATTACGAATCCCAAACCTATTTATTGGGCAAAGAACTTGTCATGAGAGGGCTGGGAAAAGGTGTTTTTTACAAAAATGAAGACGGGTCTGTCTGGTGTGATTTGACAGATGACGGATTGGATAAAAAACTGCTTTTACGAGCTGACGGTACTTCTGTATATATGACACAGGATCTGGGAACAGCCGTGAGCCGTTATGAAGCTTCCCGTTTTGATACTCATGTTTATGTAGTTGGGAACGAACAAAACTACCATTTCCAGGTTTTGAAGCTCATCCTGAACAAATTGGGATATTCCTGGGCAGATAATATCATACACTTGTCTTACGGCATGGTGGAATTGCCGGAAGGTAAAATGAAATCCCGTGAAGGGACGGTGGTTGATGCCGATGATTTGATGGACAATATGGTGGAAACAGCCCGTGAAACTTCTCTGGAGTCCGGCAAACTGGAAGATATGCCCCGGGAAGAACAGGCAGAACTCTTTGAAATTCTGGGTATGGGTGCTCTCAAATATTTTATTCTGAAAGTAGATCCCCGTAAAACAATGCTGTTCGACCCAAGAGAATCTATCGATTTCAACGGGAATACAGGGCCGTTTATTCAATATACCTATGCCCGTATCCGTTCCATATTGAGAAAAGCCGGGGAAAGAGGTTATGCTTCAAACCTGCACGGGATACCCATGCTGGAAAAAGAATGGAGACTGATAAAACTTATGACGGATTTTCCGAGGGTCATAGAAGAATCTGCAAAAGAATTTTCACCGGCTCAGATTGCAAATTTCAGCTTTGATCTGGCCAGGGAATTCAATCAATACTATCACGAAGTCTCTGTGCTTCATGAAGAAAACGCACAGGTACGGGAACAACGTTTGTTGTTGCTGACCCAGGTTTCAAAACTGTTGAAATTATCCATGGAATTACTTGGTATTGTATTACCGGAAAGGATGTAATTTGCAATTCAAAATATTATTGTATAATTGCAGCAAATTCTGATTTTTTTATCCTATGAAAAAGACTCCGGCACAAAGACCTGTAGTGAACAAGAAAAGATTGGTTATCGGTTTTGCAAACATGCCGCCCCAACTTGTGGAAATCTGGAAAGAAAAGTATCCCAGAGGGTATGCCGATTACATGGAGGATATCATGAAAGTTGATAAAGCGGACGGCACGTTCTTTTATGCCGTAACGCTGGAAATACCGGAAGCCATATATCTGGTGAAGGTTGAAGTCAAGATTGACGATTACGGCGAAATCGAAAAAGACATCTTCGGTTCCGGTGACGATGACCAGGGAGATGATGACAGTGTCGACTTCCCCGACACAGATGATTCTAACTTTGCTGATGCTGAAGACGATCTGGATCAGGATTAAGCAATTACCCGAATCCACACTGTTGTTGGTATTGGCCCTGATTATTGGTTTGATCAGCGGACTGGCAGCCGTGTTGCTTAAATTATCCATTGAATTTATCAAGGAGCTCTTTACCACTCACGGGAGTTTGCAAGCAGAAAGTCTCACTTATTTTCTTATACCCGGGGCCGGCATGTTGCTTTCACTGCTCTTTGTCAGATTTCTGATCAAAGACAACATATCCCACGGAGTAACACGTGTACTGGAATCCATTTCCGGAAACAAATCCAGAATAAAGCCCCATAACTGCTATTCATCAGTTGTTACCAGTGCCGTGACCATAGGTTTTGGCGGTTCTGTAGGTGCTGAAGCGCCTATTGTATATACCGGGGCAGCCATCGGATCCAATATAGGGCGAAAATTCGGTTTGAATTACCGGAGTATTACCCTGTTGGTCTGTTGCGGGGCTGCTGCCGCCATATCCGGAATATTCAAAGCACCTCTTGCCGGAGTATTGTTTTGTTTTGAAATTCTGCTTTTCAATCTGACCATGGGATCAATTATTCCCCTGTTAACGGCATCCATTACAGCAACAGCCGTTGCATCTCTTATTATGGGAAGCGGAGTGAGTTACGTGAGTTCCATAGATCCTTTCCTTTTGTCCAATATACCCTATTACCTGATTCTGGGTGTAGTATGCGGGTTTGTAAGTTTGTTCTTCACGCGGACTACACTAATGATGGAAGGGCGAATAAAAAAGATCAGCAATGTATATACCCGCTGGGCTGTTTCGGCACTGGCCCTGGGAACGCTCATTTTATTATTTCCCCCATTGTACGGGGAAGGGTATGGATCGCTTATTTCACTGTTGAACAACAATGTGGAAGGAGCTGTGGGCAGTATGATCTATGGTCCCCTTAGCGGGAATGTCTGGTTTATCCCCATTTTCTTCACTGCCGTCTTGCTGCTTAAGGTTTTTGCCATGTCCTTTACCAATGCCGGAGGCGGAGTGGGCGGAACTTTTGGCCCCACGCTTTTCATGGGCGGTATTCTGGGATTTGTAATTTCCCGGTTTGTCAACCTCTCCGGGGTATCGCTTCTTCCCGAGTCAAATTTCGCACTGGTTGGGATGGCCGGACTAATGGCCGGAGTCATGCAGGCTCCCATGACCGCCATATTCCTGATTGCCGAGATTACCGGAGGGTATGAATTGCTCATGCCGCTGATTATTACCTCTGTCTGTTCTTATGTAACCGTAAGGAACTTTGAGCCATACTCTATTTATACAAAACGCCTGGCCCAGGCGGGCAAGCTGTTGACCCATGACAGCGATCAGGCAGTACTGACATTAATGAAAACATCAGAAGTCATAGAAACGGACTTCTTGTTTGTCAATACGCACGATTCACTGGAACACCTGGTAGATGTGGTGGAAAAGAGCAAGAGAAACATTTTTCCGGTACTGGACAATGATAACCGCCTACAGGGCATAGTGACCCTGGATGACATCCGGTCCATTATGTTCCGTAAAGAATTGTACAAAAGTGTATTTGTATATGAACTCATGCACCGTCCTTTGGATCACGTTTATATAGATGAACGGATGGATAGCGTGATGAAAAAATTTGAACGTTCCGGAGCCTGGAACCTGCCGGTGCTCGACCAGGGGTACCATTACGTGGGTTTTGTATCA
>DAOSXZ010000038.1:0-5346 GCA_035380845.1 Bacteroidales bacterium | reverse complement strand
GCATACCGCGAACAATTGTCACAGGTATCCCATGAATAAAAAGCACATAGAACTAATAGCCCGCCAACTGCACATCCGTGAATGGCAGGCAGAACATGCCGTAACCCTGATGGAGGACGGAGCCACCATTCCTTTTGTGAGCCGTTACCGTAAAGAGGCAACCGGATCCCTGGACGAAGTTCAACTGGCTGCCGTTAAAACGTTGTGGAACAACTATACTGAGCTGGAAAAACGAAGGGCCGCCATTCTCAAATCCATAGAGGAACAAGATAAACTTACCCCGGAACTCAAAAAGGAAATTGAGGATTGCTGGCAAATGAACCGGCTTGAAGACCTTTATTTGCCATACCGTCCCAAACGGAAAACAAAAGCTTCCATAGCCCGCGAAAAAGGGCTGGAGCCCCTGGCAGAGGCCGTCATGCGTTTGGACAAACAAGATTGCATGGAACTGGCTCGCAGATTTGTAAAAGAAGGAGTGGAAACAGCAGAAGAAGCCCTGGCCGGGGCACGTGACATCATTGCCGAGACTGTCAGTGAGAATGCCACGCTCCGGGACCGGATCCGCAATACCTATATGCAGAAAGGGGTGCTAATTTCAAAAGTTCAGAAAGGAAAGGAAGAAGAAGGGATCAAATACCGCAATTACTTTGATTACAACGAACAAATCAGGGTCATGGCTCCCCACAGGCTGCTGGCTTTGCTCAGGGCACACAAAGAAGGGGTTGTGTCGCTGTCTTTGAAGCCGCATCCGGAGGACACCGTGCCTCAGGAAATGGAGAAAGTGTTCCTGGCAAAAAGAGCAACAGGATCATATCCTTCCATGGCTGCGGGCAGTCTTTGGAACATGAAGGAAGCACTGGCCGATGCATACCGCCGGCTGATCCATCCTTCCATTGAAAATGAGGTGCTCAATGTATACAAAGAAAAGGCCGATCAGGAATCGGTGAAGGTCTTCTCGGCAAATTTGCAACAGTTGTTGCTGGCCCCGCCGCTGGGACAAAAAAGGGTACTGGCCATCGATCCGGGCTTCCGTACAGGGTGCAAGGTGGTTTGCCTCTCGGCACAGGGAGATTTGCTCCATAACGACACAATATACCCGCACCCGCCACAAAATGAGCGGAGTACTGCTATGCGCAAACTCTCACACATGGTAGAGGCTTACAAAATCCAGGTGATAGCCATCGGAAACGGGACAGCCGGAAGGGAGACGGAACAATTCCTGAAGAAGATCGCATTTCCGCAAAAAGTGCAGGTTTTTTCTGTAAGTGAAGACGGGGCTAGTGTTTACTCCGCTTCCCAGGCAGGCAGGGAAGAGTTTCCCGATTACGATGTTACGGTACGGGGAGCTGTATCCATTGGCCGAAGACTCATGGATCCGTTGGCCGAGCTGGTCAAGATTGATCCCAAATCCTTGGGGGTAGGTCAATATCAGCATGATGTCAACCAGACACTTTTAAAAGAAAGCCTTGACCTGACGGTTGAATTTTGCGTCAATCATGTGGGGGTGAATCTTAATACGGCAAGCCGTCAGTTACTCACTTATATTTCCGGACTCGGACCCAAGCTGGCTGAAAGCATCGTGGAATTCAGGCAGGAGAACGGTCCTTTTTCCACCCGTGAACAGTTGAAACAGGTAAAAAGACTGGGTGACAAGGCCTTTGAACAATGTGCCGGTTTTTTACGGATTCCTGATGGAACGAACATCCTGGACAATACCGGTGTGCATCCGGAAAGCTATCCACTGGCCGTACGCATGGCAACCGATCTGGGCGTTACGGTGGAAGAAATGGTAGCTTCGGAGGAACTTAGAAAGAAAGTGGATATTTCAAAGTATATTACCACTACCGTCGGGATGCCCACTTTAAGGGATATCATGGCCGAGTTGGATAAGCCGGGAAGGGACCCGCGTCCGCTGATCAAGGTGTGGGAGTTCGATGAATCCGTCTCGGGTATAGAAGATCTGAAGGAAGGAATGGTATTGCCGGGAATTGTCAGCAATGTTACCAACTTCGGAGCTTTCGTCAACATCGGCATTAAGCAGGATGGTTTGATACACGTCTCTCAGATGGGAGAAAGGTATGTGAAAAATCCCCTGGATGTGGTAAAATTGCATGAGCATGTAATGGTAAAGGTGCTGAAAGTAGATACCGAAAGGAACCGGATTCAATTACGTCTGGAACGTAACTGAGAAAGGATCACACCTGTCACTACTACGAGGATGCCGGCTACCTGTATTCCGTTCAACGATTCAATTCCAAGAATAAATCCGGCTGCGGCCGTAACAATGGGGATGATCGCCGCAAAGGTGTTGGTCTTTGTTACGCCCAGTTCCTTGATGGCTGTTGTAAAAAGCAAGAAGGCAAAACTGGAACATAAAACGGACAACATGACTATGGGATACCAGAAATTCCAGTCTGTAAGAAAAAGGGATACATCGGTACGTTTGAGATCAAATAAAAGGACCGGGACCAGGAAATACACGGCACCCAGGGCGTGCTGGTAAAAAGTTACGGTATAGGCGTTGTAAGACATGGTTATCTTTTTCAGGATAACGGTGTGTCCGACGGCAGAAAAAACAGCCATAAACAAAAAAAGAATCCCGGCAGTCAGGTTGGTACCCGGCAAATCGTTTGGAGCCCCCAGATGGAGGCCCCATTTTCCCAGAACTACCATCATCAGCCCGGGAAGTGTAAGGACAATGCCAATTACATTGCGAGGTGTTACTTTTTCCTTGTAAAAAGTGATCCCTGCTATCAGTCCAAAGATTGGAATACTGGATACGATGACTGAACTCAGGTTAGGGCTTGCCGTAAGTTTTACCCCGTAGGCTTCTCCGGTAAAGTAGAAAAAGGGTTCCATCAGGGCCAGCGCCATGAACCACAATACGTCTTTTTTATTTTTTATGCGCTGAATCACTCCCGTAATCCTGCCAAAAACAAACAAGATCAAGGCAGCCAGGGATATCCTGGTAAAGATCAGGAAAAACACGGGAACTTGGTAAACAAGTAACCTGTTGGTCCAGAAAAATGAAATTCCCCAAAGAAAAACAGTAGTACATATAAAAATATATGCCCGGATACGTTGTCTGGTCATAGATTACAAAATGGGAAAAACGGGTGGTTTTTTATTGATCTGGCCATTTTCGGCAGCCATTGTTCCGTTTACGAATACATGGGAAATACTTGTAGAAAAGGTGGTTCCTTCCAGGGGAGTCCAACGGCATGTGTACTCCAGTTGTGATTTTGTGATACGGTGTTCTTTATCGGGATCTATCAACACCAGGTCTGCATAGTATCCTTCCCGGATAAAGCCTCTGTCCTTTAAATTGAATATCCGGGCGGGCCGGTGACAGCAGGCATCAGTTAAGGTTGTGATTGAAAGCGTGTTTTGGTGCACTTGTTCCATCAGTATCTGGCAGAAATGCTGGATCAGCGGGATCCCCGAAGGAGCTTTTGTATAGGGATTTTGTTTTTCTTCCCAGGTGTGCGGGGCATGATCAGATCCTACAGTTTGGATATGGCCGTTTTCCAGGGCTTCCAGGATAGCATCCCGGTCTTGTACCGTTTTAATGGAAGGATTGCATTTGATCTGTGTTCCGTAACGGACATAATCGGCTTGCGTGTACAAAAGATGAGGCAGGGCTGCTTCGCAGCTTATGTGCGGATTGATGCGCCTGGCGTTCCGGATCAGCTCGATTTCCTCTTTTGTGGTAACGTGAAGGATATGCAGCCTGGTATTGAATTTGAGTGCCAGATCTAGGGCTTTCCGGGTAGATGCAATGCATGCTTCCCGGTTTCTGATGGTATTGTGCAATACCATGGGAATGTCATCACCAAAACGGGAAATTGCTTTTTCCAGGTTCTCCCTGATTATGGATTCCTCCTCGCAATGGGTCACAATTACCCCGGGGTATTGACGGAAAAAAGTGTCCAGTGCAAAGGGGTCATCTACCAGCATATTTCCCGTTGACGAACCCATAAAGATCTTCAGACCGCAACTGTGTTCTTTTTGGGTAATAGCCTCTTCCATGTTGTTGTTTGAAGAACCCATGTAAAAACCGTAATTGACAAACATGTTGGCGGATCCCATCTTGTATTTATCCCGGAGTGCTTCTGCTGTGATAACAGGAGGTACGTTATTTGGCATATCCATTACCGATGTGACCCCGCCTAATAAAGCCGCACGGCTTTCGCGTGTCATAGTGCCTTTGTGGGATTGTCCGGGTTCCCGGAAATGTACCTGGTCATCAATGATTCCCGGAATAAGGATCATCCCTGCAGCGTCAATAGCTGTATGATTAATTCCGCAATATTTATTGGCTTCCTTTTCTGCTCTTTTGCCCCGGAATATTTTACCAATGCGTTGGCCGTCAATAACAAGGCACCCGGCAAAGGCCTTCCCTTCGTTTACAATAAGAGCATTCCGAATGATCGTTTGCATTATTTTACTTTTTTCCGGATTCCGGTAAAGCGCAATTTAATAACTCCCCAGAAAGCTTCCCCAAAAATCCCGCTGCTCATTTTGGAAGTGCCTTCCGTTCTGTCTATGAATATAATGGGAACTTCAACAATTTTATACCCGAGTTTGTAAGCAAAGTATTTCATAGATATCTGGAATCCGTATCCTTTCATACGGATCCAACGGGGATCAATGTTCTCCAAAACTTCCCTGTGATAACATATAAAACCGGCTGTACAGTCGAATATCGGCATATTCAGAACCTTGCGGACAAATGCCGAGGCAAACCAGGACATGATGACACGTCCTATAGGCCAATTGATCACACTTATGCCTTTGCTGTAACGGGAACCTATGGCCACCCGTGCACCGTTGCGGCAGGCCTGAACCAGTTTTGGCAGGTCTTCCGGATTGTGTGAAAAGTCGGCATCCATTTCTACAAGATACGTATACGCTCTGTCCAGCCCCCAGCGAAAGCCTTCCATATATGCTGTTCCCAGGCCCAGTTTGCCTTTTCGCTCCAGTATATGCAAACGTTCCGGAAAAGAGGGCATCAGGGAACGGACTATACCTGCAGTTCCGTCGGGTGATCCGTCATCCACTACCAGGATATGGAACGGCTCTTCTAAAGAAAAAACTTTACGGATGATTTTTTCCGCATTTTCCTTTTCATTATAGGTAGGAATTATAACCAGGATTTTTTCTTGCATATACGGGAAAATGAACAGTATTAAGGTGCCTCAAATATAGGCATATTTTTTGTTTATATTTTAGTGGTTGATAATGTGACTAATACAATTTTTGAGGCTAAATAGTAGTCCTTTTTTTCAAAAATATTTGGTTTAGAAAAAATAAAACCCTTATCTTTGCATCCCCTTTCGCGAGAGA
>DAOSXZ010000037.1:0-12794 GCA_035380845.1 Bacteroidales bacterium | reverse complement strand
TCCGGGAAGTCCCGGAGTGTAACGTCTATCATTTCCTTAATCCCGAAATCCTGGGTGCGCAAAACAGATATCAGGTAACCGTTAGGTAAATTATTAACCTGATCGGCTTTGCTACAGGAAAAACAGATTAAAAGAAGTGCATAACAAACCGCCTTCCGGAAATATCCCGGAAGCCGTTTTAAAAATATGGGCAACATCAGTAAGACCCCAGCACTAAAAAGGCCAGTAAAGACATGATCGATCCCAGGATGATCAGTATTTTTGATATAAGATCCATTGCAGTTTTTTGTTTTATTATCCCCAGGCCAGAATGATCAGGCAGATCATCATTATGATCGGTCCGGCAATGCCCGCAATTTTAAGGATTAAGTTCCAGTCAAATGTCATGGTTCAAAATTATTACATAATGCTAAAAAAGAAAAAAGCCAGGATGGTCAGAAGTAATCCCAGGATTCCCGAAATCTGTAAAAAATCTTCCATAATGATTTCTGTTTTCTGGTTAAAGAATCAATCCTACAAGGTAAGAAATAATTTCGAATCCCCACCCAAACCATATATTTCCGATAAGGCACATCAGGGGTCCCGCGATGGCGAATACTTTCCAGATCCAATGAGGGTCAGTAGTTAAGATAGTCATATGTTTATTATTTTACTAAAAGATAAAGTACAGCAGTAGCAATGAATTTTAATCCGGCTTGAAAATGATCTCCGGTAGTGCGCTCATACGTAATGGAACACTTTCTTTGTTTATATTCATTGTATAAAAGGTCGGAACATTCTACGGGTATCAGGTTGTCTTCCATGGAATGAATCAAGTGTATATCCAGAAAAGGACGTGGTGTCCAATTGTACACAATAGAATTGATCTCAAGCGGTTCTTTGAGTTTTTGAAATTCTCCGTTTAGTTCCGGGGTGAAAAAATCTTCGTGCATGTAATTGCGCAAATTGCTCCCCCAGCGGCGAACAATGCTTGAAAGACTTCGTTTTCCGCTGAACCAGTATACATATCCGTCACCTCCTTCTTCGGGGTCCGGTGAATCTACGGAATTTTCCATACCGTTGGTAAAGATCTTGTTGTAATCCAGGTTCAAACCGTAATACTTATCGAGCCCCATAATAACCATGGGGATTGATTGGTAGTCGTTTTTTTCTGTACGCACATAAGCCTTGAATGCTTCAATTCCGTCATATACGCCTCCCCCGGTAATCACCCTGTCTACAGTAATTCCGGTAGGGTTTTCCTGGTAGTACCAGGCCATGGCCATAGACGTACTCCCTCCCAGCGAATACCCCAATATGGTACTGTGATTTTCAAGGGGATAGTTTTCTGTGAGAAGCAGGTATTCTTCCACGGCTTTTCGCATATGATATGCGACTATACCCGCGTTTTCGGCTATCAGGTATGGACGCGGCCAATCCTGTGTATGACGGACTCCCACAAAATCAGGATTGATGGTAATATAACCCAGCATACAGGGAACGCTCTCATAGGAAAATTTTTTGCGTTCCAGGTAGAGAGAAGGAGCTTCATTATCGTTCATAAGGGCAATAGGCGGAATTTCCACAACTCCTTCGGGGTTCAGGTCTTTCGGGTAAAAAAACGCACCGGTTGCAATCAGTGGGTTGCCAAAAGGATCTATGGTATTATAGGAGAGAGCAACACCCCGGATTTCGCGTTGCAGGCCTTTCTTGAACAATGAATTCAAAACGTTTTCTGTTTCCGGGGGAATCTCAAATTTCAGGTTGTCAATGAGTCCCAGAATAGATTCCAGGGCATAGTGAGCTGTGAAATCCCAGACACCCAGTTCCTCAACAAAGTAGTCAGGGGTAAAATCTTTTACGTTATCGTGTGGCGTGCAATACCAGCACGAACTGAAAAGCAGTATAAAGGTGATTTTTAGAAAAAAGTTTTTTATCATTTTGCCATCAGGTATAACATAGCTGTTAACATAAATTCTGTTCCGGCCTGGTAATGGTCCCCGGTAGTCCTTGTGTAATTTATGGAGCAGCCTTTTTCTTTATATACCCGGTATAACAGGTCAGCACAATCCACAGGGATCAGGTTGTCTTCGCCGCTGTGGATAACGTTGATCTCTATAAACGGGTTGGGTGTCCAATTGTAAACCAATGAATTGAGTTGCATGCATTCCTGTAATTTTAAAAATTCTCCCTGTGGCTCCTCATGAAAGAAATCCTCATGCATGTAATTCCGCAGATCACTGCCCCAACGTCTGTATATGCTCCCTGACCCATGTGTACCGTCAAACCAGTAGGCATACCCGTCTCCGCCAACAGCGGGATCCGGCGAATTTACCGGATTTTCCATGCCATTGGCAAAAATTTTACTGTAATCCAATCCCAGATTATAAAAAGTGTCCATGGCGATAATTACCGAAGGAATGGCCAGGTAATCGCTTTTTTCCGTTCTTGCGTAAGCTCTGAATGCTTCCAGCCCGTCGTAGACGCCTCCGCCGGTAAAGACCTGGTCCACTTTTATGCCGGTTGGATTTGTAGAATAGTATTTGGCCATGGACATGGCGGAAGCACCTCCCAGCGAATACCCCATTACGGTACTCTTATTATCCAGCCGGTAATCTTCAGTTAGCATCAGGTATTCTTCCACGGCTTTGCGCATATGATAAGCTACAATCCCTGTATTTGCATCGTGCAGGAAAGGCCGGGGTATATCTTCGGTATATAAAACCCCAAGAAGATCGGTATTTATGGTTATGTAATTAAGCATTGCCGGGAATGCTTCTTCAAAAAAACGTTTTCTTCCCAGGTAAATAGCTGCACTGGCTCCCCTGTCAAGGTGCGCGATGGGCGGAATTTCCACTATGCCCCTTGGATTCAGGTCTTTAGGGTAGAAAAAGGCACCTGTTCCCAACACAGCCTCACCAAACGGATTTACCGTTCTGTAAGAAATTGCCACACCGCGAATTTCTTTGCTGGTATATCCTTTCAGAAACCCCATAATGGTACTTACGGTAGGATCTTCCTGGTCAATGTCCAGTTCGTTAAGTAATGCAGACACAGCGTCTCCAATGGTGAAATCCCAGGTATTCAGTTCTTCAACAAAATATTCAGGGACAAAATCATCAATACTGTCATGGGGCGTGCAACTTGTCCAAAGCAAAGAAAAGCTGAGCGCGGTAAGAAGAAAAAAACGTTTCATTTCAATATAATTAGTAACAATAGTTCAATCCCAAATCCAATCGCCAGATACAACCAATGATTCCTGAAGGTCGTTGTCAATCAGGTATTGCCTGGTTTGTTCCCCGGTAAAAATGGTAGCCGGAAGTTCCTGGGCATTGGCCAGGGCATATAATATCATGGCAGATATTTTCACGTTTTTTTCCAGCATTAAAGGGGTTATCATATCAGGCGTATCCGCAGCAGTGTGGTATGTATGGTAATCCGCGTATTGGCAAAGAGGAGTGAATGTGGATATGCCCTCAAAAATGAAAGGGGCATGGTCGCTTCCCAGATAGGTATAATGGGCAATAGTGTTGAGGAAAGAAGAATCGGTCATTTGGATCAATTCGCCGGTCTCCCTAAAGAAATCTTCTGATTCATAACGTCCCATAAGATTAAAACCGTAAGTATTCACAGTCATATCATGGTTGAACATATACCGGATGCCCTGCAATCGGTTCCTGTGACGGGCTTCCCGTACATATAATTCAGATCCGTAATGGCCTTCTTCTTCTGCCATGAAAAGTACAAAATCAATAGTACGTCTTGTTTTTAAATTCAATGCGCTGAATGTACGGGCAATATCCAGCACAGAAACTGCCCCGGAAGTATTGTCAAGTGCTCCTGGAGAAATATCCCATGAATCCAGATGAGCTCCAATTACAATAGTTTCTCCGGGCAGCTCATATCCTTCCAATCGTGCAACAACATTGCGTGCTGTAGCGGGTTTGCAGGTATTTTCTGTTTGAATCCGTGCATAACATTTTCTTTGAGCAATGCATTTTCTTAATTGCATGCCTCTTTCCAGGGATATGCTCACCGCCGGAATCTTAATCATGCCTCCATCCAATGTCGCCGTTCCTGTAGTGGCGAGGTCTCCGGGAACTGAACTGACGGCAATACATCCTATGGCACCCTGGGCTACGGCAAGGGCCAATTTCTGAGCCCGGTGCGTATTCTTTATGTTGTCCGGGGTTCCGGGTAACAAACCCAAATGAATAAGGACAATCTTCCCCGAAACATTAATTCCTTCATAATCTTCAATCAGCCCGTTCCCGGCATCCACTATGACCGAACTGACACTTCCCGAAGGTGTGTAGGCAAGTGCCAGCGAAGGAAATTCCACAAAACTCCCGGCTGTGTCAATTTGCAGCAAGGCCGTTCCTCTTTGCCATAGGTTGTAAGTAAAGGGCTGAAAGAAAACGTCCCGGTATCCGTATGAACGAAAAAGAATAGCTGACAGCTCTTCCGCTCTTGCAGCGGACTCTGTACCTGCCATTCGCGGCCCGTAACGCTCACAAATATCTTTCAATAGGGGATATGCCACGGAATGATGGCTAACCTCAACATCAATGCTTTTAAAAACATTCAAAAGATGAAGCCGGGGATTTTCGCAACCCATAAGCAAAAGCATACAGAAGATTCCCAAAAATCCTTTCCGGTTCATGCGAGCAAATATAGTAAATATTCGTAAATTTGAACAGTATGCCTGTTGCGTTGAGGAATATGAGCTTTCCGTGTTTCTGTGCGGTATGTGGGAAAGAATTGATACCCCGGGAGAAGGTCATATGCCTGTCTTGTCTGTACGATCTTCCCAGAACATATTTCTGGACTGATAAAGACAACACATTGACCGCCAAATTTTTTGGCGGATTGCCATTTCTTTACGCTTCGTCTTTTCTGTTCTTCAGAGATGACAGTCCCTACCGGAAATTATTGCATCGTTTCAAATACGGGGGAGAACGGGAAATCGGTTTTTTTCTGGGCGCATTATACGGGAAAGAGTTAGCCTGTTCTCCCATGAAAAACACAGTGCCGTTGATCATCCCCGTACCCATGACTGCCCGGAAACGCAGAAGAAGAGGTTATAACCAGGCCGAGTGGATTGCCGCCGGCATTGCGGCGGCAACCGGATGGGAAATGGATACTACAGCGGTAAAACGGATTCGGGAAAAAACCAGTCAGACCGTTTACGACAGGGAAAAACGAAGAGAAAACATGAAACATGCTTTCTCAGCTGAAAAAGTATCACGTAATGATATTTTAATAGTAGATGACGTGATCACAACGGGGGCGACTATGGAAAGTTGTGCCTGTGCCATTCTGAAGAATAATCCCGAGATTTGTATGCACTTCGCATCACTCGCATATGTAGAATAAAAACGTATATTTGCACACTATGCCTGACTTTCTGCAACTGGAAATCGTCGATATTATTGATATCATTCTGGTAGGTCTTTTGATTTACCAGGTGTACAAAATCATCCGGGGGACGGCTGCCGTAAGCATTTTTGTAGGGATTCTCTTTGTTTATTTCATTTGGCTTATTGTAAAAGCCATTCATATGGAATTACTGACTACCATTTTAGACAAGGTGATCAGTGTGGGGGTGCTGGCCTTGATTGTAGTATTCCAGCAGGAAATCCGCCGTTTTCTTCTACGCCTGGGATCAAGGTATACACGGGAAGGCGGACGGAAGGGATTACTGGAAACCTTTTTCAGGCAAGGGTCTGAGTCCATTTCAAAAAACGTCCTGGAAGAAATCATCCAGGCCTGCAGTCGTATGTCTGAAAGAAAAACAGGAGCGCTGATGGCTATAGAACGTTCTGCCTCACTGGGTTTTATTGCAGAGACAGGAGACCGCATAGATGCACGTGTCCAAAGCAGGTTGATAGAAAATATTTTTTTCAGAAACAGTCCTTTGCATGATGGCGGAATAATTATATCCAACAGCCGTATTCAGGCTGTCAGGTGTACATTCCCCATGTCTGAAAGCCAGGGAATACCTCCCTACTTTGGTATGAGGCACCGGGCAGGTGCCGGGCTGAGTGAACAGACAGATGCCTTTGTCATTGTCATATCGGAAGAAACAGGCAATATTTCCACCATGCAGGACGGAGTGATCAAAACGTTGAGCGGTATGGCCGAACTGCGCCTGGATCTGGAAAACGCCTTTCATAAGTAATCTGTAATGATTTATCCCACCGGATTCGAGTTAAAAATTGGATTTGACAAAATTCGTGAAACACTTACGCAATTATGCATGAGCAGTGCAGGGCGTGAGCTTGTGGATAATATTGTTTTTTTAACCGACGCGTCTGTATTGGAAACGGAGTTGGACCGTACGGCAGAGATGAGGGAAATTTGTCTGTTCGAACAGAAATTTCCTGAAAACGGGTATGAAGACACCCTTTCTTTTCTCAGGCAAATGGAGCTTCAGCCTTCATTTTATCCCGACGTACCTTCATTGGTCAAATTACAGACTGCCCTGGTGACTGTCCGGAACGTACTGCATTTTTTCTCCAATTCCAAAGAGGGCGCCTATCCGGCTCTAAAGGCTTTATGCGCTCCCGTTTCTTTTTTTCCGGCCATTCTGCAAAGATTGGACAAATTACTGGACCGTTACGGAGCAATCAGGGACAATGCCTCTCCCCGCCTGGCCGAGATCAGAAGTTCCCTGAAAAGCAAAGAACAACAGGTCCTCCGGAAAATTCACGGCATTTTAAAAGAAGCACAGGAAAAAGGAGTCACAGACCCGGAAGCCTCGGTCTCGGTCCGGGATGGAAGGATGCTGATCCCGGTCCCGGCAGGCAACAAGAAGAAGATGGAAGGATATGTATGGGACGAGTCTTCCAGCGGGAAAACCGTTTTTATTGAACCGGCAGAAGTGGTCAATTTGAATAACCAGATAAAAGAACTAAGCTTTGCCGAACAACGTGAGATCGTTATCATACTACGTGACTTTGCCGGATTCCTGGAACCTTATATCCCTGACCTGATAGCACAGGCAGAGTTTTTAGGCAAAATTGATTTTCTGAGAGCAAAAGCACGGGCTGCCGTGCGGATGGAGGCAGGGAAACCCGTTCTCTCGCAAGAGACGGGGCTTTTTTTGTTAAGGGCACGTCATCCGTTGCTGGAGCCGGCTTTAAAAAAAGAAGGGAAATCGATCGTTCCGCTGACGTTGAAGATAGATCCGGCAAAACGGATCTTGCTGATTTCAGGTCCCAATGCGGGTGGGAAATCCGTTTGTCTTAAAACGGTCGGATTGCTGCAATACATGTTTCAATGCGGGTTATTGATTCCCGCATCGGAAACCTCGGAATTCAGCATTTTTGAATCAATTTTTCTGGACATCGGGGATGAACAGTCTTTGGAAAATGACTTGAGCACTTACAGTTCACATCTTCTGAACATGAGGGAAATACTCAACCACGCAGATGACAGGTCTATGATCCTGATAGATGAGTTTGGAGCCGGAACCGAACCGGCGGCAGGCGGGGCCATAGCAGAAGCTCTCCTGGAACAATGGGAACAGAGTGGATCTTACGGAGTGATCACAACGCATTACACAAACCTGAAATTTTTTGCAACCACCAGCAAAGGTGTCCTGAACGGGGCCATGCAGTTTGACGTGCAACACATCCGTCCTCTTTTCAAACTGGAGACCGGTGTCCCCGGGAATTCTTTTGCTTTTGAGCTGGCCCGCAAAATGGGATTGCCGGATAATCTGATTCAAAAAGCCCAGGAAAAAGCCGGTGCAGGTTTTGTGGAAACCGAGAGGTACATCCGCAATATTGCCCGGAACCGCCGTAAATGGGAAGAAAAAGTGGCCCGGATCAAACAGACAGACAAAACACTTGAAAATATTACCGATAAATACCAGGCCGAGTTGACCGAGATCCGTTCACTCAGAAAAAGAATGTTGGAACAGGCACGCCTGGATGCTTTGAAAATTGTGGAAACGGCTAATAAAAAAGTGGAAAACACTATAAAAGAAATCCGCGAATCACAAGCAGAAAAAGAGAAAACCAAACTTGCCCGGGAAGATCTGAATCACTTCAAAGAATCTTTGAAAAAAGTAAGTGAAGACACACAGGATGAGAAAATTGCCCGTAAGATGGAGCAACTAAGGAAAAGAAAAGAAGCGAGTGAAAAAAGAAAACAAAAAAGAGATAAAGAGGGAGGTCCTGACCGGAAAAAACCGCAAAAAGAAACCACCCCGGCAGATATGCAGAAACCTCCCGGGCCTGGAGATAAGGTGAAAACCGGTGATGGAACCATTGTGGGAGAGCTTTTGAAAATAAAAGGGGAAAAAGCCGGTATAGGTACCGGACAAATCATTACCTGGGTGGATGCGGCCGATTTGCAAAAAATATCACAAAATGAGTACAAACAACATACTAAAACGGTTAGAAGCGTTCGGGACACCATTCCCGACAGTGTTTCTTCGCGACGCCTGAATTTTTCTTCCCGTCTGGATGTAAGGGGTATGCGCGCTGATGAAGCTTTACAGGAAGTTTCCCGTTTCCTGGATGATGCTTTTATGACCGGGACGGGAAGGTTGGAAATATTACACGGAACCGGGACGGGTGTGTTGAAGACAGAAATACGTAAGTTCCTGAAAACGGTCCCCGGGGTCGACTCTTTTCAGGACGAACACGTTGAAAGAGGAGGGGCCGGAATTACCATTGTATTCCTGGAGTAACATTTTAAAATTTACAATATGAAGCAAATTCTGATTGTATTAGCCGGAGCATTATTGCTGGCAGGTTGTAATCGTATGGAAGCACCACGCAAAGTGGCACAGGAATTTCTTACCTGTTTCTTTGCATCAGACTTCAAGGGAGCAAGGGAATATGCGGCACCTGAATTATTTGGTGTTCTTGATCAATCTGCCGCCATACTGGACTCGTTGACAGACGAAGAAGCCCTGGAGGTGAAAAACTACCTTTCCACTGTGGGTATAGAAGTAGACATACCGGAAGAAATGGAAGGGGATACCGTCCGGATCCGTTACAGGGTGGATTTTGACAAACTGCCTGAACCCGGTGAATCTGTCATTGCTTTACGTAAAGAAGGCCGGTCCTGGAAAGTTTTCTCTTTAGAATAATCTTGATTTAAGCACATTCACGTAATCGAGTTTTTCCCATGAGAAATACTCGATCCCGTTTTTTCTGAATGGATCCCGTCCAAAATGTCCGTAATTTGAAGTGGCCCTGTAAATGGGATTCTTCAGACGCAACTCTTCAATGATTCGAGCGGGTCTGAGGTCAAACACCTGGGATATGACGCGGGATATTTCTGCATCGGGAGCAGATATTTTGGAGGTTCCAAAGGTGTTTACGTTTACGCTTACAGGTTGTGCCACGCCAATAGCATAAGCCAGCTGTACCAGTACTTCATCGGCAACACCTGCAGCTACAAGGTTTTTGGCAATATGGCGTGCTGCGTAACAGGCAGAACGATCCACTTTGCTGGGATCCTTGCCTGAAAAAGCACCGCCACCATGAGCACCGCGACCTCCGTATGTGTCTACAATGATCTTGCGTCCTGTGAGTCCGGTATCTCCGTGAGGACCTCCTATCACGAATTTTCCAGTAGGATTGACCAGGAGTTTCATGTCATGATCGAACAGGTGTTTACGCGAAGGATGCACTTTTTCTATCAGACGGGGCAGTAAAATGGAGTTGACATCCCGGGTGATTTGTTGTTGCATTTCCAGGTCCCCGGCAAAAGGATCGTGTTGTGTGGACAGAACGAGAGTGTCTATACGTTGTGCTTTTTTGTTTTCATCGTATTCAATGGTAAACTGGCATTTGGAATCGGGACGAAGGTAGGTCATTTCTTTTCCTTCTTTCCGAATGGCAGCCAGCTCCATTAACGTGATGTGAGACAACACAATGGGCAAAGGCATGAATTCCTCTGTTTCTGTACATGCGTAACCGAACATCATTCCCTGGTCACCGGCTCCCTGATCATCGGGATTTTCCCTGACCACGCCCCGTATAATATCGGAAGACTGTTCATGAATTACTGAAACGATTCCGCAGGACTCGGCTTCAAATTTATACTCGGCACGGGTGTACCCAATATCAGCAATGACTCTGCGCGCTACCTGTTGAATATCTACCCAGGCTTCGGAGCGGACTTCGCCGCCAATAACCACCAGCCCGGTGGTTACAAAGACTTCACAAGCGACTTTGGACTCGGGGTCTTGTCTTAAAAATTCATCAAGGATGGCATCGGAAATTTGGTCGGCAATTTTGTCGGGGTGTCCTTCAGACACCGATTCAGAAGTGAAAAGTGTTCTCATTTTAGCATTTTTAAGTGGTTGCAAGCAGGCAAATCTGTCCACAAGTATGTCAATTGGGTGGCAAAGGTAAAAAATCTTTCCACAAGATGAATTAATAAAAGTCGTTGTTTATAAAAAACGGGTGTTTGTTGATAATTTATTTTACTTGTAAACAGAGGATTACAGTTGTTCAGCTTGTTTGTGTACGGGTTGTGATTTTTCAGGGTGTTTATTTTTTTATTTTTGCCTTTTAACGGATAAGATTCCAAAGAGGTGATAACCGTAATAAAAACAGAACAGTTTATGCAGCATAGAATCATTAAAGGGTTGTTTATAATTCTGGCTGTTTTTCTTGCCACATGTGGCCGGGAACCTGTCCCGGAGCCACAATCTCTTTCCCTGAACAAGACCCAGGTCACCTTTGATGCCGCGGCAGGTGAACAGGTTGTACAAATTACCGCCAATTGCAACTGGGTCATTGCGGAAAACTGGAACGCAGAAGAGGGTAAGTGGTTTACTGTTACACCCAATATGGGACAGGGAAACGGCACGTTGACCATTACGGTTCAGTCTAACCCCGGGCCCGATCGTACCGCAGAAATTACGGTTTCTTCGGCAGAGAAGAACGTGAAAATTGTTCTTACTCAAAAAGAACAAGAGACATTAACCTGGAGCTTATCCCAGGTGCGTGCCCTCTACCAGGGAACCGATGTAACCATAACCGACAAAGTTGTGGTTCAGGCCACGGTGATTAGCAATTACCTGCATGTAGATGAGGGTGGACTGAATAACTATACGTCTATGAAAGCAATTGTGGTGAGTGACCAGGAGGCCGGTATTCAACTCTATTGTGCAGAGAACAACACCGTTTTCAAACCGGGAGACCGGGTGGAAATTCAGCTTCAGGGGCAAACGTTGTCTGTGTACAGCAACGGACCGCTTCAGGTGAACGGAATTCCTTTATCCAAAATTTCCAAAGTTGGAACCGAAACATTTGCCGCAAAGGAAATTTCAATAGCCCAGTTGCTAACGGGTGACTATGAGTCCATGTATGTTGCCATACCTTCTGTGCAGGTAATTGACGAAGACCTGAACAAAACGTTTGTAGTCGGTTCGGCTCATACTTCTATTGGAATGATTGCTCAGACCGAAGAGACATTTGATATTTTTACTTCAAAATATGCTTCGTTTAAAGATGTTACCGTTCCTTCCGGCAGTGGAGTTATTAAAGGAATTGCCAGTGTGTATGGCGGGCGTTACCAGATTTCTTTTGCCAGGGAGACGGACTGGGAAGGTCTGAACCAGGAACGTTTTTATACATCGCCTACATTTGCGCTGCATACAACAGAGAAAGAAGTTTCGGGTGAAGGAGGCCAGTTTACCGTGTCCATTGCCGGAAACGTAGATTGGACAGTTACTTCCACAGATCCGGCTGGTTTTGCCGTTTCACCGGCCTCCGGTAACGGGTCTGCCCCGGTTACGGTTACCTATACTCAGAATCCCTCCACATCTTCTCCCCGTACGGCAGATATTGTATTTTCAACAAGCGATCCCGCTATTGCCCAGCAAACATTGACATTGCATGTCACACAAAGTCCTTATGAAGCCCTGGTCTCGGATCCGGTTAAATCATGGATGGAATTACCCGGGATACAGGCAGAAGATGATTTTGCATATATATCCCATATGACCAGTCTGCGTGGGAAAAGCGTTCGCAATTATTCTTTCTGGTACGACACGCAAAACCGTCTGGCCTTGTGGGTGGCTTATCCGCTTTACACAGATATCATGGGTAGCGGCAGTCGCACAGATGCGTGGGATTACAACCCGAAAGTACCCAAACGTTACCAGCCGTCTTTGTTTTTTTCCTTTGGCGGATCTAATTATGACCGGGGACATCAATTGCCCTCGGCAGATCGTCTTTATTCCCAGGACGTCAATGCCAGTACCTTCTATTTCACAAACATAACGGCTCAAAATCCATCTCTCAACCAAAACCTGTGGGCCAGGCTTGAAATAAATGTCAGAGATTGGGCCCGGACATGCGATACTTTATACGTTGTGACGGGAGCTCTTATTAAAACGCAGGAAGAACAGACCATTGAATATGTGAGTGATAATGATGGCAACCAGGTGGCAGTGCCGAAAATTTACTACAAGGTTTTGTTGAAATACAAAGCAGATCAGGCAGAGAACGACGGTTATTCCGCTATAGGTTTCTGGTATGAGAATCGTTCCTACACGGCAGAATATCCTGTGGCTGCAGATGCCAAAACCATTCAGGAAATTGAAGCTTTGACGGGCGTTGATTTTTTCAGAAATTTGCCTGATGATATTGAAGATATTGTGGAAGCTTCCTGTGTGCCTGAGAACTGGGGTTTGAATTGATAACTGTAATGAAAAATTAATTTATTCTCGTTGTTAATTGTAATATATTTGCACCGATTTTTAAAAACTTTCAGTCACTTATAATAACCTAAATAAACATCTATGAAAAAAACAATTCAATGTTTTCTCGCTCTTGTGG
>DAOSXZ010000036.1:0-14029 GCA_035380845.1 Bacteroidales bacterium | reverse complement strand
TCCATTGGGCGCTTGCCCGATGGGCTTCCCGCATCATTTTTTTGTTCTGCTCAATGACATCATTGTCAAAATTGTCCAACCAGGTGAACGACTGTACGGAGCGCATGCCCATTTCCTCGGCGGCGCGTTTTGATCCGTTCAGATGCCAGTACATATCATTGAACGTGGTAGTGCCAGTACGGATCATTTCTATACAGGCCAGTTTGGCTCCCCAGTAGATCATTTCCTCGTCCAGTTTTGCCTCGTAAGGCCAGATACGTTCCCTGAGCCATTGGTCCAGGGGGACGTCTTCTCCCACTCCGCGAAACAAAGTCATGGCCGAGTGTGCGTGTGCATTCACGAATCCGGGAATGATCGCTTTCTGTGAACCTTCAATAACACGGTCATATCCCTGTTTGGGAAAAGTGCCTGCCGGTTCTACACTTTTTATCTTATTCCCTTCTATCAGGACGTCTTTCCGTTCCTTGTACAAAAGGACGTTTGAAATAAGAATTGTTTTCATTTAAGTATATTTCGGTAAAGATACTAAATTTTTCTTCTCCAGCTTATATACCCAATGACAGATGCTACCAGATAGACTGTATACAATCCGGTTGTAAACCACAGGCCGGTGTGCGCGTATAGTATGATTGCCAGTATGTTAGCTACTATAAGCAGCAGCCATTGCTCCACAATGCTTCTTGTCAGCAACCAGGTGGCCACCATGTTGAGTGTGGTTATGGCGGCATCCATTGCCGGGGCCGGATGATCTGTCAGGAAACGGAGAACAGCCCAAACGCCGCTAAATACCACTACCAGCAGGCCTGCAGTCATCCAGGCCGTGGAAGCATCTAAGTGCACGGGTTTGAGTTCCGGGTTGGGTTCCGGCGTGAAGTCCGGGTTGGGATCCGGTTGAAGTTGCTGTTGCCGGGCTTGTAATGTTTTCGCGCCCCATTTGAACCATCCATAGAGACTCATCCCAAGGTAATACACGTACAATCCCATGGAGGCATACAACGCTTCTACCCCAAAAACAACTATGTAGCACACAGACATGACAATGCCTACGATCCACATGGACCGGCGGTGTTTGATCTCCAGCCAGACATAAAGCAGACCTGTAACGGTCCCGAATATTTCCAGGATCAATTCCCCCATTCCCAGGCTATTTTAATCATGGCATTGAACCCGGCTTGGGGATAGAAGCCTTCCATTAATTCAATGGTTCCCGTATCACGAAAGGCAGCGCGATAAGCCCAGGCACTGGCACAATATTTTTGATTAAGCAGGTTGTCGGCAAAAAGGCTGACGGTAAACGTCCCTGCGTTTCTTGTTGTGAAGGGTTGAGATATGGTTAATCCCACGTGTTGGTAAGCCGGCAACATGCGGTCGGGATTGGATGTGTTGTCGAAATATTGCTTCCCTACAAAACGTGCCGTTAAGGCCGCTTCCAGGTGCTTGAACAGGGAATGTCCGGCAGCAAACGGTTTAACGGCAACCAACGCAGCTGCGGTAAAGGAAGGTGAATAAACCAGATCTGTCAATTGGTAATGTTCGGTCAACTGGGGCGTAACCGGGTTCCAGTTGTCCGGGTTGTCGTACGTATCTAAATAGATGGTCAGGTCCCTGATCTTGTTACGGCTAAGACAGGCATTCCCTTCCAGACGCAATTGCGGAACAGGCTGCCAGCCGGCTTCCAGTTCCACCCCGCGGCGGTAGGAATCCGGTACGTTTTCCTTGATCTCGTAGCCGGTATCGCTTTTCTTTCCGGTGGGAACCAGCTGGTTGCGGTATTCCATGGCATAAAAATTCACACCCAGCATGAAACGATCAGATGCAAGCCGGTACCCGCCTTCAAAATCATACATACGCTCGGGTTTCAGATCCTCTGTTTTCCCGGCTTTTATGGATTCCTTGATGTCGCTTCTGGAAGGTTCCCGGCTTCCGGTATAAACAGATACGTACAATTGGTGATCTTTTTGTATCACGGCCGTTATGCCCGCCTTTGGATTGAAAAAATGATAAGATGATTGGTGATCCAGGAGTGCTCCGTCGTTATCCGGCCCCTCCATCATCATATTCACATACCGGTATTGCATATCTCCGAATATTTTCAGGAAATTGTCCGGATTTGCTCCCAGAGGCAGTTCAAAGGTTCCCTTTAAAAAGGTACTGAAATCATTTTTTTTTCCCAGGTTCCTGTAATATTCCTGTGCTTCTTTAAAATCGGGCTGTTCCAGTTGATAAGTCATCAATCCGTAGTGATACCCGCTATAGTAAGCGTAATTCAGACCAAGCAGAATCTCTGATTGTCTGCGCTGTGCGTTTCTGTGGGATGCATTTCTGCGTGTTGCTTCCGGAGTTACACCCCCGATCTGCCACCTTCCCACCGAACTCAGGGCCGCGTAAATGTTGTCCATGGAGCGGCGGACAATGTAATCCCCTGCACTTTTTTCTTTGTAATTTTCGTAATACCCGTCCCCTTTTGTCATATGAAACGTATTGCTCATGGAAAAGCGCTGCGTGATGTTGTGGGAATAATTCAGCTGGACGTGGTGTTCGGTATAATTGTCGGTTTCATTGGGGTAATATTTTGTGTTACCCTGATCGTCTGTATATTCTCCTGCCGGGTTGTAGGTTCTGTCGGTTTCCAGCATGTCACGGGATATGCCTTCCCATGTAATACCGGTGTGTTGGTCTCCATATATGTAATAAGCTTTTATAGAATAATCCGGACGGACGTAAGACAGCCTGGTAAAAAGAGATTGCAGGTTGCCTTTCCCGTTACGGATGTAGCCGTCCGTGAGATTGTGAGCATAACGAATATCCATGCCCATCCCGTTAGGCAGGAACGATTCTTTGGTCCCGATCCCGGTCCCGGCACCTATAGCCATGTTCCATGTGTTAAATGAACCGTATGCCAATTCCGCTCCGGCATAGGGATTCGGACTTGAATACAAGGTGCGCATATTTACGGTAGCTCCGAAAGCTCCGCTCCCATTAACGGATGTCCCTACCCCGCGTTGTACCTGTACATTTTCCAAAAATCCGCTCAAAGATGGCAGGTTTACCCAGAACACTTCCTGAGACTCGGAATTGTTTAATGTGATCCCGTTCAAATTTACCTGGATACGCGATCCTTCGGATCCGCGAATGCGCAAATAGGCGTAGCCGCTGCCCGTTCCGTTTTCACCTACCACTACAGCCCCCGGAGTCATGGCCAGCGCAAAGGGCAGGTTTTGTGCAGGTGCGGTTCGCACCAAATCTTCTTTCGTTACTTCCCTGTGTGCCACTGGTGAATCCTTGGCAGCCTGGGTAGCCACGATCACAATAGAATCCAGATTTCTTACTTCTTGTGCTGCTGTAAAGACAGGGGCCAGCAGCAACCCCGCCATAATAATTTTTTTCATAGTTTTTCCTCCGCCGGTATTACCCGGATCAGGTTCAAAGGGTATTTTCTCAGCCCGTTGCCGGGCACCCCTGAAACTTTGTTATTTCAATGAAATTTTATATATACGGGGCCAGTATTTCCCCGTTATCCATATGCTTTCTGTTTGGGCATCGTATGCAATCCCGTTGAGTACATCGGTTGACGGTTTGCGCAACGAAGCAGGCAATATGCCCTTGAGGTTGATAACCCCGGTCACTTTTCCTGTTTCCGGGTCTATCTGCACAATCTCATCACTCAAATAAATATTCGCCCAGATTTCTCCGCCAATATACTCCAATTCATTCAGACTTTCAACTTCTCTGCCTTCCAGGGTCACTTTAACGGTACGTTTATCCATCAGGGAGTTCGGATCCAGAAAATAAAGTGTGGAACTTCCGTCGCTCATAATTAAATCCGTTCCGTCCGTAGTCAAGCCCCAGCCCTGGCGATTGTAGCGACGAGTGCCCAGCAAGCTGAATGATTGGGCATCGTAAATGAAACAGGTACGTTCGGTCCATGTAAGCTGGTAGATCAGTCCCTCCAGCATACAAGCCCCTTCTCCAAAATAGTTCCTGTCCAGGGCGTGCGATTTCAGAACACGACCGGTGTTGACTTCTACTTGTGCAATCATGGAACGGCCGTACTGTCCTGTACTTTCGTAGAAAAATCCGTTGTGGTAAAAGAATCCCTGTGTATACGAGCTGATATTATGAGGCAATACTTCTTCAATACGGTATCCGTAACGCGGTACGCGGGATGAAGCCGTCCCGAATGCAATTGCGAACAATAACAGGATCTTTATGTACAGGGTCTTTTTCATTTAATCACACATTTGTTTATGCCTTTCTCATTTGTTAAGGCTTTCCTGGTAGCGGAGAGCAGCTGCAACAAAAGAACGGAAGAGCGGAGCCGGATTTTCCGGAGTGCTTTTCAATTCAGGATGGAACTGGACACCAATATAAAAGGGATGATCCTTTATTTCAACAATCTCTACCAGACCTGTTTCCGGATTTCTTCCGGTTGCTTTCATCCCTGCCTTTTCCAGGGTTTCAGCATAACAATCATTCAATTCATAACGGTGGCGGTGTCTTTCCTGAATCACCTGTTTTCCGTAAACTTTATAGGCCAGTGACCCTCTTTCTATTCTGCACTCGTATGCACCAAGCCGCATTGTACCTCCTTTGCTGGTAAGGCGTTTTTGATCTTCCATCAGGTCAATGACCGGAAACTCGGTCTTGGGAACTATCTCTACACTGGCGGCATGCGGAATTCCGGCAACATTACGGGCAAATTCCAAAACAGCCATCTGCATGCCCAGGCAAATGCCCAGGAACGGGATCTTATGCTCCCTTGCATATTTACAAGCAAATAGTTTGCCATCCGTTCCACGGGATCCGAACCCGGGGGCTACCAAGACTCCTTTCATCCCCGCAAGCTTCTCATTTACATTCTGTTCTGTAATATTTTCACTTTGTATGGGGTGTACTTTTACTTTGGTATCGTTAGCTGCGCCGGCATGTATGAACGACTCGAGTATAGATTTGTAGGCATCCTGTAATTCCACATATTTTCCCACCAGTGCTATGTCCACTTTATGATGCGGGTGGTATACCCTGTCAATAAACTGTTTCCAGGCTTCCAGGCGGGGTTCCACTTTGTTTTCGATCTTAAGCAGATCCAATAATATCCCGTCCAGGTTCTGGCGCTGCAAATTCAGCGGAACTTCGTAGATACTCTTCTGGTCCAGGGATTCAATTACGGCGTAAGGACGCACGTTGCAAAACAGGGCTACTTTCTTGCGCATAGCCAGCGGGAGCGGTTTTTCAGTGCGGCAAACGATCACATCCGGATTCACGCCCTCCTGCTGTAACTGCCTGACCGAATGCTGGGTGGGCTTTGTCTTCAATTCCTTGGCAGCCGCCAAATAAGGCACCAGGGTAAGGTGTATGACAGCACATTTTTCTTCCGGCAGTTCCCATTGCAATTGCCGCACCGCTTCCACAAACGGAAGGGACTCGATATCACCTACCGTGCCGCCAATCTCGGTAATCACAATATCGTATTTGCCGGTTTTCCCCAGCAAGAGCATGCGGCGTTTGATCTCGTCCGTGATGTGGGGAATTACCTGAACGGTTTTGCCGAGGTATGCGCCCTCCCGTTCTTTGTCGATGACCGTTTGGTAAATCTTGCCGGTTGTCACATTGCTGGCCTTTGTGGTATAGACGCCCAGGAAACGTTCGTAGTGGCCCAGGTCCAGGTCAGTCTCGGCTCCGTCTTCGGTCACGTAACACTCTCCGTGTTCGTATGGGTTCAGGGTCCCGGGATCTACGTTTATGTAAGGATCAAATTTTTGAATTGTTACTCTCAAACCTCTGGCTTGAAGTAGCTTAGCAAGAGATGCCGCGATGGTGCCTTTTCCCAAAGAAGAAGTAACACCTCCGGTAACGAAGACATATTTTGTGGCCATAAGACAGTTTTTTTCAAACCGCTAATGTAAGGACTTTTTTTTAACTTTGCGACCGCGGAGGGCTGTCCCATCGCTCTTTTCCGTTTGGAAAAGGGAGGAAAGTCCGGGCAGGAAAGGGCGGGATCCTGTGGAAATCACAGCTGGTCGTAAGGTCAGGGATCGCTTGACAGAAAATAACCGCCCGGGTCTTCGGATCCGGGTAAGGGTGAAAAGGCGGGGTAAGAGCCCACCGTGACGGTCGGCGACGGCCGTTGACGCAGGCACCGATCTCCTGCAAGGCCAAGTATACCGGCAATATTAGGGCTGCCCGTCCTATGCCGGGGGGTAGGCTGCATAGATAAATGATGGGAGTTCGACAGAACCCGGCTTACAGACCCTCCGTTTTTTTATTCTTATTCATCCTTCTTTATCTTTCATTTTCGCTATTCTATACTAAACATTTACACCATTATGGTTTTGTATATATGATCAAGTCATAAATCTACCCACCAGGCACACTTTTGCCCTGTTTTCGTACCTGGTCAACCCTAAAACAACCCCACCAGGCGCACTTTTGTAGGGTTTTCGTACCTGGTGTGTCTAATCGACTTCTGAGGTAGCACCCTAAATCACTCTATTAGTGGCATTTGCCAAAATATGTGATATTTCAAAACTACGACCAGGTACACTTTTGCCCTGTTTTCGTACCTGGTCAACCCTAAAACAACCCCACCAGGCGCACTTTTATAGGGTTTTCGTACCTGGTCAGCCTTGAAACATGCCCACCAGCTCAGTTTACTTAGAATGATCGGACTTTTTGGATTTCAATTTCCAAAAGCCACCATCTGTCAAAAAGGTGCTGCGGAGCAGCGCTTTAATATGCGCCAAAAGCATTTGGCGCACCGCTTCAATGGCCACTGAACGGTAAATTAAGCAACAATGCCAAGAAGTCAGAGATGCAGTACCTCAAAAATCCAGATCCGCAGCCTTTCATCCACATATAAGGCTGTTTCTGTGGACAAACCTTCGTTTTTTCGCAACTCATCCACATATAAGCCCCTTTTTGTGGAGGAACTGGGATTTTTGCCCCTGGTCATCCCTGAATCATGCCCATCAGAGGTAGTTTATGTTTTTGGGAATGGTTTTTTGGGAAGGGAGTTGCCCTACCCTGGTCATCCCTGAATCATGCCCACCAGCCCAGAAATCTATTTTGCGGGGATTATGATTCCTTTGCGTAACCGGCCATCTGCATTTATTATCAGTTCCCGGGGGAATCTTACGGCTCTTATTGCATCGCTTTGGTACCAGGCATCCATTTTGTTGAGTAAGGTTTCGTTGAAGACTCCTTCACTGCGGAATGGTTTGACGTTCATGTAACCAACTCCCAGGGATGTCAGGTTGTGAAAGAAGTGGGTTCCTTCGCTGGGGTCTACCTGGAAGTTTTCCAGACTGCATTCAACTATTACCCGTGCTTCGGATATATTGTTCCAGTTTATGGGGATCCCCAGCCAGGGATCCGATGATCCCCACCTTCCGGGACCTATAAGAACGTAGGTACGGTGTTCTTCCTTCATTTTCTTGTTCAGTTCTTCCAGTTCCTGTGCATAAGCAATGGTATTGCGGCTGTCAAATATATCTGTGCGAACGTATACGACATCAGTAACTCCTTCAATGTCACCGGGTCCCAGTACGTTTTCAGAATAGATCAATGCCTTTTGAATGTTTGCCTCATCCCAATTGAATTCGGTGTTTTCTCCATAATCGGTTATTGGACGGACTTGTAATAAACTAAAAATGGCATCGTTACCGGCAGGCACATCCATATCGACAGCAAATTCAATTTCTACGTGACAACGCATTTCGTTGCGGCAGATCTCCAGCAAATCAGCTAAAATAGCAGCAAGAGGTATGGTGTCGTTCTGTAGTATGTTGTCAAAGGTTATTACCCTGCGTCCTTTCAGATGTGTTCCGGGGACCAGGATGTCGTTGTCCATGTCCCAGGTGGAAGCCACATGAGTGATGTTGCGAAAGCCCGATGATTCGGCAACAGTGAATTTTCGTATGTTTACCCCGTCATCGATGGAAGTCTTGAATTCTTCCGGACGCAGGTTCAGCGCATACATCACGTTTTGAGTTTCGTTTAGCGCGCTTTTAGGATTCATAGTCTGCATTACGTTACGGGGATAACGCGGCGAAAAGCGTAATGCGCGGCCTCCTTCTACCACCAGTTTTCCCAGACCATAAGCCAAATTGACTATGCCGTCATCCGGTTGTTCGTGGCCTACAGGGTAATAATTCACGGAACGGGCCAGTCCCGACATGGTGGGAAAGAAATACCCGTTTTCTTCTGTGCCGCAAAGTGTTTGGATGACAAGTGCCATTTTTTCTTCACTCAACAGATTGGCTGTTGTTTGAATATAATTGCGGCTGGCAGCAAAAAAGACGGAAGCATAGACGCTCTTGATGGCTTTGCTCAGGAGCCTCAACATCTGGTCCTTGTTTTCCGTCAAAGGCAACATATAAGTGGAATATATTCCCGCAAAAGGCTGGAAAAGAGAATCTTCCAATTTGGAACTGGATCTGACGGCCAAAGGTTTGTTCACCTTGTCCAGAAAAATCCTGAGTTGGTTCTGCATTTCTATTGGCAGACGGGAACTGACAAATTCAGAAAGGATCTCTTCATCTGTAATGCCTTCCGTGTTGACTACATAGCGCAATCCGTTGTCTACCATGAAGGTGTCAAAATAATCGGCCGCTATGACAACGGTCTGGGGAATGGTTACAAAGATACCTTTGTATTTGTGACTGAGGTTGTATTTTACTAAAAGCCTGTTCAGAAAAGCCAGGCCGCGTGCCTTACCGCCCAGGGAACCTTCCCCTATGCGGGCAAACGTTATGTAACGGCTGTAGGTGTCCTTGTCAAAACGGGCTATTACTCCCTGCCCGTTAACAAAACGGTATTCCTTGATAAGGGCAATGATGAATTCCCGTAATTCGGTAACATTTTCAAAATCAGATGGCACGGCATCCCTGATGGGTCTGGCCAAGTTGAACAGCCCCCTGGCAAACAGCCACTTGGAAAGTCTGTTCCTGGAAGTGTGGTATAGCAGTTCCTTGTCAGGTATCTGTTTTATGAGTGATTGCAATTCGCGCAAGTTTTTGACCCTTGCGATTTCTTCCCCGTTCACCAGATTACGTACTACGAAATCGCCAAAGGCAAATTCTTCTCCAATATATTCACTCAATTCCATCAACAAGGCCTTGGAGTCTTTCATTAAAAAACCCACACCCAGTTCGCGGGCAACCTTACTCATGCTCTGCTGCGAAGATTGCAGTAAAATTGGCATCTGGGGGTCATCTTCCCGGATCATGCGGCATAAATCTATACCGGCATCCAGTTTTTCGGTATCAGATGGATCGTTCTTGTGCAGAATGAACCCTACGTCGGAGATAACACCCAACAAGTTTTTCTTGTATTTTTCGTAATGAGCCACAGCATCCTCGTAATTGGTGGCCAGAAAGATTTTGGGGCGGGCTCGTTTCCTTGTTTTTTGCTGCTGGTCGTTGAGCGTTTCTTTCAAAAACTCGGCACTTTGTTTCAGAACAAGTTTGTAAATGGCAGGCAGGTAAGTGGAATAATACCTTACCGAGTCTTCCACCAGCAAGATGCATTGTACTCCAGAATGCAGGATGTCCTCCTCTGCATTCATGGTATCTTCCAGAAGTTTGACTATGGCCAGGATGAGGTCTGCGTTCCCGTGCCAGCTGAATATGTAATTGATGGCAGAACAGTCCTCCTGTTCTATGCGGTTTTTGAATTCCCTGGAATAGTTGGACAACAGGACAATGGGGGTGTCTGAGCCTTCTTCACGCAAATTGCGGGCAAAACTGAACACGTCCATGTCGCCAATGTTGAACATGCAGATGATCAGGTCAAAATCTTCTCCGTTATGAAGCAACGTGTGGGCTTCTTCAGATGTGGTTACCCAGGAAAAAGAAGGCGGATTGCTGATATTCAGGTCACTGTATTCTTTTTGAATCTGTACGTCAATTTGTCCGTCCTCTTCCAGTATGTAAGCGTCGTAACTACTGCATATCATGAGGATACGCCGTATACGCTTTTCCATCAGCTGTGTGTAATCCGGGCTGTAAAATTGCATAGGCTTGGGTTTTCCCTTTTTTAAAACAAACGGGGATGGTCTTCTTCCAGTTTTCTGAGTATGGTTCCGATTATGGCTTCACGGTACATCCGCGAACGTACCTTAATATTGTACTTTTCACAAAAATGGTCTATGACTGCCATTTCGCGATCGTTGAAGCTAACCACTGTTTTGTGGATACGAGGGGGTGTCTTTTCTTTCAAAACAATAGTTTTTGCTTTTTCCGTTCTTGCAGAAGCTCTCTGTAATACTTAGCTTCCGGCAGATCATAAGATTTTTGTGACAGGTCCAGCCATTTTTCTGCCAATTCAAAGTTTCCCTGCATCTCACATGCAAGGGCCATATTGAAAGCGGCACAAGCTACTTCTTTGGTATCTGTTCCTTTAACCAATTCCATCCATATCTTCATGGCTTCATCCCATGCAAATGCAAGGGCATGATTATAGGCCATGTTCCATGCTCTTTTTTCATACACAAATACTACCCTGTCCTGGGTTTCCCACTGATCCATAAAAGTCTCTGCCAATTCACGGGCAAAATATTCAGATGCCCGTTGCAGGTCCTGAAAGGCCGTAGAAGGTATGGAAACAGTTTCTGTTTCTGTGGGGATCCACACTTCCCAGGCAACAGTATCACACAAGGGAATGTATTTAATAAATTCCACTTTTTCGGCATCGTATACCCTGACCACAGAAGTGAACGGTGCCATGAGGTACTGCAATTTGTAGTCGTCCTGCACTTGAGAGACTTCCCGGGTAAAGAAACCGCCTATCTCTACGCTGTCTACCATAAAGACCATGTTGGTCCCGGTTTCAAGAGCCAACCGGTGTACGTAGTCGGGCTGGTCCAGAGTTCCCAATGCTTCCGATCCGGTATAATGACTGAAAACCGGCACCGATCCGGGGGAAAGGTATGATTCCGAGGCCAGAGCATCTGCCAGTGACATGGCAAATTTCTGCAACAGTACCGAGTCGGTTACAGATACCGAATCGTATTGGGGCGTGAAGACAGCCATTTCCCTTCCCAAAATATTGATGGGCCTGGTAGCCGGGAGCCTCACGTCTACTTCCATTATGTTTATCAGGGGACCGCATGCACTCAAAAGGAGCAAAACGGATAGAAGTCCGGTAGTACGTATGGCTTTCATATCTTATTGTTTTAATATTGTTTACGTATGCATTCCCCCGCAAACGGGTAATACTTGTCCGCTGACATATGCAGACAGGTCCGATCCCAGGAAGACACAAACATTGGCTACATCTTGCGGGGTTCCTCCCCTTCTTAAAGGTATGGTATCTGTCCAGGATTTACGTACGGCTTCCGGAAGCTGATCCGTCATATCACTGACAATGAATCCGGGAGCTACGGCATTGGCGCGTATGCCCCTGGGGCCGAGTTCTTTGGCTACGGACTTTGTCAGGGCAATGAGTCCGGCCTTGGATGCCGAGTAATTTGTCTGACCCACATTGCCGGACAACCCTACAACGGAACTCATATTGATTATGCTGCCTCCCTTTTGTTTGACCATAACCGGTGCCAGGGCATGAATAAAATTAAAGGCGGATTTCAAATTCACATCCATAACCATGTCCCATTGTTGTTCAGACATACGTAATACCAGGTTGTCGCGCGTAATTCCTGCGTTGTTGACCAATATATCAATACGTCCGAATTCTTTCATTACCTGTTCCACAACCCGGTGGGTTTCTTCAAAGGATGCGGCATTGGAAGCAAAAGCAATGGCTTTCACTCCCAGGGAGCGTATCTCTTCAAGTGTTTCGTTGGCCTGTTGGTCAATGTTGAGATCGGTAAAGGCAACATCTGCTCCGTGCCTGGCCATTTCTATGGCAACGGCTTTCCCTATCCCGCGTGCTGCCCCTGTAATGAGTACTTTTTTGTCTTTTAGTAATTGCATGTCTGAATATTCTAAATTATTCCTTTATCAATTGTGCATACAAGTCATAATCACTTGCTTTTGTTATCCGGACTTTCATAAAAGACCCGGGGACTGCTTCCGGGGCATTTTCCAGGATAATCTGTCCGTCAACTTCAGGTGCTTCGTATTGTGTTCTCCCTAATACAGTCACCCGTTCTTCCATATCATCCCTGATCAGGTAATCTGCCAACACTCGGCATTCGGTCCCTACCCTGGATTGATTGTAAGCAAAGGATATGCCTTTTTGCAGTTCCATCAGCCGGGCATACCTTTCCTGCTTTACACGCTGAGGTACCGTATCTTTCAGGTATTTAGCCCCATATGTACCTGCTTCCCGGGAATACATAAAAGCGCCCATCCTTTCAAACCGGGCTTCTGAAATAAAGTCCGTCAATTCCCGGAATTCTTTTTCACCCTCTCCGGGATGACCTACCATCAGGGTGGTGCGCATACAGATACCCGGTACGAATTTACGAAAATCTTCCAGCAATTGAAGCGTTTGTGCTTTTGTTGTGTTCCGTCGCATGGCTGAAAGCACTTTGTCAGATATGTGTTGCAACGGGATGTCCATATATTGACACACCTTCTTTTCACTTCCCATAAGTTTGAGAACATCGCGTGGAAAACCCTGGGGATAGGTATATAAAAGACGGATCCATTCAATTGAATCTATCCGGCACAGTTCTTCCATAAGGTCTGCCAATTCTCGCTTTCCGTACAAATCCAGTCCGTAATAACTTGAATCCTGCGCAATGAGTACCAATTCCTTCACACCTTGTTCAGCCAGGAACCGGGCCTCTTTGATCAATTCTTCCTTGGGACGGGAGATGTGTTTTCCCCGGATCAGGGGAATGGCGCAATAAGCACAGCTGCGGTCACAACCTTCGCTGAGTTTCAGGTAAGCGTAATGTGCAGGGGTAGACAGTACCCGTTGTGTGGCCAGCCGGGGATCGTATTGAACTTTCATGGCAGCGGTTATCCGGGGAATATCTTCCACTCCAAAAAGTGCATCGATTTCCGGAATTTCCTGCTCCAATTCATTTCTATAACGTTCAGAAAGACAACCCATTACCATCACTTTTCCAATTCTTCCCCGTTGTTTTTCCTGCAAAGTTTCCAGAATGTAATCTATTGATTCCCTTTTTGCATCGTGAATAAAACCGCAGGTATTGATTATCAAAACATCCAGGGGATAATCTTCTTCTACGGCATCAGGTATGACGTCCCATCCTCCCGCTTCCAGCTGGTGCATGAGGTGTTCACTGTCCACGCGGTTTTTGGAACAGCCCAGTGTATAGACAGAGACTTTTCCTGTCATCCCCACAGGGTGTTATTTTTGAGTGGTATGTTTCATTACCGGCTTGGGAGCTTTTGCCCCGGTAGTTTTGGGGGCTTTGGTCCCTGCAGGCTTTGATGTCTTTGCAGTTTTTGCCGCTTTTGCAACGGAGACTTTGGATTCGGATTCACTCTTGTCTGTATTGTCAACAGATTCGTTCATTTCCGGATTTTCAAAGTCCAGGGCGTCGGCTGTTTTCAAAATATTATACCAATCCAGCACTTTTTTCATATGTGAAGCGTAAAAACGGTCCTTGTCGTACTGGGGAATCACCTTTTCAAAGAATTCGGCCATTTCAGGGGCAGATGATTTGGGATCCGGAGCAGGATCATCTTTAAGAAAATCCTTCATTTTGGTAAAAACATCTTGCAGCTTTAGTTCATCTTCCATAGTCGTATATACGGAAATATCTGACAACGAGGTCATACGTGCACTGGGGCCCATCCATTTCCTGGTTTTGTCTGTCATGGATTCTACTACCACCCCCCCGTTGCTTTGTGCCAGGTAAAGGTAAAGTCCGGGGTGTCCTCCGACGGAAAGAATTTTTGTAAGATCAGTTTTCATGATTATGCTTTGTTAATTGTATCATTTCATGGTGAATTGCCAGAACACGTGGCAATAAAGGTTGTATTTCGTCCGAGATTATAATAAAATCGGCTCCCGATTCTCTTTGGCTGTCCGTCCATTGTTTGTCCATCCTGTTCAGCACGGATTGCCTGTGGCTGTTATCCCGGCCCGAGGC
>DAOSXZ010000035.1:0-14230 GCA_035380845.1 Bacteroidales bacterium | reverse complement strand
TAGGACTTGTGTCCGGAGTCTGTTTTGCCGAGATGGGTGCACACGTGACGTGTGTTGACATTGACAAACAGAAGATCGAGAACCTGAAAAAAGGAATTTTGCCCATTTATGAACCCGGACTGGAGCCCATGGTCAGCCGGAACGTAATTGCAGGCCGTTTGCATTTTACCACAGAACTGAAGGATTGCCTGGAAAACACGGAAATTGTGTTCAGTGCTGTGGGAACGCCGCCCAACGAAGACGGGAGCGCGGATATCCATTACGTGCTTGATGTGGCCCGCACTGTGGGAAAACACATGACCAACTACCTGGTATTCACCACAAAAAGTACGGTTCCGGTAGGAACTGCCGCCAAAGTGAAACAGGTGATCAACGAAGAACTCGGCAAGCGAAAAGCCGATATTCCCTTTGACATAGCTTCCAATCCCGAATTCCTGAAGGAGGGCGACGCCATCCGCGATTTCATGAGCCCGGACCGTGTGGTTGTAGGTGTGGAAACCGAAAAGGCACGCAAGATCATGGAAAACCTTTACCGGCCTTTCCTGCTGAAGAATTTCAGGGTCCTGTTCATGGATGTTCCTTCTGCCGAGATGACCAAGTACGCGGCCAACGCCATGCTGGCCACCCGCATCTCGTTCATGAACCAGATGGCCAACCTGTGCGAGAAAACGGGAGCCGATGTGAACCACGTGCGCGTGGGGATCGGCTCGGATACCCGCATAGGCCATAAATTCCTGTACGCAGGTCCCGGATACGGAGGCAGCTGCTTCCCCAAAGATGTGAAAGCGCTTATACGCATGGGACGTGAAAACGGGTACCCCATGGAGCTAATCGAATCGGTGGACCGGGTGAACGAAGCGCAGAAAAAGGTGCTGTTCAACAAGCTGCACAATCATTTCGGCGGCGCGCTCAAAGGCAAAACCATTGCCGTCTGGGGCCTGTCCTTCAAACCGCAGACGGATGATATGCGGGAAGCGCCATCCCTGGTGCTGATCCGGAGCCTGCTGAAAGCCGGTTGCCGCGTGCAGGCCTACGATCCGGTGGCCATGGACCAGGCGCGCGGCCTCCTCGGCAAGTCCATACATTTTGCCAACGACATGTACCAGGCGGCCAACGACGCCCACGCGCTGGTGCTGGTGACCGAGTGGAAGGAATTCCGCATGCCCGCCTGGGACGTGCTGCGCAAGATCATGCATACGCCGCTGGTCGTTGACGGACGCAATATTTACAACCCACAGGAAATCAAAGAGAAAGGCTTTGAATACATAGGAATTGGACTGGGGGCATAAATCCTCCGGCCACAAGATCGCCCGGAACTGCCTCAAATCCGCCTGCAACTGCCAAAAAAGCCCCGGAAACCCTATGACGGAACTTGAACACAAACGACTGATAGCCAAAAACACGGTTGCGCTTTATGTTCGCATGCTGGTGCGGCTGGCCGTCACCCTGTACACCTCGCGCATTGTGCTGGACGTGCTGGGCGTGGACGACTTCGCACTGTACGGGATCGTGGGCGGGATCGTCACCCTGTTCACCTTCCTGCAAACGGCCCTGAACGCATCCACTCAGCGCTTTATGAGCGTGGAACTGGGACGCAGGGACTTGCCGAGGCTAAAACGCGTCTTTGATGTGAGCATGACCCTTTACCTTGTAGTGGCGCTGATCATTGTTGTCATTGCCGAGTCGGTCGGTCTGTGGTTTCTCAATACGCAGCTAATTATTCCTCCCGAACGCATGAACGCGGTCAACTGGGTGTTTCAATTCACGATCCTGGTCACCTGTGTCAACATCATCCAAACCCCCTACAACGCCAGCATCATCGCACACGAAAAAATGTCCTTCTATGCCTGGATCAGCATTGCCGATGTGGTACTCAAATTGGGCGTGGTGTTCCTGCTCATGGTATCGCCTGTGGACAAACTGGCTTCTTACGCCGGGTTGCTGCTGGCTGTATCTGTGGTGATCTTCTTCATCACCCGCGGGTATGCCCTTCGAAAATTCACGGTCTGCCGGTTCCGCCTCACCTGGGACAAGCCGCTGTTAAAGGAAATGGCGGGGTTTTCCGGCTGGACATTGTGTGATTCCGGTGCGCAATTGGCTGTCACACAGGGGCGTGTATTCCTGCTGAACCTCTTTACCCCTCTGGTTACCAATGCCGCCATGAGCATCGCCACACAAGTAAGTACGGCGGTATACAATTTCGTGATCTATTTTCAGTCTTCCTTCAACCCACAGATCACCAAAGCCTCGGCAGCCGGGAACCAAAAGTATCTGCAGGATTTGGTCAACCAGACCTCCAAGTTCTCCTACTACATGATCTTTGCCCTGACTCTGCCCATCCTGCTGAACATGGAATTCATCCTGAATGTCTGGCTTAAGGAAGTTCCCCAATACACCGTCGTTTTTTGCAGCATAACCCTTTTGTACTACCTGGTTGAATCTTTAAGCGGTCCCCTGTGGATCACGACCTGGGCGGCGGGCCGGATACGGAGGTACCAGATCACCGTTTCCCTGATACGCATCACTACCCTGCCGGCCACCTGGCTGCTGCTCAAATACGGCATGGAGCCCTGGACCGTACTGGTGGTCTGGGTGGTTGTCAACGCTTTTTGTTATCTTTACAGATTACTGTACGTTAACCGGCAATCCGGGATCCCTTTGCTCCGCTATGCCCGGGAAGTACTGATGCCCGTGGGATTGATCTCGGCCCTGTCCGTTCCCCTGCCCCTTTTGGTTCACCGGTGGCTGGAAGGATGGCCGGATCTGATCCTAACCACGTTAACATCACTCCTGGCAACAGGCTTGCTCATTTGGTTCACCGGGCTGAAACGTACAGAAAAAAAACATATTAAAGAAGCCATAAAGAACCGTTTGTTATGAAAGTATCTGTTATCATACCCGTTTATAACACGGCACCGTACATAGAACGATGCCTGTACTCGGTATTGCGACAGAGCTACGACAATATCGAGATCATCCTGGTAGACGATTACGGCACGGACAACAGCATGGTCCTGGCCACCCGCCTGCTGAAGACCCCCTCTGGGGAAAATGCCCGGCCCATCGCAGAAGCTGCAGATCATCCCGGTGAAGCAGAGGGACCTGAAGCCGAGCCTTCGCAGGGACCTGAAACCGCTCCTAAGCAGGCAGCTGACCAAGGTCCTGAAGCCAAACCTCCGCAGGAACCAGATGCCGCTCCTCCCCGGTCCCTGAAAATTCTGCATCACACAGAAAACCGGGGACTCTCTGCTGCACGGAACACCGGTCTGGAAGCTGCCACCGGCGACTACGTATTTTTCCTGGACAGCGACGATGAACTCCCGCCCAGGGCCATTGAAAACCTGGTACGTACCGCCCACCTGTACAGCCATCCGCACCTGGTATGCGGACGTGTGGATGTATTGCCTCACAATAACAAAGCATTGGAAATCAAGGAAAAATTGCCCGATTACATAGAAGGCAACGTATCATCCTCCACAGCCATATTGCGCAGAGATATTCCCATCATGGCCTGCAACAAACTGGTAAAAAGGGAATTCCTGCAAGCCAACGGCCTGTATTTCAAAGAAGGCCTCATACATGAAGACAATCTGTGGAGTTTCCAAATGGCCGGTCCCATCCACAACATCGCCATAAACCGCCAGGTAACTTACCTGTACCACCTGAACAAAAAAGGCCTGACCCTGGAACGGGTTACCCCGCAACGCATGGAAAGCATCAAAACCATCCTCACAACACAAATTGAAATGCTGGCCCAGGAACGCCCTTTGCGCACCCTCCAACAAGCCTATATCATCTTCACGGCTGCCTGGTTCCGCAACCTTCTTTATGAACAATCTCATGCAGAATTCTACAAAATGCAGCAATGGATACGCACAACACTCAGACCATTCGGCCGGGAAATCCATTACCATAACCTCAAAAGCCACCTGCTTTACCGGGCACTGTTCCTGCCCCCAGGACTGGTGCGCACCGGGAAAAATCTCAGAGATTCTGCGCAACACTAACCCACCAAAAATCATAAAAACCACATATTCAGCATGTTCAAAAATCTACACAAAACCTTTTGCGCAGAATCTCTGAGATTTTTCGCGCCTCTGCGCAAAGCCGCGCTCCTGCTTTTCCTGCTGCTGTCCCTTTCTCCAGCCCGTGCGGACGAAGGGATGTGGCTGCCAATGCTTATTCAACAAAAGATCCCGCAAATGCAGGAGCTGGGATTCCGGCTGACAGCGGAAGATATTTACAGTGTGAACCGGGCCTGCCTGAAGGATGCGATTGTGCACTTCGGAGGCGGTTGCACCGGGGAAGTCATCTCGGCAGAAGGACTGCTGATCACAAACCATCATTGCGGTTACGGCCAGATCCAAGCACACAGCACGGTGGAGCACGATTACCTGAAAGACGGTTTCTGGGCCCGTACACGTAAGGAGGAACTGCCCAACAAAGGGCTGACAGTCACGTTTCTGCGTCGAATGGAAGATGTGACACAACAGGTCCTGGAAGGCGTAACCCCGCAAATGAACGAAGTGGAACGTCAGGGCATCATAGATGCCAACATCAAGAGCATCAGTGAAGAAGCCCTGAAAGGATTGGATCCGGAATTTTACTCGGCAAGGATCACACCCGCCTATTACGGGAACCAGTATTTCCTCTACCTGAACGAAACGTTCCGCGACGTACGGCTGGTAGGCGCCCCGCCCTCTTCCATCGGCAAATTCGGGGGCGATACCGACAATTGGATGTGGCCGCGCCATACGGGTGATTTTTCCATTTTCCGCATCTACGCCAATGCCGACAACCAGCCGGCCCAATACAGTGCGGACAACGTGCCATACCGTCCGCGCTACCACTTCACCATCTCGGCAAAAGGCGTGAAACCGGGCGATTTCACCATGGTGTACGGATATCCCGGACGCACCCAGCAATACGTGCTGTCACCCGCGGTGGACTATATTGCCAACCGCTCCAACCCCCAAAAGATCCAATTGCGCTCCCTCCGCCTGGACGTGATGAACCGCGAACAGGCCAAAGATCCGGCCGTGCGCATACAATACTCCAGCAAAAACGCCGGGGTTTCCAACGCATGGAAAAAATGGCAGGGTGAAAGCCGGGGCATCCTGAATGCGAACACCATCGCCAAAAAGCAGGAATTCGAGCAGCGTTTTCAGCAATGGGCCGAGGTATCCGGCAGGCAGGAGTACATCACCCTGATTCCCCGCATGAAGGAACTTTACGCAGAACTGGAACCTTTTATGTTCGCCTCCGAAATGTATACCGAGGCGGTCATGGCCGTGGAACTTTTGCGGTTCGCCAACACGCTGGAAAGCACCGTTGAACGGAATGGGACGGGACGTGCTGCCGAGGTCGCCGAACGGTTTTTCAAAGACTATTACCTGCCCATTGACAAAGAGATCTTTGAGCTGCTGTTCACCGAATTCTACCGAGTCATGGAACCCTTCGGCGAACTCCTCCCGGCCGACCCTGCCACAGGAGAACCCTTGCCTGCAGATGCTGTCTACCCGCTGAGCTCCGATATGCCTCATGGCGGAACACCTACCGTTCCCGCCGACACACCGCTCTTTGCACAGCTGGCTGCACATCTGTTCAGCAACTCGGTTTTGGCCGACCGCCAAAAGACCATGGAACTGCTGGCCAAAGACTCGGCAAGTGCCTTGGAACTCATCCGGGAGGACGCTGCTTTCCGGCTGGTCAACCCGTTTGTGCAGGCGAACCGGGACAAGATACAGCCACGCATCCGTGACATCAACAGAGAACTGAACCTGCTCTACCGCACGTGGATGCAGGCGATCATGGAATTTGACAGCGAACGGATTTTTTACCCCGATGCTAATTCCACCCTGCGTGTTACGTACGGGACCGTTCAGGGCTACAACCCGGCCGATGCCGTCTTGTACCTGCCGGTGAGCACCATAGAAGGAATCATGCAGAAAGACGATCCCGATATCTTTGATTACGACATTCCGCAATCCCTGAGAGATGTTTACGCGGCCCGTGATTTTGGGCGCTGGGAATCCAATGGCACCGTACCGGTCTGTTTTATAGCCACTAACCATACCAGCGGGGGAAATTCGGGATCCCCGGTTTTGAATGCGGACGGACACCTGCTGGGCCTGAACTTTGACCGCGTATGGGAAGGCACCATGAGCGACATTGAATTTGACCCGTCGGTTTGCCGCAATATTTCGGTTGATATCAGGTACGTACTATTTATTATAGACAAGATAGGGAATGCAAAATTTTTGTTGGATGAATTGGATATTCAGGAATAATTTTTAAATTTGTTATTATTGTACGACACGTGTAAAGTTTTTTGAATAAACTCTAAATAAATTACATTACTATCCTTAAACAAAATTATTATGGAAGCACTTATTGAATTAATTACTAATTTTTTTAACCAAATAGGTCTTTGGTTACAGCAATTTTTTGTCTGGCTGGAAGGAATTTTGACTTCAATGTAAACCAAAAAAAAGCATTGCATAAATGGATTTTGAAAGTGTTTACACCTGGCTTTCACTGATTATATCAGTTCTAACGGCTTTGCTGGGAACCATTGAACTATTCTTCTCTGCTGCCTGAGCTGTATAATTAGTATATATGATTTAAAGCTGTCTTTAAAACGACAGCTTTTTTTTGACTATCTTTTCAATAATATGCAACAAATCAATCGTTTTTTACATCTTTGTATAAGATATTAACCCTAAAAATTTAATTCAGATGGATTTTGACAGTGTATACACATGGTTGTCCCTGATCATATCAATTTTGACAGCCATTTTAGGAGTGATAGGACTTTTCTTTACGCCGGCTGAGGAGTAAAAGCGATTAAAAAAAGAGGGTGACTAAGCATTTTAGTCACCCTTTTTTTTACCACTTATTGAGTTAATGCGCCACTTCCATTCAACTGCATTTCCGGTTATTCTTCCGGAGCGGGAGCGGGTGCCGGCTGGGCCGGACGTTCATTAGCAACAGCCACATTAATGGTTCTGCCCATATGTTCAGAACCGTTCAATGCGTCGATTGCAGCAAGAGCCTCTTGATCATTAGCCATCTCAACAAAACCGTAGCCGCGTGAACGACGGGTTTCCTTGTTTAAGATAATTCGGGCCGATAGTACTTCTCCGAAAGGAGCGAAGAGTTCAATCAAGTCTTCTTTTTTTGCCTTAAAGCTAAGGCTGGATACAAAAACGTTCATGTAGTTAGGGATGATTTGTTAGGTTAAATGTACCTCAAATATAACATTTTTTTTAATCCCTGCAACCCGAACCATCAAAACAATAGGTACATAGCTGTTCCTTAGGTAATCCAATGGAAGAGATCAACCCCTCTATATTGTTGAATTTCAATGAAGTAAAACTCATTTCTTTACGAATGCTTTCCACCATTTGCCGGTATTCCGGGGTTGTGTGATCAATGAATTGACAAAGATCGGGTTCCTGTTGAGCGTTTTGCTGCAATTCCTGCATACGGGCATGGATGTAGCGACGTGTTATCAGCTCCATCTCTGTACGTGTAGTCGTAAAATTCAAAAACGGACATTTATAAACCAGCGGCGGACAAGAGATGCGCACGTGAATCTCTTTGGCTCCGTTATGGAAAAACACATCCGCATTCTTTTTCATCTGTGTGCCCCGTACGATGGAATCGTCACAACATACCAGCCGTGCCCCTTTCAAAACATCTGTATTGGGCAAAAGCTTCATACGCGCCACCAATGCCCTGCGCTCCATATCGGTAGGCATAAAACTCCGGGGCCAGGTAGGCGTATACTTGGCAACCGCCTGCCTGTACGGTACCCCCTTCCCCACAGCATACCCCATGGCCATCCCTGTCCCGCTGTCCGGAATACTGCACACCGTATCCACTTCCACATCATCTTCCCGACCCATCATTACCCCGTTGCGATACCGCACCTCCTCCACATTGATCCCTTCATACGCAGAAGTCGGGAATCCGTAATACACCCACAGGAATGAACAGATCTGCAGCTTTTCGCGGGGCGGCAGAAGCATCTTCAAGCTGCCGCGCCACTCAAAATCGCCGAAAGAGCTATGTTCCTGATATTCTGCGCTTTGATATTTTACATCTGTGCAAGTGGCGCGGCAGCTTGAAGATGCCTGCACCGCTTCACCGGGTCCCAAAAATCCGGCCAACTGGAAGTCCAGGTTAGGAAAGCTGCAGCTTTCGCTGGCAAAAGCGATGGCGGTGATCTCTCCCTCAGAATCCGTATGAGCGTCAGTATCTGAATTACCGGTGTCAGAAGAATGAATGACCGGTTGCAGAAGCAGGAAATGTGTTGGTGGAAATGGGATCGCTTCCGCTCGGAATGTGACTGTCGCCAGTAGGTATGGGACTGTGACCGTTTTTGCGGCGGATTCCAATGACTATGGGGGTTCTGCCGTAAAGGTCGCGTGCGGCAATTATGCCTTCACGGGTGAGGATGAGCATGCTGCAACTGCCACGGATCTTCTCCTGCACCAGGCGAATGCCCTCGGCAAAAGTCTGTCCCAGGGTGATCAAGTGCCCCACCACCTCGGTTGGATTGACTTGGCCGGTACTTAGTTCAGAGAAGTTTATTCCTTTGGATATCAGCTCATTGCCTAGTTCTTCAAGGTTGTTGATTTTTCCGACCGTCACAATGGCAAAAGTGCCCAGATGGGAACGCAGGACAATGGGTTGCGGTTCGTTATCGCTAATGACACCTATCCCCGTATTTCCGGAGAACTCATTCAGTTCGTCTTCAAATTTGTTGCGGAAATAGCTGTTTTCAATACTGTGAATGGTTCGTTTTATGATACCCTGCTCATTCATGGTTGCCAAACCAGCCCGTTTGGTACCCATATGTGAATGATAATCAGTTCCGTAAAAAAGTGTGTTTGCGCAAGGCGCTTTAGAAACAATTCCGAAAAAACCTCCCATGATGGGTGCAAAGGTAAAGAATCTCAGAGATTCCTGTCATTTCTGCGCAATAAAATATAAACAATGGCGGTGCAAAAAAGGATCAGGATTTGTCCGCCCGGTCCGGGTTGATAATGAATGGGTGTTAAAGGAAGTCCGGCAAAAAAAGAAACCGTATTTTCCAGCCATCCGGCCAGGATGTGGAGCAATTCATTCAGGTGAGGGAGCGCGGTATTGTAAAATCCCATGGCAATCAGGTAACATAGGAATACATAAAGGATTACGGTGCAGAACGGTACTACCACCAAATTGCATACCAGCCCGTACAAGGGAATGATCCCGAACGAGGCCGTGGTAAGCCACAATGTCCCCAGCTGAACGGCCATAGAGCAGCACAAAAGTTCCCAGATATATTTCAAAAGACGTTTCCGGACACTCAACAAATTACGCAGCAACGGGAAAAACAGTATCAGCCCCAGTACCGCGCTGAACGACATTTGAAATCCTATGTCATATAAATTCAATGGTTCCACTATAACAAGAATCAAGGCGGCAAGGGACAGCACGTTTAACCCGAAAGCCCTGCGTCCGGTCATTTTCCCTATGCCGTAAACAGTTAACATCAAGGCAGCGCGCACAACGCTTGCAGAAAATCCCACCACCCCGGCATAGATCCAGATCAGAAGAAGTGCGGGAATGTGGATCCAGGTGCCCCGGGTAAGCGAATACGTTCTGCGCAATGCCAGCTCCCGGGCATATATTTTTTGCGGCGTGTGATCGTACCCCGAGCTGCTGTTTTTCCCGTCAAGCCGGTTTTGTATGCATTCGGTTATGCGCTCGGGTTTAGGTTTTCGCTCTGGTTTGCGTTTGTAACGGCGGCTTTCTTTTATCCGCAGTGGAATTCCAAGCAGCAGAACCAGGCTGCCGTACAAAATGCCCACATGCAAGCCACTGACTGCCAGAATGTGGCCGGCGCCAGCTGCACTGAACCGGTCGCGCATTTCCGGTGTCAGCCCGGTTTTATCACCCAGGCAGATCCCCGAAAGCAGGGCGCCGGCCTCCCCTTCCCAGGACTTTGTGATTGGGACCCTCAGTCGCTTAAGCCGTTCGAAAATAGTCAGTTTCGCCTTCACACGCTGGAATTTGTAAACGTATGCCCGGCGAAAAAATCCCCTCCGGGCCATGTATTTTGAGTAATCGAACGTTGTGGTATTTGTCTTTGCCGAGTCGGAGGCGTTATCTTTCCAGGTAGTGGTTGCATGCGGATCGGTAGTAGGTGCATGGAATCCAGCGGTGAGTGCATTGGGACCTGCATTCTGTAAACGGAGACCTGTAGTGGCTGCTTGGGGGCCGGTTGTGGCTGCATGGAGATCGGTGGTGTCTGGATGGGTACTGGACGGATTCGCATTGGAACCGGTGGTGATAGCATTGGGACCGGTGGCGGTTGTGTCTGGAATTGCCTCTTTGCCGGAAGTGAACGGAAAGCTTCTGCAGCGGGTGAACAAAACATCCCCCGGCAGCCATTGATATGAGGCTTCACGCAAATTGCCGCTGCCTGGAACTCCGCTGCCAGTCACCGGAACCTCGCTGCCAGTAACCGAAACTCCGCTGCCAGTCACCGGAACCTCGCTGCCAGTCACTTGAACTCCGCTGCCAGTCGCCGGAACCTCTTTGCGGCCGGCTGAATCAACCAGCACGTAAACCTGTATGTTTTCATTGCCCGGAATTTGCTCCCTGCCGTCGGGAGAATACAAAACCAACCGGCATTCCATACGCATGTATTCCCTGCCGGTAGCGGTTGTAACATGAACCGGGAAATCCCTGACCCTGAGACACAAAAACACCTGCTCCCCCGCGGGAACCACAGATCTGTCCTCTGCAAACAGCAACTTATAATCCCGCTTACCCCTGCCTTTACGCAATGAATCCTCCATAGAGACCACAGATCTGTCGACACCTGTCCCAGACAACACCCCGGCAGGCATTTGCCTCTGAAAGCCGTGCCAGAAACCCATACAAAAAAGGGCCAGCAGCCCCAGGCAGTAGAGGTGTTTCCCGTAACGGTAACGCAGGTAACTTACAGATACATAATGATTGCTCTCATTGCTCTTTCGGAAAAAAGGAATCCGCCGTGGAGGCGCGCTGCGTCGCAGCAAAACAACCCCTCCCAGGAACACAACGATTACAAGAACCGTTGCATAGAAAACACCCGTCAAAACACCCGGGACAAAATCCGGAATGGAATCCGGAATGGAATCCGGGATAAAACCCGGAATCAGATCCACTATAAAATCCCGCATCCCGTTTACAGGAGCTACACAATCAACAGCCTCTGCTGCCATCCCGCCGGCGCTTTCACCCGCCCGGTACAGCACAATTCTGCGGGATATGACATCCCACAAATAAAGACCCGCCATTGTGCCACAAAGAACTGAGGCAGCCGGCGGGAACAATCCTTCATTTTTCCTTCTCCTCACGCTTGCAAGTCACGTATAGTTTCCGTATTTTTGCAGATTCTTAAAAGTTCAAAATTAATAAAAAACCTTACTAAAACCAATCATGATCATTCTTGTTTTAAACTGCGGGAGTTCTTCCATTAAGTACAAAGTACTGGATATGAATACAGAGAAGGATTTCGCCGTTCTGGCAAAAGGCGTCGTAGAACGTATTGGCCAGGAAATGGGCATCGTAACACACAAACGGCTCATAGGTGAAAAAGAAAAGTACAAAGTGGAACTGCCCGTTCCCCATCATACGGTGGGTATTGCAGGAATTCTTAATCTGCTGACAGACAAGAAATGGGGTGTCCTGGAATCCCTCACACAAATCCAGGCCGTGGGACACCGCGTGGCCCAGGGGGGAAAATATTACAAGGAAAGCGTCCTGATTGACGAGGAAGTCAAGCACAATATCATGAAACTTGCCGAGTTGGCCCCGCTGCACAACCCCGCTCACCTTTTGGGAATCGAGGCCATAGACAAGCTCCTTCCCCATGCCAAACAAGTGGCTGTTTTTGACACCGCATTCCACCAGACCATGCCGGATCATGCCTATATGTATGCCATTCCCACAGAACTTTACGATAAATACGATATCCGCCGTTACGGCTTCCACGGGACCAGCCACAAATACGTGGCCCGGAAAGGCTGCGAACTTGCCGGACTGGATTTCAACAAAGCCAAAGTCATCACCTGCCACCTGGGCAACGGTTCTTCAATAACTGCCGTGAAAGAAGGCAAATCCATAGACACATCCATGGGTTTCACCCCGCTGGAAGGATTGGTGATGGGTACACGCACCGGCGATATTGACCCCTCCATCGTTACTTTCCTGCAGGAAAAAGAAGGCTGGACTGCCGCACAGACGAACAACTTTCTGAACAAAAAATGCGGTTTGCTCGGCCTGTATGGAAAAAGCTCGGACTGCCGTGACATAGAGAATGCGGTTCTGGAAGGAGACAAGCGGGCGACCCTGGCACAACACGTTTTCGCTTACCGGGTTCTGAAATACATCGGCGCATATACTGCGGCCATGAACGGAGCTGATCTGATAGTCTTCACAGGCGGGATCGGCGAAAACGATTACTTGGTGCGCGAGATCGTAGGCACACGATTGGGCTTTTTGGGAGTGACTTTTGACTCGGCAAAAAACAAAAAAGTACGCGGCGATGACGAACTTCTTTCCACCAACGGCACGCATACGCAGGTGGCCGTAATCGGCACCGACGAGGAACTTATGATCGCCACAGATACATTGAATTTAATGAATTAAGAGATATGAAGACTTTTCAGGAGATTTTTGAACAACTGCGCACGCAGAAGAAAAAACGTCTAATCGCCGCCTGGGGCGTGGACGACCACACCATAAACGCCGTTTACAAAGCCATTGAACTGGGAATCGTGGACGGAACGCTGGTGGGCAATAAAGCACAGATTGAGGCCGTTTGTCATGAAGAAGGCATAGATCCCGCCGCATTTACCATCGTAGATATAGAACAGGAACTGGCTGCCGTAGCCAGGGCCGTGGAAATGGTCCGCAACGGGGAAGGTGACATTTTAATGAAAGGCCAGTGCAGTACCGACAAATACATGCGCGCCATCCTGAACAAGGAAAAAGGCCTGCTGCCCCCCAAAGCCGTATTGAGCCACGTAGCCGTATTGTCCCATCCTAACTACCCTAAATTCATCTTAATGAGTGATATGGCAGTAATTCCGGCTCCGGACCTGAAGCAAAAGGTTGCCATTGCCAAATATCTGGTCAATACCGCTCATGCTTTGGGCATCCCTAATCCCAAACTGGCATTTGTAGCAGCTACCGAACAAATGCTTCCCGGCATGCCCGCCTGCGTGGAAGCCGCCATCCTTTCCAAAATGGCCGACCGCAAACAAATATCCGGCTGTATAGCCGACGGACCTTTGGCCCTGGACGTATGCCTGAGCCCTGAAGCCGTAGCCATCAAGAAACTGGACAGTCCGGTTGCCGGAGACGTAGACTGCATGCTTTTCCCCAACATTGAAAGCGCCAACGTCATGTACAAAAGCGTCACCCAGCTGAGTCCCGAATCCAAACAAGCCGCCATCGTAGCCGGCGCCATGGCTCCCTGTGTACTTTCCAGCCGTGCCGACTCCATAGATACCAAATTGAACTCCATCGCCCTGGCCGCTGCCACAGCCAAATAGCAGCACCCCGGCTGAAAGTGGCGCGTCATCTTCAAGCTGCCGCGCCACTGAAGAATTGCTCCAAAGGTAAAATGCTAAAATACAGTTATTTGATGTTTTGCATTTTGCTAAGTGGCGCGGCAGCTTGAAGATAAAACCTTACATCATGAAAGAGCACATTCTGGTCATCAACCCCGGCTCCACATCAACAAAAATCGCGGTTTACGAAGGCCGCAAGGAAATTTTCGGCAAAACCATCCGGCACACGACACAGGAACTGGCTCCGTTTTCCCGCGTTTGCCAACAATATGAATTCCGCAAAGAGGCGATTTTTGCCGAGTTGGAGAACAACAAAATCGACTCGGCAAGTTTTGCGGCTGTCATTGGCCGGGGCGGGCTGGTGCGACCCATCCCTTCGGGGACTTATCGAGTGAATGAGCTGATGATCACGCACCTTACCGATGGCAGTGCCGGAGAACACGCATCCAACCTGGGGGCTTTGCTGGCGCATAGCATTGCCGAGGCAATTCCCGGGTGCCAGGCGTTCATGTCCGATCCGGTAGTGGTGGACGAACTGCAGGATGTGGCCCGGATTACTGGCATCCCGGAGATACAGCGTCTGTCCATCCTGCATGCGCTTAACCAGAAAGCCA
>DAOSXZ010000034.1:3027-14351 GCA_035380845.1 Bacteroidales bacterium | reverse complement strand
CGGAAGCGGTGGCCGGGGCGGAAGCGGTGGCCGGGGCGGAAGCGGTGGCCGGGGCAGCAGTGGTTGCCGGAGTTGCCGAGGTTGCAGGAGTTGCCGAGGTTGCAGGAGTTGCCGTGGTTGCAGGAGTTGCCGTGGTTGCAGGAGTTGCCGTGGTTGCAGGAGTTGCCGTGGTTGCAGGAGTTGCCGTAGCTGCAGGATCAGCCGGAAGTGCTGCGGCCGCGGTGACGGAGCTGCGATTGATGGCAACGGAGAGGTTTAGGAGGGTTTGGTGGATGAAGGTGATCCGTGGATCATCTGCTTCCAACTCGGCAAGGATGTTTTCATCAAAAATGAAAATGGGCAGAACCGGGAACGGTCCGCGCAAGGCTTCCTGCAGGCCGCGGTTGTCGTCCAGGCGCAGGTCCCTTCTGAACCAGAATACCGAGATTGTTTGCATATCCAAATATACGCATCAATCCCGGATATATATCTTAGTATCCCCAATAATGGTCCCCCACGGGAACGTCAATAATATCACTGATATCCACGCAATAAAGATCAAAGCCGCCTTTGCCGCCGGGCCTGTCGGAAGAAAAGATCAGGAGGCTGAAGTCCAGGAATGAAAAGGCTACCGGCCTGTATTCATCGTTGGCAGAATTGATCTTGCTTCCAAAATTGACGGGCTGGGACCAGGCGTTGTTTTCATACTTTGAATAATACAGGTCGAATCCGCCGTAACCGCCTTCCCGGTCAGAGGCAAAAACAAGGTAATTGCCATAGAGCGAGGGACATTTGTCATTGCCTTCCCCGGAAAGAACTTCCTCTTTGGTTATGACCGGATCATAGGTGCCTGACAGGAAATCATGAAACAGAGGACCCTGGCCCAGATCAAAACTGTAAATATCAAAGGCATCGTTTTCCCGGTTGCTGCAAAACAGGAATTTGCCAAGATCCTCCCCTATAACAGGGTACAGGTCGTCAGCATCCGAGTTTGCCGGATCTGCCTTAAAAGGACCATAGAGACGTTGTTGGCCGTTGGATGTTCCCCAGTCAAGACGCGGCGTATAGACAAATTGGATGTCAAAATCACCGGACGGGTTGTCTTCAGATTCATTGCCGGCGTAAAAGAAATAATTTAAACCGCCCCCTTCAAAATAGGTGTAAGGCCCAAGCTGGTCGTAGCCGGTATTGATTAATGGCAACAATTTTCTGTCAAGCATGGATTCACCGGCATTTTGGGGTATGGTGATGTTCAACACATCATCCCTTTCGTGATAGGACATGTCTAAACAACGGGCAATGATATCAAATTCATCTCCGTAACTGTTCCTGTCGGTAGAGAAATAAATATCCATCCGGGCTGCCTCGAATGGCAAATCGGAATTGTAATCGTTGTAATTGGAATTGAGTCCTTCAAGATTGGCCGGAGTATCTGTTATGATAATATCGTAATCAAACTGGTAATCGGGATCTACCCAGGGACAGCCCTGCAAACTGAAGGCAAGGATCAGAGATGAAGCTATGAATGCTGCTTTTTTGATTGTATTTATAACTGACATTACGTAAGATGTGTTGTTCATTCACTAAATGAATTTCCCGTCGATTTACTGCATGAGCATTTCATATTTATTGGGCACCATTTTATTGGGTGCCATCCCATTCTGCGTAAAATTGCGTAAGAAATTGCTCCATGAACCGGTGCCTTTCCATGGCCATCTCCTTGCCGGTCCGGGTGTTCATCCTGTCTTTAAGCAAAAGCAGTTTTTCATAAAAATGGTTGATGGTAGGGGCAGTATTCAATTCGGGAGCTATGGCCGGATCGTACATGGGCCGTCCCTTGTGTCCGCCGTAATTGAAAGCCCGCGCAATGCCTATGGCCCCAAGGGCATCCAGCCGGTCGGCATCCTGAACCGCATCCAGTTCCGGGGATCTGAATTCCTGATGGTGGGCAGCACTCTTGAACGAAATGTTGGCAATAATCTTCTGAACGTGAGTGATAACCTCTGGCTCAACCTTCAGTGATTCCAGAAATTCTTTGGCCTTGCGGGGGCCAATGGTTTCATCTCCGTCATGGAATTTGGAATCGGCTATGTCATGCAACAGGGCTCCCAGTTCCACCACAAAAAGATCTGCGTTTTCCCGGCGTGCAATTTGCCTGACAATTTTCCATACCCGGTACACATGCCACCAGTCGTGGCCTCCCTCGGCATGGAACAATTCCTCTTTTACAAAGTCAACAGTTTTTTGAATGACGGTATCACGATCCATTACATCACCCATTTTTCCATGATCATGATCAGTTGCTTCTTGTCAATGGGTTTAGATATGTAATCAACAAATCCCATTTGCAGGTATTTTTCCCGGTCACTGGCCAAAGCGTTGGCTGTCTGTGCCACTATATGCATATTGGGATTTATTTCCAGTATCCTTTGTGTTGCTTCCTCGCCATCCATCAACGGCATTTTTATATCCATCAACACAAGGCTTATATCATTATGTTCCCGGAAAATTTCAACAGCCTCCATACCGTTCGTGACCCAATATATCTGTACAGGCAACTCTTTTAGAATGATTTCCAGGTACATCCTGTTGATCTTTTCATCCTCGGCAATCAGGATTTTCTTACCCCGCAAACGTTCACTGTCTGTTTCTTGTTCCTGCAACGGTTGGGTTTGTTCAGGTTGTGCCGGGATATAAGGTATACGGAAGGTAAATATACTGCCTTTGTCCATTTGCGATTCCACGGAAAGGTCTCCGTCCAGCAAATCCAAAAGGCCCTTGGTAATAGCCAGCCCCAGTCCCGTACCTTCATATTTCTTATGGGCTTGTTCTGTCCGTTTGAAACGTTCAAAAACCACCTTCAAATCTTCTTCTGTCATACCTATCCCGGTATCTGAGACATGGAATTTCAACCGGTCATTTTCAATTTCGTATCCAAAATCAACCCCGCCTTTTTCGGTAAATTTCAATGCATTACCAATCAGGTTAATCAATATTTGCTTTAACCTGTCCGGGTCTGTGACAATGAAAAATTCTTTGTCTTTTTCCGTAAGGTTCAGTTTGATTTTCAGGTTTTGCTTGCCGCGGGCATGTTTTAGCTGTTCAAACAAAGTCTCGGTTTCCTTCAATATCTTGTGCAAATCACAGGAAGTTTTGTTGATTTTCAATTCGCCTGCTTCTATCCTGGAAATGTCAATAATATCGTTCACCAAATTCAGCAATTGCTTTGAGCTGCTTTCAATGATATCAATATACCGTTTTTGGGTTACTTCATCCAGATCATTCCGGTGGAGCAACTGGGCAAAACCGACCATACCGCTCACGGGGGTACGGATCTCGTGACTGACGTTGGCTAAAAATTGGTTCTTGTACTGATTGGCCAACTCGGCCTGCCGCTTTGCCTCCTTAAGCTGAGCTTCTATACGTTTTCGTTCGGTAATCTCGGTTACAATACCGGCAACCAGTATTTTCTGACCTTCCCGGTAAACAATCTTTCCGGCATCGTGAAACCATTGGTATTTGCCTTCGGCATTTTTCATCCGGTATTCGCATTCATACATGGCCACTTTACCCGATAAATGGTCACGCATGGCCTTCATGGCCGAGTCACAATCATTGGGATGCACAATATTCATAAAATCCTGAAAATGTGTGAAATCACCACCTTCCAAGCCCAACATACGTGTTTTATTATGATTGAAAACAATTTTCCCCGACGGGAGTTCCATCTCCCACCAGGCCATGTTTCCGGCTTCAAGAGCTATTGTAAGCCGCTCCTCGGTATTGAGGAACAATGATTTTTGTTCATTTGTACTGTTCATGTCACCTGTTTTGTTTTATCAAAAAAGCCTGTTTCATCGGATCTGAAATGCAGGTCAATCTGCGGAAATGGAATGGAAATATTATTTTCAATAAACTTCCTGTTTATGATCCTGCGGATATCCGATTTCACATTTTCAATACGGAAGACATTATTGCTGAAAAACAAGAGTTCAAAATCCAGCTAAGAATTACCAAAATCCACAAAACGGGCCAGGATGGATTCCCTGTGTGTAATCTCGGGGTGTTCCAGGGCACTTTCTTTTAAAATCTTGATAACAAGATCCACATCACTTCCGTAGGCTACTCCTACCCTGATCCGGAACCGTGTTTTCTTTTCCTGGTGGCTCCAGTTTATTACCTTGTTGGAAGTCATCAGGGAATTCGGCAAAATGATCATAATATCGTCCCTGTTTATGGCTTTTGAGGTTCGTAAACCGATCTTCAGAATTTTCACCACCTGCCCGTCTACCTCCAGGATATCTCCCACCTTTATGGATCCTTCAAAAAGCAGAATAATACCGGCAATAAAATTGATAAAGGTGTTTTGCAAGCCAAGTCCGATACCCACCAGGAGTGCAACCGAACCTGCCAGCAGGGCATTGAGTTTTAACCCCAGGGTTTCCAGGATCAGCAAAATGGATATGATCCATATAACATATTTGATGATCTGGAAAAGTGCATAAATATTCCCTCTTTCAAATTTATCCGGGCTTCGTTTACGGAACATCAACAATTTGATCAACCATACCAAAAGAATGGTGATCAGCACTGTTATGAAAACCGTAATTACTTTTCCTGCCGTAAAAGCATATTCACCTATACTGAAAATAACAAACTCCGTGAATTTATCCATTGATTCCATACCGAGTGTATTTTTTCGAAATAAAGTTACTAAATGTTTTTTACTATCTTTGTAAATCTAACAAATGGTATGGGTCCTGCTCTGCTGTTCCTGCCACGCTTTTTGTTAATCACAATGATATAACACCACCATTACAGCATCGTGCTGTTGGATCATTGCACTATAACCGGAAAAAATATAAAGACTTTAAATAATATAAATGGCAAATTCAAATTCATTCAACAAAAGACAAGTAGAAAAAAACAAACGAGCAAAGAGAAAAGAAAAACTGAAAAAGAAAGAAGAGCGTAAAAATGCTCCAAAAAGCACATTTGACGATATGATCGCCTATGTGGATGAAAACGGGGTCATTGTCAGTACACCCCCGGAAAGCAAAACAACTGACGAAGAAGGGGAAACCGGGGAAGAAGACCTCAACCCCCAAACCAATAATTCAATTTGATCATAAACACGTTTCCCGGAAAGACATCTCCCATTAGCTTATACCCTTCGCCAAAAGAGAAAGGCCCTCCGACATCGTAACCTGTCCTGTCCTGCGACCATACAAAATATAAGGTCGATCCGGGCAGGTATTCCCACCGCAAAACCAGATTACTGCGAAATTGCTGGTAATTAAAGGACGGATTATCAATTCTCATGTTATATATTCCGTCCCTGTTGCTGTCCAGCAAATAATCTTTTCCGCTGCGTTCAAAAGGTATTTTTCTGAACCGATTTTCGTAGCGGGCATCCATGGGGTGAGTAACCTCCTTGAGATCCGTATAATCTCCAAGGGAAACAAAAGGACTTCCGTAATACTGAATGGTCAGTTCCGGTGTGATAGCCCAGTCAATTCGTAACGTCAAACCCAGATTCCTGTTATCCACCGTACCCAGAAGCCAGCCCGGAGAATTGGACAGTCCCTCAAACCGTCCAATATACTGTAATTCATCCAGGTATCTTTCATACGCTACATCCAGTGATAATAGCAAATTTGAAAAAGGTCTGTAACTCATTTGGGGTGAGATTACAAAATAACCGGACTTTTGAGTAGGACGATGGGCGTAAGCCGCATACACACCGACAACTAATTTTTTGGCACTATTGGAAAAATTCCTCCCTGATATTGTAATATATCCGGTTCTCTCATGGCAGGTCCGCCACGCAACATTTGCTCATTCACTATCCTGAACCGGTATTCAGTTTCCATAAAAACAGACCAATGATTGGTCAGTTCAAAATCCGCTTCCAGCTCAACATCTGAATAGAGCCCTCTTCCCTGGACGTTCCAGGCATTCTCCTGGGTCAGGCTTACGTCGTAACTTTTAAAAATCCATTGCTTGTCTTTTTCCACGTAGGAAACCCGTGTACTGTTCTTGATGGTATTGGCCAACTTCATGAATCCCAGATCGTTGAATTCCAATCCGGGAGTGCGCAGTACAATTTCCTCATTATAACGCCAATGCCCTTTGCTTCCCTTGCCGATTCTGAAATAGGCACCCGCTCCGCTCAACCTTGTGCTTGTTGTATCGTAGTGTAGCCCGCTTCCCGGCCTTTGATAATACCTTGCCGAGGAGGACTGCAACCGGCTTATAGCTTCCTCATCCCCTCCAATGTGGCTCCCGATGGCCTTGAATTCCATGAAATATTTCCGGTCCGCCCAATATTTTGTAAAATCGAGTCCCACACTTAACGCATCGCGCCCCAAAAAATTCAGGTGCTCATCCCTGATGACACGGTGGGTGTGCGTAACAATCCCGCCCAGGATGGTATTTCCGCGGTCAAAATCTTTCTGAAAACGGCCTACCAGGTAATTGGCCAACGGTTCCACTGTTTGTGTGGAATCAACACCGTCCTGGTATATGTTGGCATTGGCCTTCAAAGTAACTGCCTCCAGGATCCCCACAGAGACACCGTTGGCCGTTCTGCCGGAAATCTTGGCAGCTCCGCCGATGGTGGTAAACTCGGGCATTCGCATCATTTCCGCCCCGGGATGGAAAGAAGGGGCATGCCCTATCCTGCGGGAGTAGAACAAGTCATCTCCGTCAAAATCAAAAGCAAAAATATTGTTTCCTTCAATAAAGAAAGGTCGTTTTTCCTCAAAATACGTTTCAAAAGCAGAAAGGTTCATTACTGAAGGATCGGCCTCAACCTGTCCGAAATCGGGATTGATGGTGGCATCCAGGGTAAAATTGTTTGATAGACCAATCTTGGCGTCCAGGCCGGCCCGGCCGCCAAAACGGATCCCCTTGGCGTACGGATTCCCGGGTACATTTTCGCTGGTGCTTATGCCACCGGAAACATACGGCGATAATTCAATGCGGCGGTTCCTGGGCAATCCGTCAAGGCCATGCAATTCTCCGTAAGTATATACGACTCCTGTTCCGTCGTTGGCCACCAGTTTCCAGTGATCCTCTTCCTGCAGACGGTTTATGAAACGCCAGGAATCAAACCCCCATACCTGCCCGGGGTCCGGACTGTAACGCAACTGGCTCAGGGGAATCTCAAACTCGGCAGTCCAGGCATTCTCTTCATAAGCGACTTTGACGTACCAGACGGCATCCCAGTTTACATCCCAGCCCCCGTCGGAATGCCATACATCCAATTTTTGACCGGCCGAGGTAACGTTGAACTCAAATGCAGTGCGACGGTCATGGTAACTGTCAAACATGATGCCCACAATGTCTCCCAGAAAATTATCACGACGACCCAGACGTTTGGTCATTTTATCCATGTCGTCATAAGACCGGATGGCTACAAAAATGCTTTTATTGTTGTACAACACCTTCAGGTCGGTCCTGTAAGACGGCGAACTGTTGTAGACCGGGACAAATTGCTTGTAATCCGTTTGCCATTCACCTGTTTCCCAGCAGGCATCATCCAGTTTTCCGTCAATAACGGGAGGAGTCTCAATGCGTTGTGTCGTATATATCCTGTCAGGTATGGTATCCCCTGCAGGGATGGGATTTCCGGCAATTACGGAATTTCCGGCATATACCCTTGGAAAAAAGAGTACTGCAAACAGCAGGAATAGAAAAGCTCTTATAACAAGTTGTCTGCACATGAGATGTTTATTAATGCTGCGATTATTAATGCTGCGATTATTAAGGTTGCGATCTATTCATGGTTTTTTTGGTCAGCCATTTTCGAACAGGTACGTCGTATATTTTAAAGAGAACGTAAGCCAGAACTATTGAGAGCACAAAATAAAGCAAAGCCATAGGTAATGAAGCAACCAGGGATACTCTGCTTTTGCTTACCCAGGCCATGAAAAGATACATCAGCGGATAATGAATGATGTAAATGGGGTATGAAATATCCCCCAGGAAACGACATAATTTTGTGGCAAAACGTCCTTTTACTTCCCCGCTGGCTCCCATGTATACAATCAGAGGGAAAAGCACGATCACACTCACAGCAATGTAAAGACCGTTTATCCAGATGTGTTCGGTGCCTCCCAGCCTGGGTACGGACAAAACAGTCACCAGGAGAATACTGCACCAGAGAAAGGCATTTTTCACACTGCCGGGTTTGACAATTCTTGAAAGCAACAACCCGGCAAAAAACGGGTAGAGCAATCGGGTAAATCCAATGCGCAACTGTAACGGGTCCAGGGCCCATCCGCCAATTATATCTCCCCTTGTTACCGCCAGGTGAACCAATGCTGCGCCTGTAACCAGGGCCAGTCCGGCCAGCACTTTATTGGAAAATTTCCGGATGAACAACGCATATAATATATTGGCTATGTATTCAAAAAACAAAGTCCATGCAGGCCCGTTGGTAGGATACATTTCATTCCAGGCCCTGATATCCAGAGACGGACCTACGGGCACTAGGGCAAATCCTAAAACAGTGACTAACAGCAGTTTCCATACCGGAATTTCACTTATTCCCGGAAAATAGGGACTGGCTTGAAAAAAGAAGGTAATGCCCCCAATGAGCATTCCCACAATGATCATGGGGTGCAAACGGATTAACCGGCGTTTAAAAAAGCTTCCTAAACTCATCTTATTCCAGCGGTCATCGTATGCGTATCCGATAACAAAACCGGAAAGCACAAAGAAAAAATCCACAGCCAGGTAACCGTGATTGATGATCTGAAGATGATTGTTCCCGAAAGTAAACGTTTCCAGTAAATGAAAAAGGACAACTACCAATGCGGCAACGCCTCGTAAGGCATCCAGTATGATATAATGTTTTTTGGTGTCTTTAAAAGCAACAGAAGAGCCAGGATTCATAATTAAGGGGGTTTTGGAAAAGGCAAAAATAATGAATATCTGTTTATAACCGGTACGTTCTTTTATAAATGAGTATGGCTATTTTAAGTTCTTCGGGATTTTCCAGAAACGGGAAATGCTTAACATCGCTCTTGTATAGCATCATTTTCGGGAACTTTACACCCTTGTAATGTTCAGGGCCAACAGGCCAGTCTTTGGTTCCGTAAAAGAACAACACCGGGACCTCTACTTTTTCTGTAAGATCCCTGTAGTCTTTCCAAAAATCCTCTATAAACATCGCTTTATTACCAAAATCGCCGTTCCAGTTGGGAAATCCACTGTAGGTGTCGTTGGTTCGTTGTTCATCTTCCGGAGAGGCATACATCAATTTCCACCTCACACCCTGTTCATCCAGTAAGCGGGATACTTCCATAAGCCTGCTCATTAACGTATCTGGTGTGAATGTCTGTACAGGCTTATAGGCCGATCCTGTAATTTCCGCAGCTTTTTGGAGCCAGCTTTTCCCAAAACTGTCCTGCATGCTCAGGGTGCAATTGATCATCATCATGCCCATAATATTCTGCGGATGCTTTTCCCAATAGCCCATTTGCAAAATGCCTCCGAACGAATGCCCCAATGTCAGCCATTGACTGATCCCCAAGGCCTCCCGTATCTCTTCAAAATCACGGACCATTCTGTCCATGGAAAAGTTACCGTCTTCCGGACTGGTAGATCGTCCCACGCCTCTCTGGTCCAGGTATATCATTTGGAAATTTTCTTCCAGGAACTCCCCAAAAAATTGTTCCAGCCAGTAACTGCCAGATCCCGGTCCTCCGTGCAGATACAAACACGGTGTTCCGTTCCCTTTTACATTTACATACAAACTTACACCGTCCGAAGTCAGTATGGTTTTTTCCTGTGCCTTCAGGGCAAACCCTGACAACAACAGTAGCACGGCAAATACGATCTTTTTCATAATGATCTTTATATAATACTACCCTCAAATCTAAGAAAAAACCGGGAAAATTGGTTTAGTAACCATTTCCCGGTCTTTAATTTGCCTTTTCTTTGCCTTTACTTTGTCTTTACTTTCTGTCGCAGCCGATCTCTTTGTTAGTCAGGCCTTCAGATTCTGGGTTTCACAATTATGCGGATGATCAGAGAGGCAAAATAGATCAGGCCGCCGTAAATAGTGGTAATAAGAGCGACTTTCATCCCGCCGGCCATTAGGCTAAAAGAAATGTCACTCACTTGTTCAATAACACCAAATGCCTGCTGCATGCCAATAAGTGTGCCCAGAATTCCGGTGATCAGGGCCATCAGCCCTATTTCTTTTACCCAGGCAGGCGCTTTCCATGCCGCAATTAACAAAAAAACAAGTTCCAGGGTCAAAATCCCCATAAAAATGGGACCTCCTTCAATGAAAAGTTTTAACATAATGATTTGTTTTATTAGTTGATGTAAAATTACCTCCATAAGGGGAAAATACCATGGTAGAAACCAGTCTGTCTGATGTCAAATCCATTCATTCGGCTTTTGAAAACATCAGGCAAGTTTGAAATCCGTTGGAAATACGTATTTTTAGAGTATGAAAAGGTATTTCAGTATAGGATACTGGCTGGTTGTAGTGTTGTTAATGAGCTTGATTTTTGTCAGTATCGTGGACAGTTATTCAAAGGCACTTTTATTTGCCATTATGTTCCTGCCCGGAGCCTTGCTGGTCAAATTCTTCATGAAAGACCTTTCTTTTGAAAACAGAATTAAGGGCATTCTGCACAGTTGCTGCCTGGCATTGGCAACCCTGCTGATTGAGTACCTGGGAATTATTTTCTCCAGCTGGTACCTGTTCAAAATCTCCCCCGGCAGCCTGCCCGACCTGATCTTCAATCCGGTTCTGATATGGTTGTTGTTGGCCGCATTTATTGCATTGGAACGTATCATTGAACATTATTTGGTAAAAACTATTCCACCTTTAGAGTTCATCACATTTACCTCTGAACGGAAAAAGATCTCGGTCAGAATAGACTCCATAATGTTGGTGGAATCAAGGGATTCGGAAGTCCTGATCCGCATGACTGACCAATCGGTTTATCGCACCAAAATGAAAATCTCCCAATGGGAATCGGTCCTTGACGAACGTTTTCTACGGGTGCACCGCTCCTACCTGGTAAACCTGAAACACATAAGCCACACTACGGCCAATGAAGTTACCGTTGGAGATTACACCATTGAAGTATCCCGCAAATACAGGGACGCTTTCCGGCAGGCCACTCAGATTCGTCCCTGATCAACCTGGTTTTCCGGCTTTCATCCACATATAAGGCCCTTTTTGTGGAGAAACTTCGGATTTTCCGGCTTTCATCCACATATAGGCCAGTTTCTGTGGACAAACTTGCGAATTTCTGCCTTCCATCCACATATAGGGCTGTTTCTGTGGAGGAACTTTCGTTTTTCCGCAACTCATC
>DAOSXZ010000034.1:0-2927 GCA_035380845.1 Bacteroidales bacterium | reverse complement strand
GGCTGTTTCTGTGGAGGAACTTTCGTTTTTCCGCAACTCATCCACATATAAGGCCGTTTCTGTGGACAAACCTGCGAATTTCCGGCTTTCATCCACATATAAGGCCCTTTCTGTGGAGGAACATTCGTTTTTTCGCAACTCATCCACATATAAGGCTGTTTCTGTGGACAAACTTGCGAATTTCTGCCTTCCATCCACATATAGGGCTGTTTCTGTGGAGGAACTTTCGTTTTTCCGCAACTCATCCACATATAAGGCCCTTTTTGTGGAGAAACTGCAAATTTTCCGCGACTCATCCACATATAAGGCCGTTTCTGTGGACAAACCTGCGAATTTCCTGCTTTCATCCACATATAAGCCCCTTTCTGTGGAGGAACTTCGGATTTTCCGCCGTTCATCCACATATAGAGCTGTTTTTGTGGAGGAACCTGTGTTTTTGCGGCAGGCTGGCTGGCAGGCTGGCTGGAAAGAAGGCTGGCTGACTGGCTGGCTGGAAAGAAGGCTGGCAGGTTGGCAGACTGGCAGGCCCTGCGCATTGCCTCTATTCCCTTGTAACTAGTTTGAAGTGCAGAAGTGTGGGTTTTTCGCCAATATAGGGTCCGCCCCAGTCTGTTTCGTCTCCATTCAGGATACGGATCATCTGATATTCGTCGTTTTGGTAATAACCTTCGGTAACTTCCAGATATTGCCAGGCCTTCCCTTCGTTTTCGCGTATAGGGTTGAACGTGAAACGGCAGGTGGTCCCAACTGCCATGAATTCGTCTTCACCCAGTTTGATGATCATGGCTTTTCCTGTGCGGTTTTCAGGGAGCGGATCCTGACGAAGGTCCAGTCTTTGTCCACGGCCGAAAATGATTACGGCTTCCCAGTTGCCCAGGTCTATACGCTTTGTCTGTCCGCCTTCTTCGGGTTCCACTACAGACTGGATGCGGCCTTCATAACTCCATTGAGCCAGTTTACCGGCCATGGGAGCAAGCAACTTGTATTCCATGAACAAAGGATCAGAAAGGTCATCAACAGCTCCACCACCATCTACGGTTCCGCCACCATCAACGACTCCGCCCCCATCAACAGTCCTGCCCCCATTGGCAACTCCCGCCCAACGGGTGTCAATTCCAAACGGGGCAAAGCCAATTCCATTTTCTATGACTTTGTAAAGGTACTTCAAATGGCCTCCGGTCTCGGGTACCATCAATGCGTTATCGGGACGGGCGTATAAATCTATCACTTTCAATACCGTTTCATCCCCGCGCAGATAAATGTCAGGAGCCACAAAATCTATGGAAGGAGCTGCCGCTTTCCATATGGGAATAACGTTGTCTGTGGGACCACCACTTTCATAGTGGGTTGCGGGAGGGTTGGTCAACGGATCACGCAAAGCCGCATTCACATACATGGGCAGCGGATTGACTGCTTTCCCGGCAGCGGCCACATATTCAATGTAACGAGCCACGGACCAGGCATGGAAATACTCATCGGCATGGGTGCCAAAGACTTCTTCCCACGTTCCCCGCGCACCGGCAGGAACGTTCAATTGCGCCAACAACTCGGCTTGAAGCAATGCCTCGGGAACGGATTGTTCAAAAAGCTGCTGCGCTGCAGGGGAATAATCGCGCACACTGCCCCAGGAGCCGGGCTCGTTCTGTACCTGCACCAAAATCACGGTGTGCTGCGGATCAGCTTCTTTCAGATAGGCCATAAACTCGGCAAAAGCCTTTGCATCGGCTTCCATGGCGGCTGTGGCATGCGGAGAAGGTGAATCCACCGGTTGGCCGTCTTTTCCAATAATATTGGGATACGTCTGCGGGGCCTTTTTCATCCACTGGGGCATGTAGTGGTTGCTACCGTTTTTCCAGGTGGCAAACCACAGCAACACCAGGCGCACATCCCTTTCCCTGGCCTGATCCAGCACCATTTGAATCATGGAGTAGTCAAATTTTCCGGGTTCGGGTTCAAACTGTTCCCAGTAGATTGGAATCTCAAGCGTGTTGGCATGCATGCCTTCAATCACGTTCCATACACCGGGCAGCATTTTGGGCCATGTGGAAGAATTGGCAGATTGACCGCCAAAAACAAAGAATGGTTCTCCGTCTACCAATAGTGCATAACGCCCATTGTTTTCAATAATTTCAGGCATTTCCGCCTCCTCTGCCGGCGAGCAGGAAACAGCCGGGCTTAGAAGCACTAAAATAGCAAGTGCGTATATCAAACGGACTTTTCGGATAATTAAGTGTTGCATATTATTTGATTGATTTAGTGTACAACGTACACTTGATTCTTTTGGCTCATTATCAGCTACTTACAATTTTTCACCCCCGGGGGGTTGATTTTCGCAACTCTCTGAATTTCAGCCTAATGAACAATGTGTACCGCGTACTTTGTTTGCGATAATTTCTCCCAGGCCCCCCTGGTAAAATCGGGAACGCGTACCGGGCAGCCGTCATTTGCTACCGATGTCCGGGAAAGTTCAATGATGGCACTCCATTCGGCAGCATCATAGACATCCATATCCAGAGGGAGTCCGTTGCGAAGGCAATAAATCAGCCGGTAGTCCATAATGAAATCCATGCCGCCGTGACCGCCGACTTCCCGGGCCTTCTGCCCCACTTCCTTCACAATAGGATGTTGGTAAAGAGTAAGTACCGAATCTAACGCTTTGTCTGCCAGAAAACGGTGTCCGTCGGGTTCCAGCGCGATCCCGGGTCTTGGGTATTTCTGAGCGTATCCTTTGGTGCCGCTAATTGTATGGAGGCGGCTGTACGGCCGGGGACTGGTTACGTCGTGCTGCAGCATGATTGTTTTTCCCTTGACGGTTCTGATTACCGAGGTGTTCATGTCTCCGTTCAGGTACGTTGTTTTTGCATATTCGGATTCTTCTCCGAACTTTTCCTTTGCATAGGCGGTCATTCCAAATTGTGCCGAGGATA
>DAOSXZ010000033.1:0-14506 GCA_035380845.1 Bacteroidales bacterium | reverse complement strand
TTGCATTTTGTCCCTGGTTGGCGCACCAGTCGTATTTCAGGTAATCGACACCCCACCGGGCATATTGTCTAGCATCCTGGAATTGATAGCCGCGGCTTCCCGGGCGTCCCTGGCAGGTATGCGAACCGGCACAGGAATAAATCCCAAGCTTAAGGCCCCTGGCATGAATGTAATCCGCCAGCGCTTTCATCCCGGAAGGAAACCGTTCCGGATCCACCAGGATATTCCCGTCTTCATCCCTGCCAACCTGCCAGCAATCGTCAATAACCACATATTGATAACCCGCATCTCTCATCCCGGATTGGTACATGGCATCTGCAATTTCTTTAATCAGTGTTTCACTTACGTTGCAGCCAAATTTATTCCAGCTGTTCCATCCCATGGGGGGAGTGGCAGCAATGGCAAAAAAAGCGGAATCTTTTGAGCTATTATGATCCCAGGGATAGGGTTGTGCCTGTATAAGGCAAATTGACAATAAAAAGACAGGTAATAATAAAGCTTTCTTCATGGTCTACGTATTTAAACAGCATTTATACCTGACAAAGTTTGGCAGATATTGTATAAATATCTAAGATAATAGTCTAAAAAAAACACAAAATAGTCTGTATTCTATAACTATAATTAATATTGTAGTATGAAAACCAAGCAGCTAATCTTTTTTGTCCTTTTTCTTTCGATCGTCTGTCTGCCATCGGGGATGAACGCTCAAAACGAAACGCCGTTACACTATACGATCTCTATGCCTGAACCCGGAACACAGCGTTTCAGGGTTGAGCTCGTGTTGCCTGAGGATGTGCTACGTACTATCCGTGATACCATCGTCTTGAAAATGCCGGGATGGATGCCCGGATATTACCAGCTCATGCACTATGGCGATGATGTGGAAGGCATTTCAGCTTATGACAAAGAGGGCGGGAAATTGGCTGTTGATAAAACCGGTACGGCAACATGGCGTGTTGCTATTCCGGGAAGTGCACCTCTGAAAGCGCCTGTTACCATCGCTTACTATCTGCGGGCGCGCCAACATTTTGTGGCGCGCAGTTATCTGGATTCCACACATGCATATATTTTGCCTTGCAATACATTTCTTTATTTAGACAGGCAAATCTACCTGCCGGTAACAGTAACCGTAGAGAAAGACAATTTGCCCGGATGGAAACGTATTGCCACAGGATTGGAACCGGTGAATCAAGAAAAAAATGAGTTTTATGCCCCGGATTTTGATATTCTTTATGATTCACCCATTTTGGCAGGAGATCTGAAAGAATTGCCGGCCTTTGAAGTCAGGGGTGTTCCGCACCGGTTTCTTGGTTTTGGCATGGAGCCTTTTGACAGCTGCCAATTTATGGCTTCTTTAAAAACAATAGTAGAGGCAGCCGTGTCCCTTATGGGGGATATTCCTTACAACCATTACACGTTCATTGGGATAGGACCCGGAATGGGTGGCATAGAACATTTGAACAGTACAACGGTAAGTTTTGACGGTAAAGGATTGGAATCTGAGGAAAATTTTCTAAGGACAATGGATTTCCTTTGTCATGAATATTTCCATCTTTATAATGTGAAGCGGATCAGACCGTTTGAATTGGGACCATTTGATTACCAGAACGGGAGCCGTACCAACCAGCTATGGATCAGCGAAGGCCTTACTGAATATTACACATGGGCGATCATGAAAGAATCCGGCCTGATTGACAAGCAACAGTTTTTTGCTCATTTTGAAAGCAATATCAAAGCATTGGAAAACAATCCGGGACGATTCCATCAGTCTTTGGTGCAATCAAGTTACAACACCTGGCACGACGGCCCGTTCGGGGGCAATGAAGGGAAAACCATTTCATATTATATAAAAGGACCATTAGTGGGTTGGCTGCTGGATCTTGAAATCCGTCATGTCACCGGAAACCGGAAATCACTGGACGATGTCATGAGAACATTGTATAATGTATATTACAAGGAAAAGGGCAGGGGGTTTACAGAGGCAGAATTCCAATCCGTTTGCGAAACGATAGCCGGCAATTCTCTTGCCGGGGTGTTTGAATATGTTTACACCACAAAGCCGCTTGACTACAATAAATACTTGTCTCATGCCGGTTTATACCTGACCGGTCCCGATGCATCCGGTAATTGTTCCCTGAAAATGATCAATGATCCCAATCCGTCGCAATTAAAGCTTCTTGAATCGTGGTTGCGTGAATGATTTTTTGTAATATTGTTATTATGATCAAAACCAGGAACCTGACCAAAAAATTTGGAGAACTCATTGCCGTGGACAATCTGAATTTGTCCATTGCCCAAGGGGAGTTGTTTTCTTTGCTGGGACTGAACGGAGCCGGCAAGACCACGACCATTAAAATGCTTTCCTGCCTTATAAGACCTTCTGACGGAAGTGCACGGGTGATGGGTAAAGACCTGGTAAAAGAGGCCGGTGCCATAAAACAAAAAATCAATGTATCTCCCCAGGAAACGGCCGTTGCCCCGAATCTCACCGTTCAGGAGAATCTGAAAATGATTGCAGGCGTATACGGTCTTTCAAAAAACAGTATTGCTGTAAAGGTAAACGAAATGATCAAAGTGTTCAGCCTGGAGGAAGTAAGGAACAAAAAAGCAAAACTGCTTTCCGGAGGCATGCAGCGCAGACTGAGCATAGCCATGGCCCTGATAACGGAACCCCGGATCCTGTTCCTGGATGAACCTACGCTGGGGTTGGATGTATTGGCACGCAGGGAGTTATGGGCGATCATTACAAAATTGAAAGAAACTGCCACCATCCTTTTAACCACACATTATATGGAAGAAGCAGAAGCGCTTTCAGACAGGGTGGCAGTTATGATCAAGGGCAAAATCTGTGCAAACGGCACCGTGAAAGAACTGTTGGAAATGACCGGTACCCGGAAATTGGAAGATGCATTTATTCAGCTTAATCAGAAGGAGGTATAAATGAAATACACGTATTTTGCCTCCAGGAACTCCAAAGAAATACTCAGGGATCCCTTATCCATGATCCTGGCAGGGGCCTTGCCCGTCGCGTTTATAATACTGTTTTCTTTGATTGCCCGGAATGCTCCTATAGAAGTGTTTCAGCCGGTAAATATAGTCCCGGGACTGACTGTATTCGGTTTTACCTTTATTACCATGTTCCTGGGGTTGCTGATTGCCAAAGACAAAAGTTCTTCTTTATTAACCCGTTTGTTTATATCGCCTTTAAAACCAAAAGATTTTATTTTAGGATATTTCATACCCGTATTGCCCATGGCGGCCCTGATAGCGTTCAGCTGCCTTCTTACCGGGATTTTTGTGGGAGTGCCGGTGTCTTCAAAATTGATCTGGACGTTTCTTTCTTTCATACCCTACGTTTTTTTTTCCGGCTTTATGGGAATCTTTCTGGGCATCACGTGTCGCGAAGCCCAGATCATGGCCATTGGCAACATCTATATTATAGCCAGTTCGCTTTTGGGAGGAGCCTGGATGGATCTGAATATCCTGGGAGAAACCCTTAAAAAAATCACGGATTTTCTTCCGTTTTCACATGCTATTGAAGCGTCCCGTATTGTCTTGTCCGGCCGTCCGGACAATCTGTGGATTCACCTGGGAGTTGTCTGTCTTTACGCCCTTGTGTTTTTTGTGCTGGCGGTATTCTTTTTTGGCAGAAAGATGAGATCAGATAACAGATAAGTGTTCCAACAAGATCTTCACTCCTATCAGTATCAGGATGATGCCTCCTGTCAATTCGGCTTTTGAACTGAACCGGGAACCGAATAAATGTCCCAGTTTTACGCCCAGAAATGACATTACAAATGTTACGGCCCCAATTAAAATCACGGCGGTTATGATGTCGGTTTCCAGGAATCCAAGCGTAATCCCGGCAGCAAGAGCATCAATACTGGTTGCTATTGCCAGGATGAGCATGGACTTGAAACCGAACGAACAATCCGGCTGTTCATTTTCCTTGAAAGATTCCACAATCATTCGGCCTCCGATAAAAGCCAAAAGCAGGAAAGCGATCCAGTGATCGAATGAAGCAATCAGGTGCTGAAACTGCACACCGGCCCAGTACCCAATCAGAGGCATAAATGCCTGGAAAACACCAAAAAAGAATCCGGCCTTCAATGCGTTTCCCCAATTCATGCGGGATTGTGTCATTCCTTTACACACAGATACTGCAAAAGCATCCATAGCCAGTCCGATAGCCATAAAAATCAGGCTCAGTGTTTCCATTCTTGTGCTTTAATATGTTTTGCCCTGAACATGTCCCGTGGATAAAATGAAATTTTCCCTTTTACGAATTCAGGAATATTGTAAGATTGTATCAAATACAGATCGGACCGGGGATCTTTCTGCGGAAGGGCAAACGGCTTGTCAAAAGTGCCCCCCTCATCCATGTGAGCCAGGTAAAGCCGGGTGTACCGTCCGTCATCCCTGCGTGAACTGAACACTACCCATCTGGAAGAAGAGCTCCTGCTGTGGTAACTTTCCGTATGGGCACTGTTCAGGGCCTCTGCCGGTTTTGTTTTGCCCGTAGAAAGATCCAACAGCCACAGGTCGGCATCATCATGCCAGATGGTGAAATTTCCGTAAGACGAGCTGGTAAACATCAGGTAACGGCCATCAGGAGAAGGCCTTGGAAATGAAACCGACAGCCCGGCAGTATCGCTTTCCGGAAACAATCTTTCCGCAGGAGGGATCACTGTGCCGGTTATGGGATCGAAAGAAATGCCAAACAGTCCGTAGCGTATGCTGTCCAGCATGAACACGTCCGGAATCTTGCGGGCCGGGGCTGCTGTGTAGAATAATGTTTGCCCGTCTGCCGAGAAAGCAGGAAATGTCTCGAGGACTGTGGAATCGCATAAGACAGGATCTATGTACAGCCTCTGCGTTTTGAGTTCATAGATCACAACGTCTGAGCGGGTGTCAAATACATCTATCACTTTTTCCGGGACGTTATGAAACCATTGCAGGATATTATTTACCGAGTAGGCGATGTGGCTCCCGGACGGATGCCAGTAGGGATAGACACATGCCGAGACGGTTCCCGGTGTCTTTGTGTCAATATGCGTGAGTTCTCCTTCCGAACGAACCAGCGTGCCCCCGCCCGGACCGCGCAAATGGAACTGAAACCGCTCCGGATCTGCAGCGGCAAAAGAATGACAGTTGACACAGGAATTGGTGATCAACGTATTCTCGATAATGGCTGTTTCCCTGAAAGATGCCAGGTTCCTCTGGTATATGCCCATACTCCCGAACGATTCGTACCCGGGAGCCACACGGCGGTAACACAGGTACGGATCCAACGGGTCACGGGATATGATCCAGGAAAATGCTTTGTAGACATGCCAGGCACCATTGTTCTTGATATATACCTGTACGGTCAGGGAATCTTCAGCAGCCAGCATCTTTTTCCATTTTTTGGCAGGGATCTTCACCGTGTAGCGTCCTTTTGAAACCAGCCGGGATTGTTTTCCGGTAATGAGGGCTTTGACCGGAGAGCCGTCTTTTGCCATAAAATGCAACGGCGCAATAGTATGGGGTATGGTAATGTTTATGTAATCCGGGATAACGGGCGGATACCCGTTGCTTTCACTGACCCTGCCCGGCAAGTTACAACTGCACAAGAAAACTAATAAGAAGTTAAATAATAAGACTCTCATTACATAAACAATAAATAAAACCAATATGTTTCTGCGTATTCAGGACCGAGTGACCGGGGAGAATCGTTGCCTTGTTTAATCTGGGCGAGTAACCGGTTCAATTTCGTCTTTACGCTGGCATCTATCGGAACATCTTTGTAACGTGGATAAACATGGGGCTGCATTGCCTGCACCCAGGCTATCAGCTCCTGGTAATGACGGGGCACAGGCTGTACAGGTGGAAACAGATTATACAACGCTTCGGGATTTTTATGCACCATAAGGTACATAAAAAAATAATTCACCGCCATGATATTGTCCGGATGTTCGGTGATCATCCGGGCCAGCATATTGTCCAGGTTGGTGAAATCGGATGAAAAGTTCCCGGCCGGTTGGTATTTTTGCAACGTCCCGTAAAAAGGATGGTCACTCACCAGTTGCGGCTCCCGGGTTGACGGCATGAGTTGACGGGCGGCTTTTTTATAGAACAACGTTTTTTCCAGTAGTCTTAAATACTTTTGAGCCACTGCCGTACGTTTTGCAATCAGATTTGTTTCCGCCATTTGCGCTATCAGCAGGGCACTTAACTGGCGATCGGGTAAAGATTCCATGTATTCATGGGACAGACGTTGTGCTTCATTGATAAACCCCAGGTTAAACAAGGTCTCGGCAGAAAAAAGCAATCCCTCTCCGGCATTGAAAACGGAAAGAGTCTGTGGACTCTGGGGAAAGGCAAACATACAATCTCCGGCCTGTCCGGTAGCAGCCAGAGCCAGGTTCAACCCGTTGATGGTTAATACATCGGAAGGCATCTTTTTGCGGGCCCGGGCTATTACTTTATTCCATTGCCCTTTGTGAATGGTAAAATAACACCGCAATACACTTTCCCGTCCGGGATCGTGGATCCGCCAAAGAGAAAAATACCCTGTCAGAAAAACGAAGATGGATAATAAGAGGGCGTATCCCGTTTTCCGCACAGGAGGCATTATATTCAGGCATACGACAACTAGAACTGTAGTGATCCATAATATAGGAAGAACAAGATTCCATTGTTCAATGAAACGCAAATAATTAGCCCCATAAAACAAAGCAGGACCGCTTAAAGAGGGTGCAATATGCGGGGCTGCAAATGCGGTTATCAGACAACCGGCAACGATCGCCAAAACTGGTAGAATACGCGGGCGTTCTTTGTGTATCAATTCCGTCACGATCATCAGCAAAGCTGCCGGAACTGCGGTCCCGCCCATGGCAAACCACAATACTGGCAATGATGTAAGTCCCCACAACGCCCTTAAACCGTTACTGTATATATGTTTGTAGGCCAGAACTGCCAGCAAGGCGACAAGTAACGATACCAATCCAATTAGGGTAAACCTGGTCAGGTCCGTTAACAGGCATAGGTAGAAAAATGACGGGATATAGGACAGTCCCGAAAATTCCCCCGTCCTTTCCGTTGCCACTTTCCGCACCAGAACCTGCAACAAAAGCAACAGGAAGGCTATTATCAGGGCCCCCAGCCAGGGGATATGAAAAAACTGGATAATAAAACGGCCGATGTAATTGGCCGTACCGCCGGGTTGCAAACAGGTTTCCGCGGCATAATCCGATGTAAACAGGAACAATTGCATTCCTTCTGTATACAAGAGGTGAAACTTCCCGAAAAAAGTAAAATAGATCCAGACAGACAGGAGGAAAAGGAGCTGTTGTATACGAGAACGCATAAAATTCCTATTTTTGCTTTACCGCTAACAAATATAAATAATTTGAAGACGTATATGAAGAAATATATTCTCACAGCTTTTGCAATATTGTGCCTTTCTCCGGTCCGGGGACAGGAAATCAAACCGAGAATTGTTATCGTGGCTACCGGAGGGACTATCGCAGGCATAGCCGATTCTCCTGCCGAAAACGCATATACTCCGGCACAATTGACCGTGGAGACTCTGATAGGGCAGGTTCCCCAAATAACAGAAAAAACCTCCGTGAAGGGGGTCCAGTTATGTAACATTGCCAGCCAGCATATGACTCCGAGTTTATGGATCCGTTTGGCCTGTGTAGTGGATTCTTTGTTCAGCGGCAATCATTGTGAAGGGATTGTAGTGACTCACGGAACCGACACCATGGAAGAAACGGCGTTCTTCCTGGACCTGGTGCATTCTTATGAAAACCCGGTGGTCTTTACAGGATCCATGAGGCCCTCCAACAGCCCGGGGGCTGACGGCCCTGCAAATCTCTACAACGCCGTTTGCCTGGCGGCAGATCCTGCAGCCCGTGGAAAAGGCGTACTTGTGGTGATGAATGATTACATATATTCAGCTTCCGGGGTGACAAAGACCCACACGGTAAACCCACAAGCCTTTGAAAGTCCGGATCAGGGGCCAGTGGGCATGGTCCGCGGAGGAAAGGCGGTTTTCTACCGGGCGTTGTGCGAAAGACACCCGTTGGACGAAAGGTTTTCCGTTCGAGAGCTGGTCAATCAGGATCTGCCCCGGGTGGACATCGTTTTATCCTATGCCGGTGCAACATCCCTCTTGTTCGATGCATTGGTGGAAAACGGGGTGGACGGTATTGTCATTGCCGGAGTCGGGCACGGAAATTATTCCCGCCCGATGGACAACTCGGCAAAACGTGCCGTTAAGAACGGTGTTGCGGTGGTACGGGCAACCCGGGTGCTGCGGGGCGGAGTTTCCTCCGATGTGGAAAATCCTTTTGAAGGACAGGTGGTCAGCCGGTCGCTTTCTCCGCAGAAAGCAAGAATTCTGCTGATGCTTGCCTTAACGGTATCCCGTCAACCGGCAGACATCCAGCGCATGTTTGATCAATACCCCTGAATACTACTCGGCAATTAAACGCAGTTTTTTAGTGTCGATCCGGGTTTTCAGCCAATCTGACATTACCTGCAGTTGTTCGGCAGGCGGAATGGAATCAAATTTAACTACGGCAATGGTCAGGGTGTCTTTTTCCTGATTGTCCATGGTGACATTAATGGCTTGTGAAATAGACAACTCGTGTGCCGAGGGGTAAAGTATGGCCAATTCGCCAATCAATTCACTGCTGAGTGCTTCGTAGTACCGGTACCGGTCAAGACTGGAGCTGAGTGTATCTATGATCTCCTGTTGCGCCTGTATGCGTTCTTCACTTTTTTGATAAAAATCTTCCAGTACGGAAGAACGTATGGCATCCAGATCCACCCTTTCTTTTCCTCCCTGAACCACGGTTAGCCGGCTGTTTTCCAATCTTTGAAAACGGTTCATCTGGCTGCGGGCCACCGATAATGCATCTTCAGGCACCTCCCGGCCAATGAGCATAAGATCGATCGATTTGTTTTTATAGGATACGTTACGGCTTATGATCTGGGTATCGGGGAATGAAAAAGCTTTGTCAATATACTGGTTGGCTTCATTTTCATATATGGAAGAACGGACAATGTCTATGGTCAGCAGCAGGGCGGGGATCATAGTTATAATAACGATGGCCAGGATGGATCGTTTTACGGTCTGTTCGCGTTTTTTTTCACGGAAGACCTTGTGTTCATAACCCCTGATGCGTGTTCCCACGAAGGTGGCGGAAATAATAAAAACGGTGTTGATGAAATACAAATAAAAGGCACCCAGGAAAAACCGCAGGTTTCCCGTAGCAATTCCGAATCCGGCCGTACAAAGAGGCGGCATCAGGGCAGTGGCGATGGCAACTCCGGGAATAACATTTCCTTTGTCTTTGGTTGACAGGGCAATAAAACCGGCCAGACCGCCCATCAGGGCTATGAAGACATCGTATATGGTAGGTGACGTCCTGGCAAGCAACTCGGATTGGGGCTGGTCAAACGGAGATAATAAAAAAAACAGGGCTGCCGTCAATATGCTGATCACGGTAGCAACCGTATAGCTTCTGAGCGATTTTTTGAGCAATTCCAGGTCGTTGATACCCAGGGCCAGACCCATCCCGATAAGGGGTCCCATCAATGGGGAGATAAGCATAGCCCCGATGACCACTGCCGCCGAATTGATGTTCAATCCCAGGGAAGCTATGAGAATGGCAAAAATCAGGATCCAGAGATTGGCTCCTTTAAATTCCACACCGCCACGAATGTTGGCAATGGTCTCCAGTTCATTTTCTTTATCTCTTCTCAGGTAAAAATAATACTTGAGAAACCGTATAAAGGAAGGTTTGCGACTTTCTTCGTTGTCCATATGATTACCATGAATGAAAACTAACCAATGACGGCTCCGTTCCCGATCCCTTCCAACGGGGAAACCAGGCGCATGGTGCCGTCCGGTTCTTTGGCCATCAGGATCATGCCTTGCGATTCAATGCCCCGGATCTTCCGGGGAAGCAGGTTGGCAAGGATACAGATCTGTCGTCCTGTCATATCTTCCGGCCGGTAATATTCTGCTATACCGGATACGATTACCCGTTGATCCAGGCCCGTATCTATCGTGAGCTTTAACAATTTGTCCGTTTTGGGAACCCTTTCTGCCTGCAGGACCGTTGCAACACGGATGTCCATCTTTGAAAAATCGTCTATGGTACATGAAGGCGATGCGGGAGCAATTTCTTTTTTAACGGGTTTTTTCAATTTGGCCACTTGTGCTTCTACTTCAGCATCTTCAATTTTGCGGAATAACAATACGGGTTCGTTCAAAACATGTCCGGCTTCCAGGAGGTCTTGCTCACCGAATGCAGACCATGGCAATTGTTCCGGGATATTCAGGATCTGTCTGAGTTTGTCCGTTGTAAAAGGGAGGAATGGTTCCAGGGCAATGGTCAGGTTTGCACAGATCTGTAAGGATATGTTCAGGATGGTACCCACCCGGTCCATATCTGTTTTGGCCACTTTCCAGGGTTCTGTATCTGCCAGGTACTTGTTTCCCAGCCGGGCCAGGTTCATGGCTTCCTTGAGTGAGTCTCTGAAGCGGTAATGTTCCAGGTGATTTTCCAGCGCCTTTTTGATAGCCGGGATTGTCTCGGTTATTTCCGTGTCAAAATCAGTCATTCCGGCAATTTCGGGGACGGCTCCGTTAAAGTATTTATGAGTAAGTACAACAGCCCGGTTCACGAAATTGCCCAGGATAGCTACCAATTCATTGTTATTTCTGGCCTGGAATTCTTTCCATGTGAAATCGTTGTCTTTCGTTTCCGGTGTCGTGGCACACAGGGTATAACGCAATACATCCTGTTGGTCCGGGAATTCATCCAGATACTCATGCAGCCAGACGGCCCAATTACGTGAAGTAGAGATTTTTTCTCCTTCCAGGTTTAAAAATTCATTGGCAGGAACATTTTCCGGCAAGATATAACCGCCGTGGGCTTTTAGCATGGAAGGAAAAACTATGCAATGGAACACTATGTTGTCTTTCCCTATGAAATGGACCATTTTGGTATCTTCGCTCTTCCACCAGGTTTCCCAGGAATCCGGATACAGTTCTATGGTATTGGAAATATAACCGATAGGGGCATCGAACCATACATACAGCACCTTCCCTTCGGCTCCTTCCACGGGTACGGGAACACCCCAGTCCAGATCCCGGCTGACGGCTCTTGGCTGCAACCCGTTGTCCAGCCAGGATTTGCATTGTCCGTATACATTGGGCTTCCATTCTTTATGATTTTCCAGGATCCATTCTTTCAGCCAGGGCTCGTATTGATCCAGGGGCAGGTACCAGTGTTTGGTTTTTCTTTTTTCAGGAATGCTCCCGCTTATGGAAGAGTGAGGATTGATCAGTTCATCCGGAGACAGGGTGGATCCGCATTTTTCGCACTGATCTCCGTAAGCGTCGGGATGACCGCAACGCGGGCAAGTTCCTACAATATACCTGTCTGCCAGAAATGCTTTGGCTTCCGGATCGTAATACTGTTCTGTTTCTTTTTCAATGAATTTGCCATCATTGTACAATTTCCTGAAAAAATCCGCTGCTGTTTTGTAATGTATTTCCGAGGTAGTCCGGGAATAGACATCAAATGAGATCCCCAGTCGCCTGAACGATTCTTTTATCTGTGTATGGTATTTATCCACAATGTCTTGCGGTTTAATGCCCAATTGTCTTGCTTTTATGGTAATGGGAACCCCATGTTCATCCGATCCTCCTACAAAACATACATTGCGTCCGCGAAGACGCATGTATCGCGCATAAATGTCTGCCGGAACATAAACACCGGCAAGGTGTCCAATATGAAGAGGGCCGTTGGCGTAGGGCAGGGCCGAAGTGATCAGGTAACGTTTGTATTCTTTCTGCATAACAGTGTATCGGTTTTATTATTTCAATCGGTTCAATTCTTTGGCAAAGGAATTCCTCACGTCCATCATGACCATAAGATCTTTCATGATTTTTTGAATCTTTTCTTCTTCTCCCAACATTTGTGCCTGTTGAAGGTTACGTGTCAGTTGGGTACAGGTCCCGGAAACGATGTTCATTTTATAGACCAGAACCGATTTTGTAACATGTTCTTTCAGTAGTGATTCTTCCAGGGGCAGGCTGTCCCGGAGCACTTTCAGGTTGATAGGATGGGGATTGTTCAACAGATCCAGTATGTGTTGGGACACGTCAGGATCCGGATGGTTAACAAAGTATTTTTTGCGGATCATGTCGTCACCGCTAAGCTGTTTGTATTCTTTGTAGATCCTGGCGTAAAAAGGGTCACTGAACTCAATTTCATCCTCTGCCAATGCATTTTCAATATAATCGGAAACGGTAACGTCATCCATGGATGTTTGACCGAATTTTATCAGGTAATACAGGATGTCCTTTTCACACCGGCTCAGATCGTTCTTGCCGGGAGCAACCGGTTGTGATTGCGGGTCTTCTTCAGGAACCGGGTTACCATCGGGGCGGATGCCGGGTCTGGCGGAATAGCCTCCCAGTTCTTTCCTTTTTTTGCGAATCCGGGTAACTTCACGCGTCAGGATCACTTCTTCAATATCCAGGTGACGGCTGCATTCTTCAATATATATGGTTCTGGTGATCGCATCGGGCACTACCGCAATACTGGATAAAACCTCCCGGATCAAAGACGCTCTTTTTAAAGGGTCTTTCATATCTGCCGCCATCAACGCGATTTTGAAATGGATAAAATCAGTCTCGTTGTTTTCAAGAAAATCTATCGTTTCACGGGCATTGTGTGAACGGGCATATGAATCCGGATCTTCTCCATCCGGGAATCTTACTACTTTCACCTGCAGCCCTTCTTCCAACAGCATGTCAATGCCACGCAGGGACGCTTTGATTCCGGCATCGTCTCCGTCATAAAGAACCGTTACCTGCCGGGTAAATCTTTTTATCAGACGAATCTGTTCTCCGGTCAGCGAAGTGCCGGAAGAAGCCACCACATTCCTGATTCCTGCCTGGAAGAGTGAGATAACGTCTGTGTAGCCTTCAACCAAATAGCACTTTTGCAATTTTGATATATGTTGCTTGGCAAAATAAATCCCGTACAGCGACCTGCTTTTATTATAGATCTCACTTTCCGGAGAATTCAGGTACTTAGCTGTCTGTTTGTCGTTTCGCAGGGTTCTTCCGCCAAAACCTATGATCCTGCCGCTCAGGGAATGGATGGGAAACATGACCCGGTCCTGGAAACGATCGAGCAACACTTCAGGTTTGTTCTCCTGTGCGGGATAGTGTATGGTCAATCCGGTAGCTGTAAGCAGATCCTGTTTATACCCGGCCTCCAGTGCGGCCCGGGTAAACATGTTTTTTCCCGGAGGAGCAAAACCCAGCTGAAATTGCCTGATCACGGATTCTGTCAAGCCACGTTCCTGAAGGTAACTTAGTCCCACATCACGTCCGGCGGGTTCTTCCCACAGGTATTTTGTATAAAACTCCTGGGCGTATCCGTTCACAACCATCATACTGTCGCGTCTAAGCCGGGTTTCCGCCTGGCCGGGAGTCTCTTCCCGATCTTCTATGGGAATGTTGAATTTATTACCCAGGAACTTCAATGCTTCCACGTAGGAAAGCTGTTCGTGTTCCATAATAAAACGAACCACGTTTCCTGCTTTTCCACATCCGAAACACTTGAATATACCCTTAGAAGGTGAAACCGTGAAAGAGGGTGTTTTTTCATTGTGAAAAGGACAACAAGCTACGTAATTGGCCCCACGCTGTTTCAAATTGACGTATTCTCCTATTACTGTAACTATAGGAGCTGCTTCCAATATACGTTCTATGGTGGCCTGATCTATCATCAGAATGCTTTGAATCCTACCGCTTCACGAACTAGTTTCATGGTAGCCTGAGCAGAAGCCCTGGCTTCCGCTGTCCCTTTTTCTACAACGAATTTCAAATATGCCTCATCGTTGTAAATTTCTTCAATTCTTTCCTTTATGGGCAAAGTATGCTTACAGATGTCGGCGGCCAGCTGTTTTTTCAGGTCTCCGTAACGGATCGTGCAGTTGTTGTATTGATCTTTGAAATAGGCTACTGTCTGAGGTTCCGATACGACGGAAAGAAGCGTGAACAGATTGTTGATTTCCTGGCTCATGGGACTGTCGGGAGTAGTCGGGCCGCTGTCGGTTACTGCCCGCATCACTTTTTTGGTGATGGTTTTTTGATCGTCAACCAGGTATATGCCGTTGCCTTCGCTTTTTCCCATTTTTCCCGATCCGTCCAGTCCGGGAATCTTCACAAGGTTCCCTCCAAAGTTGTAAGCTTCCGGTTCCGGGAAAACAGCGGTGTCGTATACTTTGTTGAATCTTCGTGCCAACAGGCGGGTGATTTCCAAATGTTGTTCCTGATCTTTTCCCACCGGAACCCAGTCAGCCCGGTGGATGAGAATATCTGCCGCCATCAGGACAGGGTAAGTTAACAGGCCTGCATTTACATTCTGCGGGTTTTGCCTTACTTTGTCTTTGAATGAAGCCGTACGCTCCAGTTCTCCTTTGT
>DAOSXZ010000032.1:0-14879 GCA_035380845.1 Bacteroidales bacterium | reverse complement strand
CCGTTGATTATCAGATTATATTCTTTCATAGCGCAATGTGTTATCGGTATTATTTCTTTCTCATTACAGGGGGTTTTCTCATGGAATGGAATTTAGAGCTCCAGGGAGCATAATTCCTTCTGACCTGTTCTATGGTAAGGATGGTATTTTCAATATCGTGGACTTCCGTTTCGTTGGCGTATAAATGCAACGCCATGGAAATGGCAGCGAATGTCTCGCCGGATGTTTCGGCCAGAGATACTTTTTTGGCTTTATTCTTATGGTATGCATCTGCTTTTTTCTGTGACCAGCGCAATGCAATGTTCCCCGTGCCCTTAAAGACCAGAAATAAAATAACAAGCGAAGAAAAGACCACTGTCATTGCCATGATAGCCATGATCCAGCCATACGGATCAGTCTCTTTCATTTTTTCACTGCTTGACAAGCCATCCAGTGAATGGTTGTTGGTACTGGGTGAGGTACGTGAAAGTACGCCCCATCCCGTGTTGTCGGATTCCGGTCCGTATGCACCTTCTCCGTCTACAAGACGTCCGAAAGATTGGTTGGGTTGTAACTCTTCGGGAACGGTAACCATATCCAAAATGGTACTGCCGTCGCTGCTTGTAAGTATGAGCACCTTGGATGCATCCAGGGTGAAATTCACATGGAAAGAACCCCGGTGGGGTTTGTTGTCTGCCCAGAACAGAATGTGTTGCCTGGGTTTGATCTTTGTAAGGATGTCTCCCCGGGGAATGGTATACATTTTTAAGTTATCGGGATCGTTACTCAGGTAACAACCGCCAATGTCCACGGTGCCGTATCCTGTATTGAATATTTCAAACCAGCCGTTGTGTTCTCCAAAATTATCCTGGTAATCATTTGTATTGACAACAAGTAATTCGTTTAACTTCAGGTCGGTCATGCTCTGTCCCTGAAGTGCAAAAGGAAAGAGAACAAAAAACCCGGCAAGTATGAATGTAATATATCGTTTCATGCAATGTTGGGTTTTATAAGGGAAGGTTGTCGTGTTTTTTGGGAGGAAGGCTTTGTTTTTTTGTAGCCAGAAGCTGCAAAGACCTGATGATCCTGAAGCGTGTATTCCTCGGTTCAATGATATCGTCAATATAACCGTAACGTGCCGCATTGTAAGGATTGGCAAAAGTGTCACGGTATTCTTTTTCTTTTTGTTCTACAAAGAGTGCCGGGTCGTCGGCCTGGGCCATTTCTTTGCCGTACAGAACTTCAATGGCTCCGGAAGGGCCCATTACGGCAATTTCAGCGGAAGGCCATGCGTAGTTCAGATCCCCGCCAAGGTGTTTGGAGCTCATTACAATATAGGCTCCTCCGTATGCTTTTCTTAGAATTACGGTGATCTTGGGAACGGTCGCTTCTCCATAGGCATACAACAATTTGGCACCATGCAGGATGACGCCCCCGTATTCCTGGTGCGTTCCCGGCAGGAAACCCGGAACGTCTACCAGTGTTACCAGGGGAATGTTGAAAGCGTCGCAAAAACGCACAAAACGGGCAGCTTTACGCGATGCATTGATATCCAGTACTCCGGCCAGCACCCGTGGCTGGTTGGCAACAATACCAACGGAAGTTCCGTTAAAACGGGCAAATCCCACAATTACGTTGGTGGCATACTCTTTATGTACTTCCAGGAATTTTCCGTCATCTACCAAAGTATGTATGATCTCAAACATATTGTAAGGTTTGTTGGGACTGTCGGGAATGATATCGTTGAGTGAATCGTCCAGACGGTCAATGGGATCAATACATTCAAAACGGGGTGGTTCCTCCATGTTGTTTTGAGGAATATAACTAAGCAACTCACGAATAAGTTCCACGCCTTCTTCTTCTGTATCCACGGCAAAATGGGCCACTCCGCTTTTACTGGTATGAACGTTGGCTCCGCCTAATTCTTCCTGCGTGACATCTTCTCCGGTTACCGTTTTAACCACTTTGGGTCCGGTAAGGAACATATAGCTGGAACCTTTCATCATGATGGTGAAATCTGTCAGGGCAGGGGAGTAAACCGCTCCTCCGGCACAGGGCCCGAAAAGAGCAGATATCTGCGGTATCACTCCGGATCCCAGGATATTGTTCTGGAAAATATCTCCGTAGCCTGCCAAAGCATTGACGCCTTCCTGGATGCGTGCACCTCCGGAATCGTTGATCCCGATAAGGGGTGCTCCCACTTTCATGGCTTGTTCCATGACTTTGCAGATTTTCATAGCCATGGTTTCTGAAAGGGACCCTCCAAAGACAGTGAAATCCTGGGCGAAAACATAAACAAGCCTTCCGTCTATGGTTCCGTACCCCGTCACTACACCGTCACCCAGGATGGTTTTATCCTGCATCCCGAAATTATCACAACGGTGGGTGACAAACATGTCAAATTCTTCAAAACTGCCTTCGTCCAGAAGCATTGCAATGCGTTCACGTGCGGTACATTTTCCTTTTTCGTGTTGTGCATCTATGCGTTTCTGACCCCCTCCCAGGCGGGCTTTTTCGCGGAGTTGCGTCAACCCCTTGATTTGTTCCAACTGATTGCTCATTTTATTATTTAATATTGTATAGTTATTCGGGATTTTCACATAATTCTGTCAGTACCCCTAAAGTGTCCTTGGGATGCAGGAATGCTATGTGCAGTCCTTCGGCGCCTTTACGGGGATTTTTATCTATCAGGCGAATCCCGTTTTGAGACAGCTCATCCAGGTTCTCCTGCAAACCTTCAGTGGCAAATGCAATGTGATGCACGCCTTCTCCTTTTTTTTCCAGGAATTTACCTATGGGACCCTCAGGGTCGGTACTTTCAAGCAATTCCACTTTTGTCTGCCCGACTTTAAAAAAAGCAGTCCGGACTTTTTGGTCCTGAACTTCTTCTATGGCGTAACATTTCAATCCGAGTTTTGATTCGTAGAAAGCAATGGCCGATTCCAGTGATCTGACAGCAATGCCTATGTGTTCAATATGTTTTATCTTCATTTATCTTCGGATTTTTGTACAAAGAAAAATTAAAATTCAATCCTGCAAAAATAGGAAATTTATCTGAAACGGATAGCATAATGATAGATTCTTTATATTTGCAAACATATATGAAAAGTATATACCGGCCCAAAAATTACTCAGGATTTTCTTACTTTTTTTTATTGACCAAAAGGTTGTCTTTGGTCTTGCTTTTTTTACTACTCAGCAGATTAGCATTTTACCTTTACAATCAATCTTTTTTTCCGGGGATTGAATGGGAAAATCTGATGATTATTTTCCGGGGCGGTATACGTTTTGATTTATCGGCTCTTTTCTATTTGAACGGTATTTACCTGCTGCTGGCACTATTGCCTTTCCCGTTTGTTTTTTCAGATCTGTACCAGTATTTTTTGAAGGTCGTTTTTATTCTTTTCAATGCTGCGGGATTCTTTTTTCAATTGTTTGACTTCATTTTTTTTAGAACCAGGTTAAGAAGAATTGATTTCACTTTTTTTAATGAATTTGCCGGTGATCAAAACCTGGTGCACGTTTTTTTGGAGGGGATTCGTCAATACGTACTGTTTTTCTTTCTGTGGGTATTGTTGGTTGTTGTGATATGGTTCCTTTACGGTCGGGTGAAGTTTCCGTCAAGACCCCTTTTTACTTTTCGTTTTTTTGCATTCAGAACGGTTGTTCTCTGTTTGGTGTTGTTGGCCGGAGTGGCTGCTATCCGTGGAGGAACGGACCGGACCACCAGGCCGATAACCCTGGGCAATGCCACCGCATATGTTTCCCGGCCAATGGAAGCAGCCATCGTGCTGAACACCCCTTTTTGCATCATCCGTACCCTGGGAAAGAGCAACGTTGAAAAATTGGGATTTTTCCCGGACCCCAATCAGATGTCCCGTATTTATTCCCCGGTTCACATAAAAGATAGTACACGAACAATTCTGGAGCAACAGACCACTCCTAAAAATGTGATTGTTTTCATTCTGGAAAGTTTTTCCAGGGAATACATAGGGTATTTGAATCCTGCAAACAGGGAGACATTCACTCCGTTTCTTGACTCTTTGATGTCCCAGTCACTGACCTGTTCATTGGCTTATGCCAACGGAAGAAAATCCGTGGATGCCATCCCGTCCGTATTGGGTAGCATACCCAGCCTGGAACAGTCATTTGCTCTTACACCTTATGCACTGAATCGTGTAGAAGGGTTGGGGAATGCGTTGAAGAAAGCAGGCTACCATACTTCTTTCTTTCACGGGGCTCCCGAAGGGTCCATGGGCCTGGACGGCATGTCCCGTCATTTTGGATTTGATCATTATTACGGTAAGGACGCTTTTGCCGACAACAGTCAGTTTGACGGCTACTGGGGGATATGGGATGAGCCTTTCCTGCAGTTTTTTGCCCGTACACTGGATTCATTTCCGCAACCTTTCGCATCTGCGGTGTTTACCATTTCTTCTCACCATCCCTTTGTCATACCCAAAGAATACGAAGGTGTTTTTCCCCGGGGCACCCTTCCGGTGCACCAATGCATAGGGTATGCCGATTATGCGCTGAAACGTTTTTTTGAAACCGCAAAAGGACGGTCGTGGTATAATAATACATTATTTGTCCTGGTAGCAGATCACGGTACTTTTTCTTTGATAAATCCGGATTACCAAACAGATATAGAAAGCATGGCTGTTCCTGTGGTATATCACGATCCCTCGGGCGTCCTGGCTGAAAAAGGACGGGTATATGACCGGTTCACCCAACAGATTGACATCATGCCTACTTTGCTGGACATGCTGGATCATCCGTATTCCTTTTTTGCATTCGGAAGGAGTATATTGGACACGCTTACTACGCCGTTTGTCGTAAATTACCCTTCCGGATGGAATATACTCAGGGATGAAAAAGAAAAAGAGCCCTCCAATGAGCTCTTTTTAAAAGCTTTCCGTCAGCAATACAATAACAGGCTGGTGGAAGACCGGCTTACAACAGAAGATTAAGACATGTTGGTATAGACGTTTTGAACGTCATCGTCTTCTTCTATACGTTCCAGCAATTTATCTATGTCCGCTTTTTCTTCGGGGGACAATTCTTTCATTTCTCCGTTCACAATGCGGTCAAAACCTCCGCTGACCAGTTCCAGATCCTTTTCTTCAATGTATTTTTGCAGGGAACCGTAAGATTCAAAACTGCCGTAGATCACAATCTCTTCTTCTTCTTCCTCGTCCATGAAGACTTCTTCTCCTCCGTAATCTATCAGTTCCAGTTCCAGCTCTTCCAGGTCAACGGGATCCTTTGATTTGACATGAAATACACACTTGTGATCAAACATGAATTCAACACTCCCTGATGTACCCAGGTTTCCGCCTGCTTTATTAAAATAGGAACGGATATTTGCCACTGTCCGGGTAGTATTGTCTGTGGCGGTTTCAATCAGAACGGCAATGCCATGTGGCCCGTATCCTTCATATACGACTTCCTTGTAATCTCCCTTGTCTTTTTCATCGGCTCTGCGAATGGCCCTTTCAATATTGTCTTTGGGCATGTTCTCTGAGCGGGCGTTCTGAATGATGGCCCGCAGGCGGGGATTGTTTTCAGGGTCTGTGCCGCCTTGTTTGGCCGCTATGGTCAATTCTTTGCCCAGGCGGGTAAAGGTGCGGGACATGTTGCCCCAACGTTTAAGTTTTCTTGCCTTCCTGTATTCAAATGCCCTTCCCATAGATCACGTTTTTTATTTTTCCGTAAGGATTTCCAGGCGTGAAATGTATTTGTCAATTTCCACTCCCTCAATGGTCTGTGGATATTGATCCTTAATGGTTTTGTACATTTCCATGGCACCGGCATAATCTCCCTTTTCTTCCAGAAGGATACCGGCCTTTTTATAGTACGTTGCTGCGTAAGCATTATCCTTGTACAGAGCTGCTTTTTTGTACCACGACAGCGCGTTGTCAAGATCGTCAAGGCCTGCATAGGCATCTCCAATGTTGCAATAAGCGCGTGCCTGAATGATCTCATCTCCGGATTTGTATTTACTCAGGTATTCAATTGCCTGCTGGTAATTACCCAAATGCAGTTCACTGACCCCGGCATAAAAATATACAACCTTTCCCGGGAGCGCCTTGTATTCGTCAATAATATCCTTAAAACCCAGTATGTTCCCGTCTCCGTTAAGGGCCAGATCAAAAGAATCCGCCCTGAAATAACTTTCTGCAGGGAACATTTGTGCCAGGGCTTCCTGGCGGCGCGGTTGCCGGATAAGTTTCACATATCCGAAACCAAGGCCCAGCAGGACCAAAATACCCGTGGCGGAATAGATCAGATGTTTTTTGTACTTTGCCAGAAATTCTTCTGTTTTGCTGATAGCTTCGGCAACTGCTGCCGGATCTTCTATGTTTGCATACTTGTTGAACGAATCTCTATGTATTTATCCCGATTGTTGCTCTCTCATTTTAAAAACATTGATGAAGCATCTTTGACCTTTTCCCCGGGCATAAATGTTTTATACGGTGATAACGGGGAAGGAAAGACCAATTTACTGGACAGCCTCTATTACCTGAGTGTCTGTAAAAGCTCCGTGGGCATACCGGACCGGGATGTCATAGGATACGATCATCAGGATACCACACTTTTTGGGGAATACGTCATGGGGAATGCCCTGACAGAAAAAATTTCCTGTACCGTTAACCGTCAGGGAGACAAAATATTCAAAAGGAACGGAAAACGTTACGAGAAATTATCGGCACACGTTGGTCTTATCCCGGTGGTCATGGTTTCGCCCCAGGATACTTCACTGGTATACGGTTCCGGGGAAGAACGCCGCAAATACCTGAATTTTCTTCTTTCACAAACAGAGCCGGATTACCTGCAGACCGTCCTGGAATACAAGAAACTGCTTCACCAGAGGAACAAACTCCTTAAATCAGAACACATTCCCGGGGATGTAATGGAAGCCCTGGATAACTCTTTATCTGTACGTGCAGATATGATATATAAGAAAAGGAAAGAATTGTGCGGTTTGCTCCACCCTCATGTGATCAATTATTACAGACTGCTATCGGCTGGAAAAGAACAAGTGGACCTGAGGTATGATTCGGACCTGAATCACGAAGACATGGCCGGTCTTTTGAAAAAAAACCGGCAGAAAGACAGGATGCTGCAATATACGGGAACGGGGATACAGCGTGACGACGTGCAATTCTCCCTTGAAGGACATCCCTTGAAAGTATGCGGTTCGCAGGGACAACAGAAAACGTATCTGCTTGCGCTAAAGCTGGCTCAGTTCGCATTGATACGGCAAATGAAGGAACTGGCTCCCGTTCTTTTGCTGGACGATGTTTTTGATAAACTGGATGCCCGGCGGGTTTCCCATTTGCTGCATCTTGTGGCGGAGGATGGTTTTGGCCAGATATTTCTGACAGATAGCAATAAGGTAAGGATAGAGGAGCTGATCCAAGCCCTGGGAGGTCCCCATAGCATATACAGTGTAAAAGGAGGCGTTTTTACTCATGAAAAGACAAAAGACTAAAACATTGCAAGAAGTATTGGACCAGACCCTGGAAGAAACCGGTTTGAGGGAAGGGCTGGAAACGCTGCGTTTACATCATGCCTGGGATGAGCTCATAGGCGAAACGGCGGCTCGCGAATGCGGAGAGCGTTCTTTCCGTGACGGGGTTTATACCGTCAGGGTCAAGTCTTCCGTTTTGCGTTGCCAGTTGGATATGCAGAAAACCTTTCTGATGGGTAAACTGAATGCCGGAATGAAGAAAACTGTTGTCAGGGAACTCATCATACGTTGACGGTGAACAGTATACCATATATTATAGCAGACGACCAGGTCCCTTTTTTGGAAGGCATTCCTTCCCGGTTGGCCAGGATAGAACGACTTCCCGGACATCTGATTTACAAAGAAGCCATTTCTGCAGCCGATGCACTGGTTGTCCGCACCAGGACCCGTTGCGATGCCTCCCTGCTGGAAGGCAGTTCCGTTTCTTTTGTCGGTTCTGCCACAATAGGTACGGATCATATTGACATCCCGTATTGCAAATCACATGGAATAAAAGTAGTCAATGCACCCGGTTGTAATGCCGGGGCAGTCATGCAATACGTTTTCACAGCACTGGTGGCATGGGCTGCAAAGAGAAACACGGATCTTTGCGGCAAAACGCTGGGGGTTGTGGGTGTGGGAAATGTGGGGAAAAAAGTGGTTCGCCTGGCAGAATACCTGGGTATGAAAACCCTTTTGAACGATCCTCCGCGCGCTCTTGCCGAGGGCTCCGCCGGTTTTGTTGATCTGCCCTTTTTGCTTAAGCATGCCGATATCGTAACCCTGCACGTCCCCCTTGCTCCGGATACACGAGGTATGGCAGACCGGATATTTTTTTCTTCCCTGAAGAAAGGTGCCTGCCTGGTGAATACATCCAGAGGTGAGGTGGTGGACGAAGCGGCATTGAAAGATGCTGCAAGCGATTTGGGAGGCATCATCCTGGATGTCTGGCAGAACGAACCCCATATTGATATGGAAACCCTTCAACTCACAGATGTTGCCACACCTCATATTGCCGGTTATTCACTGGAGGGAAAGAGAAATGCCTCACAAACAGTGATTCGTGCACTGGCAGAGCATTTTGGGTGGAAAGGACTGGAGGATCATATCATAACATTACCTTCTCCCGGAACGGTACCTCCCCATTTGCTTTTCACGCAATGTTTTCCTATATTTGTAGAAGATAAACAGTTGCGCAATGCTCCGCACCAATTTGAAGCATTCAGAAAAGCATATGTTTACCGCAGGGAATGGACACCGGAACAATACAGGCAATTGACTCTATGTTTACCAAAAAGGATCTGGAATTCATTGAACGCAACGGATTGACGCTCAATGATATTGAATCGCAACTGCATATTTTTTCCCGGGGTATTCCACCCCTTGACATAATCGGTCCCGCAGTTCCCGGCAACGGAATTGTATGTCTTGACAAAGCAGAACAGGAAGAACTGGTTGACCGTTACGAACTGTGGAACGGCAGCCGTATCAAATTTGTTCCCGCATCCGGAGCCGCCAGCCGTATGTTCAAGGACCTGTTCACGGCAGCGGGTATGCTCAGGGATAATGAAAAGGCAGAACTGCCGGAAGCCGCACATACCTTCTTCAAACATCTTCGGGAATTTGCTTTTTATCCGCAACTTTCACGACTGAGAGGTTTTGACCCGGACAGTCCCGGGAGAGTCCTTACATTGTTGCTTGAAGATGAATGGTTGAATTACGGATCGTTGCCCAAGGGACTGATCCCCTTCCACAAATACCCGGAAGGGCCACGTACCCCGTTCGGGGAACACCTGGTGGAATCGGCGTTATGCGATACCCCGGCAGGGGATACGGTAAATGTTCATTTTACGGTTTCTCCGGAACACGAATCGCTGTTTGCCGGTCTTTTGGAAATAACCCGGGGAGATTTTGAAAAAAGGTTTGGGATGACACTCAATGTGTCTTTTTCCACCCAAAGTCCTTCCACCAACACCGTGGCCGTTGATATGCAAAACAGGCCGTTCCGCAGCAGAGACGGCTCCCTGGTGCTCAGACCGGGCGGCCACGGGGCCCTGTTGGAAAATCTGAACACCCTGACACAGGATATGGTATTTATCCGCAATATTGACAACGTCGTTCCGGAAGCACTGTTGGACCCTGTCATTCACTGGAGAAGAGTATTGGGCGGGTACCTGCTCAGATGCAGAAGGCAGGTATATAAATATATAGGTGAACTGAAAGATCATGCCGCTCCGTTACGTTTAAGGGAAATGGCCGACTTTTTAGAACAGACATTCGGTATTACCCATCCGCCCATGGAAGGCGAAGAGTTCCGTTCCTATTTGTTCTCAAAATTGAACAGACCTGTCCGGGTATGCGGCATGGTTCGTTCAACCGGTGAACCGGGGGGAGGCCCTTTCCGGGTGAAGGATAAAGATGGATCAGGATCTATGCAAATATTGGAAAGCGTACAATTGAACGGGAAGAAATTCAATGCTACGCATTTCAATCCGGTTGACATAGTCTGTTCTTTTAAAGATTACGACGGAAAGGTGTATCATTTACCTGATTTCAGGGACGATGACACAGGCTTTATTTCGCATAAAAGTCTGGAGGGAAGAGAGTTAAAAGCCTTGGAGCTGCCCGGATTATGGAACGGGAGCATGAGCGGATGGAATACGGCCTTTGTGGAAGTGCCGCTGAGTACTTTTAATCCCGTAAAAACGATAAATGATTTATTGAGAAAAGAGCATAATATTTGAAACCGTTGTGTTTGGTAGTTAAAAAAAGATTTTTAACTTTGCCATGACCTTTGAAATTTTAAACATTTAATCAATTATAGTACTATGGATGAATTAAAATTAATTATCGAGCAACTAATTGCCAATCCGGAAACCAACGGTGGATTTGCAATGATTCTTATGGTTATAGGAATGATTATTCCTTTCCTTCTTAGGCTTTTGTTCCCCGCCGAGAGCTAATATTTTATTGAAAGGAATATCCCGAAAATCCTTGAAAGAGTAGGGGGAGCCGCCGAAAATCCTTAAGAGTAGGCAAAAAAGATTAATCATTTAATTCGAATTAAAAATGGGTATCGTAGAAGTAATAACAGCAATTATCAACGATATGTGGATTGGCCTCCAAGAGATGGATGGTGGATTTATAATCGCATTTCTTGGGATTGGCGCAATTTTGCTGTCAGTAATTTCGGGCATCGTCAGTTTATTACAAGACTAATTTATTGCAGAATAAATAAAAAGGCGGATCTGCTGCAGCAGATCCGCCTTTTTTGTATGTTGATTGTTGGTCTTTACTGATTGAAAATATCCGCCCAGCGGTATTGCTCCCGTTTTTTCCAATCCCCTTTGTGGTAGGCATAGCCGGCTATCAGGGGTACTACGGTCGTGGCCTCAGCATAAACCATTTGTTCGTGCACGGTGCTCACTTTCCCCCAGGAAGAGGCTTCTTTGAGCGTGGAACTGGAACAGGCTCCGTCCCGGACGTCGGCCACAGTGATCTGTATGGCGTATTGATGCATAGGCACATCCAAACCCTGGCATTCGGCGCATACTACCGTGTCCTGGGCAAAATTCTTGGGGACACCGCCTCCTACCATAAACAGTCCGCTTGTTTTGGCTTTGATCTTGATTTCAGTCAGTTCCCTGAAATCGGCAACTGAATCAATAGTCAGATAAGGTTTCCCTTCTTTTATGCGTTCCAATTGATGCATGACCAGTCCGAATCCCGCACTGCAGTCGGAAAAAGCTGGAACGAATATGGGAACGCCGTGTTCATAACAGGTCTGAATCAATGAATTTTTCTTTACCGAGTTTTCTTTCAGCCATTTACCGGTTTCCCATAAAAATTCCCTGGAAGAATAGGGACGGGGTTCCAGGCTGTCTGCAATCTTTTTGACGGTGGCATCACAATGCTGCAGTTCCTCTTCATCTATATAGGTATCGTAGATACGGTCAATGTATACACTGCGTAACATGCCGTCATCAACAAAGGGGGTGCCTTTGTAATGTTTGAATCCAAGGGCTTCAAAGAAGTCCATGTCAATGATGGAGGCTCCGGTGGAAACAATGCAGTCTATCATGTTGAACCGTACCATATCCACATATACCTGCATGCACCCGCCTGCACTGGAACTGCCTGCAAGGGTAAGCCAGTTGGTGCAGTCTTTGTCCCGTATCATCATCTGAAGAATGTCGGCTGCCCTTGCCGTGTCGCGTGAAGAAAAGGACATATTCCGCATGGAATCAATTATATCTGTAGAATTGATCTTAGTGATGTCAATGTGTTGAATGACATCCTTTAACAGGTCTTTTTTCTTTATAGTCATAACTGTATGATTTATATAACGCCTCAAAGGTAAGGCTTTAATTCAAAAAAATATTAATTTTGACGGATAATTCATTCCGTAACATTATGCAATTTTCACGTTTTATCAATGCCTTCAAGCGACTGGAAACGCCCTTTTATTTTTACGATCTGGACATCCTTGACCAAACCCTCAGAACCTACACAAAAAATCTCGTAAAGTACGGTTACAAAGCACATTATGCCATGAAGGCCAATGCTAATCCGCGTATTCTGGAGATCATTCAACGTTCCGGATTGGGGGCAGACTGCGTAAGCGGGAATGAAGTTCAACTGGCACTGGATATGGGCTTTGATCCGGAAACCATTGTATTTGCAGGTGTCGGAAAATCCGACAAAGAAATCCGTACCGCGTTGCAGGGAGGAATCTTTTCTTTCAACTGCGAATCGGTTCCGGAAATAAAGATCATCAACGAGCTGGCTGCCCAAACAGGAAAGATCGCCCGGATATCGCTCAGGTTGAATCCCAATATTGACGCACATACCAACAAGCACATAACCACAGGCAGGTCACGGGACAAGTTTGGCATCAGTGAATGGATGATGGATGATGTGTTGCAGGTGTTCTCTGAAAGTAAGAATATAAAGTTGATAGGCCTTCATTTCCATATAGGGTCACAGGTTACGGACATGAAAGTGTTTGAAATGTTATGCGATAAAGTGAATTATTTCCAACGCTGGTTCGAACAAAAGGAGATCCGTCTGGAACATATTAACCTGGGCGGAGGTGTTGCCGTGGATTATAAAAATCCGCTGGAGAATCTGTACAGTCCTTTTGAAACGTATTTTGAAACCATTAACAGGAACCTGGAATTGAGAAAAGGGCAGAAAGTGCACTTTGAACCGGGCAGGGCCCTTGTGGCACAATGTGGCTTTTTGATTTCCAGGGTTTTATATGTCAAGATTGGAAAAGGCAAGAAATTTGCAATACTGGATGCAGGGATGAACGATCTCATACGGCCGGCTTTGTACGGTGTACAGCATGCGGTTTGCAATTTTACATCTGCATCTGAAAAAACAGAAGTGTACGATGTGGTTGGTCCGGTTTGTGAATCGGCTGACCGCTTTGGACAGTCGGTGCGCCTGCCGGAAACATCGAGGGGAGACATGGTAGCCATTTGTACGGCCGGAGCTTACGGACAAGTGATGAGTATGCGTTACAACCAGCGGGAATTGGCACAGGCATACTACTCACCGGATTTATAGACTTTATGTATTTTAAAATATACCCTGACAATCCGCAGGACAGATTTATTGAACAGACAGTCTCCACCCTGCAAAGGGGAGGAATTGTCATATACCCTACAGACAGTGTTTACGGGATGGGTTGTTCCATTGAATATTTGGGGAGTGTACCGCGAATGGAGCGGATAAAGGGTTATTATACGCCATCCACCAGGTTGTCGTTTCTTTGTTATGACCTGTCGCAATTGTCTTCCTATTGCAGGCCAATGAGCAACAGCGTTTTTCGGATGATGAAAAAAAACCTGCCGGGACCTTATACTTTTTTATTGCAGGGAAACAGCCAGGTACCCAAAATGTTCAAAGGGAAAAAGCATACCGTAGGGATCCGTGTCCCGGACCATCCCATTTTACAACAGATCCTCAGGGAGCTGGGCGTTCCCATTATATCCACTTCATTGCCCTGGGACCCTGCGGAACCGGAATACGGATACGAACCGGACCTGATCAATGAACGGTTTGGCGAGTTGGTGGACATTGTAATAGACGGAGGAACCGGGGGACAGGACCCCTCGGCAATTATTGATTGTACGGGCCCCGAACCTTTAATTATCCGGGAAGGCCCAAAACCATTACTTGATAAATAAATTTTTTATATGTTTGAGAATCTGACGGAAAGACTGGAACGATCATTTAAATTGTTGAAGGGTGAGGGAAAGATCACCGAAATTAACGTGGCGGAAACCCTTAAGGATGTGCGCAGGGCATTGCTGGATGCAGACGTCAGTTACAAGGTGGCAAAAACGTTTTGTGACCAGGTCAAAGAAGAGGCTATGGGACAGGACGTGCTCAAGTCGGTGCGTCCCGGACAGATGATGACCAAAATTGTTCACGACCGCCTGGTTGATTTGATGGGAGGCGATGCCTCGGGGATCAACGTCAAAGGAAATCCGGGGATTGTGCTGGTTGCGGGACTGCAAGGTTCCGGGAAGACCACCTTCTCGGCAAAACTTGCCCTCCATTTAAAAAAGAAAAAAGGACTTCGACCGCTGCTGGTGGCCGGAGACATATACCGCCCGGCTGCCATAGAACAGTTACAGGTCCTGGGTGGGCAGACAGGTGTTGATGTGCACGTAGAAAACGAAAACCGGGATCCGGTGAAGATTGCCCGCAACGCTGTGGACAGAGCTAAAAAAGAGGGGTATGGAGTGGTAATCATTGATACGGCCGGCCGGCTGGCCATTGATCAGGCCATGATGGCTGAAATTACGGCAATAAAAAAAGCGGTAAATCCCACCGAAACTCTTTTTGTAGTGGATTCCATGACCGGTCAGGATGCCGTGGAAACAGCACGTGTATTCCATGAAAAATTGCAATACGACGGGGTTGTACTGACCAAACTGGACGGGGATACACGCGGGGGTGCTGCCCTGACCATACGTGCCGTGGTAAACAAGCCTATAAAATTTGTCAGTGCCGGAGAAAAACCGGATGCCCTGGATGTGTTTTATCCCTCGCGTATCGCGGACAGGATCCTGGGTATGGGAGATATAGTAAGCCTGGTGGAAAAAGCACAGGAACAGTTTGATGAGGAAGAAAGCAAGAAATTAAGAAAGAAACTGGCCCAGGATAATTTCAATTTCAATGATTTTTTAAACCAGATCAAACAGGTTCAGAAAATGGGCAATATCAAGGATTTGGCATCCATGATTCCCGGGGTTTCCAAAATGATTAAAGATCAGGATATTGATAACGATGCGTTCAAGGGCATTGAAGCCATCATATCTTCCATGACACCGGAAGAAAGAGACAATCCTTCGCTTTTGAACGGGAACCGGCG
>DAOSXZ010000031.1:0-14958 GCA_035380845.1 Bacteroidales bacterium | reverse complement strand
ACGCCTGTATATAAGCCACCAACAATTCCAGGGCCAGCATGAACACGGAAAACAATACAGATACCGCACTCATGGATACATTGATCACAGGGCCCATGGCTACGGTAAGAAATACTAACGAAGTCAATGCAAGTATGATAATATGCCCGGCAAAAATATTGGCAAACAAACGAATCATCAGGGCCATGGGTTTTGTCAATATCCCGAAAAATTCAATGACCTGCATGATGGGGACAGGGACTTTCATAAACACCGGGACATCCGGCCAAAGGATCTCTCTCCAATACTCTTTGTTCCCGAAAAGATTGACAGTTACCATGGTAAAAAAGGCCAGCCCGAAAGTAATGGTAATGTTGCCTGTAAGGTTGGCTCCACCGGGGAAAAGCGGAATCAGGCCCAACACATTGTTCAGGAAAATGAAGAAAAATGCCGTCAATAAATAAGGGGCGTAACGTTTATAATCCTTCCCCACGCATTTTTTGATCACTCCGTCGTGAATGCTCATGATGAACCATTCCATAATGCCCATTACCCCGGAAGGGACAGCATCTGTTTTTCCATGCATTTCCTTCTTTTTATACCACTTTGCCAGGCTAAGAACCAGGACCATGAGCAAACCGCAGGAAAAAAACAGGGCCACCACATCTTTGGTGATGGAAATGTCCAAAGGCCTGACCTCTTGACCCTGCGCATCCGTTTCTACCACCTTCCCTTCATGACTGCCTTCCCGGGCAATGTAAAAACCTTCGTACTCCTCATTTTCCATAAGGTGAGAAGAAAGAAAGAAAAACCAGCCCCTTTCCCGGCTGCGGACTATTACAGGTAAAGGAATCCCAATGTCTTTTTTTTCAGTGGAAAAAAGATGCCAGTGATAGGAGTCTTTCAGGTGTTCCAAAATCAAATGCTTGACATCTACCGGAGGTCTCTCCTTAGCCTGGCTCGCATATAATGAAGTCCTGCCTGCCATCATAATGAAAGCAAACGACAAAACGATCAATATGGACCTGCGAACTGTCTGCATGGTAAATTACGATTCTTTCTCCTTGATTTTTTTCTGCTCCTTGCAATCCACCAAAAGGAACCATATGGATAAAAAGCTATAGGTAATGAACATCCCCATAAAACTAATAATAAAGGAAGCTTTGGGAGGATGCGCCACTCCAATTATCACGATTAGTATCACCAGTACAATACCCCAGCGTACGACACGTTGCATAAGCATGCTGTTGAGCATTTTGGCATTCTGGGTTTTGCTTTTTTTCATCATCAGGATCTCCAGCAAACCTACCAGCAAAAAGGTGGCAGGAATTACAGGATACACTGGGAACCACCATAGAGGCATAAACAAGTACATGATCAGTCCCCATATACCTCCCACAAGCAGTATGGTCGCTGTATGCACGGTGATCATTTTTCTTATCATAACAGTTTCTGTATAATACAGGCGTACACCTTGTTGTTTCTGACTTGAACAAATCCGCTGCTTACCGGAATCTTTCCGTCACTCATTTCCCCTTCGTACGTAATATATCCCCTGTTGAGCAGCGACATTATGGGAGCATGATCTTTCATGACCGTAAAAGAGGTTTTTTTGCCGGGGAATCTCACTAAAGAGACATTCCCTTCAAAAAGAACCTTTTCCGGAGACATTACCTGCAGATATACCGATGCTCTCATAACGGTCATTGCATAATTCGTTTTCCTTTTTCTATCGCGTCTTCTATTGTTCCCACATTTAGAAAAGCATTTTCGGGTATATTGTCCACTTCTCCGTCAATGATCCTGTTGAACCCTTTTATACACTCTTCTATGGGAACCATTACACCTTTCAATCCGGTAAATTTTTCAGCTACCGTAAAAGGCTGTGATAGAAAACGTTGTACCTTTCTTGCGCGATTTACCGTCAATTGATCTTCACGCGAAAGTTCTTCCATACCCAGAATAGAAATGATATCCTGAAGTTCCTTGTTGCGTTGCAGTATTTGTTTTACTTTCTGTGCGGTGTTGTAGTGCTCCTGTCCCACGATCGCCGGATCCAGGATTCTGGATGTGGATTCCAGCGGATCTACCGCGGGGTATATTCCCATCTCTGTAATTTTGCGGGATAAAACCGTTGTTGCATCCAGGTGAGAAAATGTAGTAGCCGGGGCAGGATCGGTCAAATCGTCTGCTGGTACATAAACGGCCTGGATGGACGTTATGGATCCGTTACGTGTAGAAGCAATTCGTTCCTGCATGATTCCCATTTCCGTAGCCAGAGTCGGCTGGTAACCGACGGCTGAGGGCATCCGCCCCAATAAAGCCGACACTTCCGAGCCTGCCTGGGTAAAACGGAAAATATTATCTATAAACAACAATATATCTTTGACGGTCCCGTCATCATCCCGAATGGACTCGGCAACGGTAAGCCCGCTCAGGGCCACGGATGCACGGGCTCCGGGGGGTTCGTTCATTTGACCGAACACCAGTGTGGCCTGGGATTTAGCCAGTTCGTCGTAATCTACCTTGGTCAGATCCCATTCCCCTTTTTCCATACTTTCACGAAAGGCTTCTCCGTACCGGATTACTCCGGATTGTATCATTTCTCGCAACAGGTCGTTCCCTTCCCGTGTACGTTCTCCCACCCCGGCAAAAACCGAAAAACCACTGTGTTTTTTGGCTATATTATTGATCAATTCCATGATAATCACGGTCTTGCCAACGCCAGCGCCTCCAAAAAGACCTATCTTCCCTCCTTTCAGGTATGGTTCCAGCAAATCTATAACCTTAATACCCGTAAACAACACTTCACTTGAAGTGGTCAAATCTTCAAATTTCGGGGGCGTTTTGTGAATGGGGGAAGACCCTGTGCTTTTATCCAACGGTTTCAACCCGTCTATGGTTTCCCCGGTAACATTCATCAGTCTTCCTTTCACAGCTTCTCCCACAGGCATGGTAATGGGACCGTCGGTAACCTTGATTTCCATCCCGCGTGAAAGGCCGTCGGTAGAATCCATAGCCACGGTACGCACCGTATAATCACCTATATGCTGCTGAACTTCCAGCACAATTTCTTTACCGTCGTTCCGTTTTACTTCAAGGGCATGATGTATGGAAGGCAGCCGCATTTTCCCGGTTTTTTCAGGTGTAAAGACCACATCTACTACCGGTCCGATAATTTGTGAGATACAACCCTTCTGATCTGACATAATGAATTATTTCGTTAATAGAACCAGCGGCAAATGTAATCATTAATTAAACTACTTCTACCAGTTTTTTTTATCTTTGTGCCCCGTATGTCTAATCCATTATCATCTTACACAGAAGCGAATTTCCAAACCCTGGAATGGAATGAACATATCCGTCTGAGGCCGGGTATGTACATTGGAAAATCGGGTGACGGAAGCACCCCGGACGACGGTCTTTATGTACTAATTAAAGAAGTGATTGACAACTCGGTAGACGAGTATGCCATGGGGCACGGTAAAGTGATTTCGGTGACCATTCATGATAACGAAATCTCGGTCAGGGATTACGGAAGGGGCATCCCTTTCGGAAAAGTGATTGACGCCGCCAACAAAATGAACACCGGCGCAAAATATGATAACAAATCTTTTCAAAAGGCCGTAGGCCTTAACGGAGTGGGACTAAAGGCTGTAAATGCCACATCCACCTTTTTCTACATAGAATCTTTCCGGGAAGGAAAAAGCCGTTTTGGAACATTTTCCAAAGGCGTTTTACAGGATGAAGGAACCACCCGGACAGACGAAAAGGACGGGACGCTTGTCAAATTTACTCCTGATCCCGGTTTGTTTCCCAATTATTCCATTAACCTGGAATTCGTCCAGGAGATGATGCGGCATTATGCTTACCTGAACAAAGGATTGAAAATGCAACTCAACGGAAATGAATACGTTTCCAAAAACGGGCTGCTGGACCTTGTTCTTGAAAGCATGGCGGAAGAGACCCTTTATCCCCCCATCCATTTGACCGGACATGATATTGAAATGGTCATCACTCATGCCAACGAAACCGGGGAAAGTATCATGTCTTTTGCCAACGGGCAGAACACCTCCCAGGGAGGCACACACTTGTCTGTTTTCAGAGAGGCTGTGGCACGTACCATTAAAGAGTTTTATAAAAAGGATTTTGAACCTTCAGATATCAGGCAATCCATTGTGGGAGCCATCAGCATTCGCCTGATTGAACCCAAGTTCGCTAACCAGACCAAAACCATTCTGGATTCCAGGGATATGGGACCCGAAGGCCCCACATTGCGCAGTTTCATAAGTGATTTTGTTAAAGAACACCTGGACAATTACCTGCACCGGAATCCGGAAACAGCAGATATCCTGCTGAAAAAGATTATAGAAAACGAAAAAGAAAGAAAAGCCGTTGGAGCAGTCCGTAAAAAGGCCAAGGAAAACGCCCGCAAAATCAGTTTGCACAACCGCAAGCTCCGGGATTGCCGCATTCATTTTACGGATAAAAGTGACAAGGCCGAGCAAACCATGCTGTTCATAACGGAAGGTGATTCCGCCAGCGGATCCATTACCAAAAGCAGGAATCCGAACATACAGGCAGTCTTCAGTCTCAGGGGAAAACCGGAAAACACGTACGGCCTGAACAAACAGATAGTCTATACAAACGAAGAGTTCAACCTGTTGCAGGCTGCCCTGAATATTGAAGAAGATCTGGACAACCTGCGCTATAACAAGATCATCATAGCTACCGATGCCGACCCGGACGGGATGCATATCCGCATGTTGCTGCTGAGTTTCTTCCTGCAATTCTTCCCGGAATTGGTACGGCACGGTCACATTTACATTTTGCAGACTCCCCTGTTCCGTGTCCGTAACAAGAAAGAAACACGTTATTGTTATACAGAACCGGAAAGAGAGAAAGCCGTCAAGGATCTGGGGCCGGATCCGGAAATAACCCGTTTTAAAGGCCTGGGCGAAATCTCTCCCGATGAATTCAAAGAATTTATTGGTGACAACATCCGTCTTGATATGGTCCGGCTGGATAAGGAAGACAGACTCCCGGAACTTCTGAGGTTTTATATGGGAGAAAACTCTCCTCAACGCAGGGAGTTTATAGTCAACAATTTAAGGATGGTGGGAGATTAAGCCATGATGAGCGAAGACCAACTGAAGTACTTGCGTATCCTGAGTGAAGAAGGAGACAAGAAATACCGTTTAACCGGTATGTTTAAAGAATGGTTCCTGGAATACTCTTCCTATGTGATCCTGGAACGGGCGGTACCCCACATCACCGACGGACTGAAACCCGTACAACGCCGCATCCTGCATTCTATGAAAAGAATGGAAGACGGACGCTACAACAAAGTCGCCAATATCATAGGACATACCATGCAATTCCATCCCCACGGAGACGCCTCCATCGGGGACGCCCTGGTACAGCTGGGACAAAAGGATCTTTTAGTAGATACGCAGGGTAACTGGGGCAACATCCTGACGGGTGATTCCGCGGCAGCTCCGCGTTATATTGAAGCCCGGTTGAGCAAGTTTGCACTGGATGTGGTTTTCAATCCCAAAACTACTGTCTGGGTCCCTTCCTACGATGGCAGAAACCAGGAGCCGGAAGCACTTCCGGTTAAGTTTCCCCTCTTGCTGGCCCAGGGGGCCGAAGGTATAGCCGTAGGATTGGCCACCCGCATACTGCCCCATAATTTCAATGAATTGCTGGATGCTTCGGTAGCACATCTTAAAGGTGAATCTTTCACTTTGTATCCGGATTTTCTTACAGGCGGTCTTATAGATTGCAGTAACTACAACGGAGGTATTGGCGGCAAAATAAGCCGTGTAAAAGTCAGGGCCCGGATCATAAAAATTGACAAAAAGACCCTGGCAATAACCGAAATTCCATACGGACAAACTACTGAAAGCCTGATCCGGTCAATAATAACTGCCAACGAGAAAGGGAAAATCCGTGTCCGCAAAATAGACGATAACACGGCAGAACAGGTAGAGATCCTGATCCATCTGGCCAACGACGTCTCCCCGGACAAGACCATTGATGCCCTGTATGCTTTCACCAAATGCGAGGTGTCCGTGTCCCCGGATGCCTGTGTCATCATGGACGGAAAACCGTTCGTTATGAGCGTGGAAGACATGCTGCGTTACAGCACGGACCGCACCCGGAATCTTTTAAAAGCCGAGTTGGAGATTCGCATGGCCGAGTTGGAAGAAGACTGGCATTTTTCTTCCCTTGAAAAAATATTTTTTGAAGAAAAAGTATACCGGGTGTTGGAAAACGATGCCCGTACGTGGGAAAAACAATTGCAGGACGTAGAAACCGAAATGCTTCGTTTCAAAGATCGTTTGCGCAGACCCATAACATCTGCAGAAATTCGGAAACTGGTAGAAAAGCCTGTACGGAAAATTTCCCGATTTGACATAAAAAAAGCCGAGGAGCATATCAAATCACTGGACCAGGAAATGGAACGGGTACGACACAACCTGGAACACCTGACACAATACGCTATTGATTATTTTGAAAATCTAAAGAAAAAATACGGCAGTCGTTTCTCGCGCAAGACCGAGATCTGTGATTTTGAAACCATTGAAGCTTCCAAGGTAATCCTTGCCAACTGCAAGCTTTATGTCAACAGTGAATCCGGTTTTGTGGGAACCGACATGAAAAAGGACGACAAGGCCGAGTACGTTTGTGATTGTTCTAACCTGGACGAAGTCATTGTGTTTTTGAAAGACGGCACCTATTCAGTCAGAAAAGTTGCCGAAAAGGTTTACTTTGGAAAAGATATCATTTACGCCGGGATTTTCAGAAAAAAAGACACCCGTACCGTATACAACGCAGCCTATCGCGACGGTAAAAACGGGAAAGTGTTCGTAAAACGTTTTTCCGTAAACAGTATTACCCGTGATAAAGAGTACAACCTGACCCAGGGCAAAGCCGGATCACAGATCCTTTGGTTTTCTGCCAATCCCAACGGTGAAGCTGAAACTATAAAGGTATACCTGAAAGCACGGCCCAAACTCAAGAAACTCATATTTGAATACTCATTTCTGGATCTGGCCATTAAAGGTCGCAACAGCCGGGGCAATATTCTGAGCCGTTATGCGGTTCAGAAAATTACGCTTAAAGACAAGGGAGTTGCTACCATGGGCGGCAGCAAAATATGGTTTGATGCTGACATACAAAGACTTAACACTGATGACAGGGGAATATATCTGGGAGAATTCCTTGCCGGGGAAAGTCTTTTGGCCGTTAACCGGAACGGATCATTCTATACCACCAACTTTGATCTGAGCAACCGTTATCAGCAGGAGATCCGGCTGATAGAAAAACTGAATACGGACAAAGTATTTACGGCTGTTTATTATGACGGGGGTTCGGGGTATTTTTACCTGAAACGCTTCCGTTTTGAAATTTCTGAAAATTTGCCCCAGTCGTTTATCAGTGATGCCGAAGGCTCTTACCTGACGGATATATCTGAAGATGCTTTTCCCAGGATCCGGATCACATTTGCCGGAAAACACGCTAAAAGACCGGTCGAAATCATTGATACTGTTGATTTTATTAACGACAAAAGCTTCCGGGCAAAAGGCAAACGCATCACAACCTTTGAAGTGGGGAAAATTGAATTCATTGAACCGGCAACGCCCCCCCGGGAACCGGAAGACAACGGAAATGAGGAAGACCTTGATTTTGAACTGGAAGGACCTGTTACACCTGAAGAAACACCAGAGACCCCGTTAGCAGAAAAGAAGCCTTTGTCCGATTCCGGCGATGAGGATGCTTATCAAATGACATTACTTTAACCCCCTTTACCTGTGAATCTGGTTTTTTATATAGGTTTTATGGGAAGTGGAAAGACCACACTGGCAGCCCGCAACGCACGGGAACAGGGTGCCCGTTTTGTTGATTTGGATCAGGTAATCCGTGACAATACGGGATCATTCCCCCGTGACATCCTGTACCGGCAGGGAGAAAAAGCCTTCAGGATCATTGAAAAGGATACGTTGCATGATGTGGTCCGAACATGGAAAGATACCGGAGAACCGGCTACAATTGTCGCTTGCGGAGGAGGAACTCCATGTTTTTTTGACAACCTGGAATTTATGAAAACCCACGGGCACGTGGTATTTATAGACACTCCTCTGGAAAAAATCCTGAAAAGAATCGCGGACGAACCCCAACGATGGCCTTTGTTACAACATACAGATGCAGGTAAATTGTACAATTCACGGCTGAAATGGTATGAAAAGGCAGATCAGAGGATCGTTCCTTAAACGATAACCTCCCGGGCTTTGATATCTTTTATGCGCAACTGAATGTTGGCAATACCCCGGTAATAATTTTCGGCCACGGAATAACAGACATCCACGGGATTCCCGTTGTGCATGTGATCAAAATGCTGGCTTTGGTTGAATGCAATGGCAGATATGGGACGGTAAGGTTCTTCCTCCTGGATCAGTTCCAGTTTCAGGTGACCCGAGTCCGAGCCCACCAAACGTCCGTTCCCGTTATCGTAAACATTTTCTGTCACAAATACAGGAGACAGGTTCCCGGGGCCAAAAGGCTGGAACTGTTTTAAAAGCCTGAAAAACTTGGGTGTTATCTGCTTGAAATCCAGATAAGTGTCGATATTGACCAAGGGGGTTAGCATTTCATCCGTAACTTTTTCCGCTACTATGGATTCAAACCGTTGACAAAACTCCTGGTAATGCTTTTCGCTCATAGTCAGTCCGGCAGCATACATATGACCGCCGAAATTTTCCAGCAAATCACTACAGTTTTCTATGGCTTCATAAAGGTCAAAACCGGGAATACTCCTGGCGGATCCTGTAATGAATCCGTTGGAACGTGTAAGGACAATGGTGGGACGGTAGTAATTTTCAACAAGACGGGAAGCAACTATCCCCACAACACCCTTATGCCATTTGGGATTATAAACTACGGTGGATTTCTTATTTTCCAGTCCGGGCATATCCCGTACCATGGCCAGTGCTTCCTGGGTGATCTTCCGGTCTATGTTCTTTCTGTCGTCGTTGTGATCGTTAATAGTATGTCCTATCTGGGAAGCATCGTCATCGGTGCGGGATATGAGCAGATCTACTGCCATCTTCCCGGATTCCATGCGTCCTGCTGCATTGATGCGGGGCCCTATCTTGAAAACAATATCATCTATGGTAATCTGGTGTTTTTCAAGCCCGGCCAGTTTGATAATGGAAAGCAATCCTTTACGGGGTGCCTCATTGAGCTGCTTCAATCCGAAGTGGGCCAGTATGCGATTCTCCCCGGTTATGGATACCAGGTCAGAAGCAATGCTCACAACCAACAGGTCCAGGAACGGATACAGCTCATTCAGGGAAATGTTTTTACGGATGCAATAGGCCTGCATGAGTTTGAAACCCACACCACAGCCGCTCAATTCATTAAAAGGATAATGGCAATCAAGTCTTTTGGGATCCAGTACCGCAGAAGCGTGGGGTAATTCTTCAGCAGGCAGGTGATGATCGCAAATAATGAAATCAATACCTCTCTTCCTGGCATATTCCACTTTTTCGTTGGCTTTGATCCCGCAATCCAGCGCAATGATAAGGGTACATCCTTCATCTGCCGCCGAATCAATTCCTATACGTGATATTCCGTACCCTTCTGTGTACCGGTCGGGAATGTAATATGAAACCAGTGGCGTTTCTTTACGCAGGAAAGAATAAACCAGTGCCACTGCAGTGGTGCCGTCTACATCGTAATCCCCGTAAACCAGGATCTTTTCACTTTCCCGGATAGCCCTGTCCAGTCTTTTGACCGCTTTATCCATGTCTTTCATCAGGTAAGGATCATGCAGGTCTTCAAGCTGGGGACGGAAAAATGTCTTTGCCTGTGAAAATGAATTGATATTCCTTTGGACCAAAAGATTGGCCAGAGCCTGATCCACTCCCAGATCCGAGGCCAGCTGTCTAACCAGAGCCGGGTTCCCGGGCTCTTTAACAATCCATTTTTTATCCAAAGCCATACTAATCTTGCAAAGGTAAGAATATAATCTTTACGCGTGTAAAAAAATGCTTACTTTTGCAGATTGATAAAATCAAATTCTATGGAGAATCCGCATATCAGTGAACAAGAGCAAATTCGTCGTCAGGCGTTGCAAGAATTAGAAAAAATGGGTGTTGAGCCTTATCCCGCAGCTGAATATCCTATAGATACCACCGCCCGGGAAATTTTATCCGGCTATGATGATGAAAACAAGAATTTTCAAGAGGTAACCCTGGCCGGAAGAATCATGAGCCGCAGGATCATGGGAGCCGCCTCTTTTATGGTTATTCAGGATCATACGGGGCGTATCCAGGTGTATCTGAAACGAGATGACATATGTCCCGGAGAAGACAAAAGTTTATACAACACCGTTTTTAAAAAATTGCTTGACATAGGCGATATTGTAGGAATCAAGGGCTTTGCCTTTATTACTAAAACAGGAGAAATATCCATACATGCCAAAGAACTGGTTCTTTTAAGCAAATCCTTAAGGGTATTACCCATAGTCAAGGAGAAAGAAGGCCAGATATACGATGCTTTTACCGATCCCGAACAACGGTACAGAATGCGCTACGTAGATCTGATTGTAAATCCGGAAGTAAGGGACACCTTTGTTAAAAGAACCAAGATGGTCAATGTGATGCGGGAATTCTTCAACAGCCATGATTACCTGGAGGTGGAAACACCCATATTGCAACCGATTCCCGGAGGAGCCAACGCTCGTCCTTTTAAAACACACCACAATGCACTTGATATTCCTCTTTACATGAGGATCGCCAATGAATTGTACCTCAAAAAACTGATTGTAGGAGGATTCCCCGGTGTTTATGAATTTTCTAAAGATTTCAGGAATGAAGGGATGGACCGTACCCACAATCCGGAATTTACGGTTTTGGAGATATACGTTGCCTATAAAGATTATTTCTGGATGATGGATTTCACCGAAAAGATGGTTGAAAAAGTGGCGCTGGAACTTCACGGGACCACGCGGATACCTATGGGAGACAGGATGATTGACTGGAAAAGGCCGTTCCGCAGGGTAACCATGTTGGGAGCCATCAAGGAATATGCAGGGGTAGATGTATCCGGCATGGATGAAGAAACACTCAGGAGAACATGCCGCGATCTGGATGTTCCCATAACTCCTTCCATGGGAAAAGGCAAGCTGATTGATGCCATTTTTGGAGAATATTGTGAAAAGCACCTGATCCAGCCGACTTTTGTTACCGATTATCCGAAAGCCACTTCACCGCTTACCAAAAAGCACCGTGAAGATCCACAACTGACAGAACGGTTTGAACTGTTTGTGAACGGGAAAGAACTGGCCAATGCTTACTCGGAACTGAATGACCCCCTGGACCAGCTGGAACGATTCAGGGAACAATTAAAACTCAAAGAAAAAGGGGACGACGAAGCCATGTTCATAGATATGGATTTTATCCGTGCATTGGAATTCGGCATGCCTCCCACCTCGGGAATGGGCATAGGCGTTGACCGGCTTTGCATGCTGATGACCAACTCGGCAAGTGTCCAGGATGTGCTGTTCTTCCCGCAAATGCGACCGGAATAAAAAATGATTTCCTCGGCTCACAATCCCAGGATCAAACAAATTCGTTTGCTGATGGAAAAATCCCGCGAACGAAGAGAAACACAATTGTTTGTGATCGAAGGGGTTCGCGAACTGGAAATTGCATTGCAAAGCGGATTTTCCATTCACAGTTTGTTCATCTGCCCTCCCCTTTTATCGGATCCGCACAAGGCGGCTTTCTTTACGGCGCAATCTCCTGTAGTGGAAGAGATAGACAGGGGATTGTATGAAAAACTGGCCTACAGGGGAAGTACGGAAGGGGTCCTGGCCGTTATGTACAGCCGCTACCATGCATTGAAAGATGTTTCACTGTCCCCTGCTCCTCTGATCATCGTTCTGGAATCTGTGGAAAAACCGGGGAACCTTGGTGCAATATTGCGTACCGCGGATGGTTGTGGTGCAGATGCCGTGCTGGTGTGCGATTCCCTGACAGATCTCTACAACCCCAATACCATAAGGGCTTCTCTGGGCTGTTTGTTCAGTGTCCCTACACTGGCGTGTTCTTCTGAAGAAGCTTTCAGGTGGTTGACTGAAAACAATATCTCTATAGTGGCTGCCAGTTGTCAGTCATCTGTTCCCTACCACCTGCAAGATTTTACCGGCCCCACTGCTTTGGCCATGGGGACGGAAGACAAGGGGCTTAGTTCTTTTTGGAATGAACGGGCTCATGTAAAAGTGAAGATTCCCATGAAAGGGAAGATCGATTCGCTGAATGTCTCTGTTGCAACGGCCGTACTTTGCTTTGAAGCTGTCAGACAACGAAATATATAGAATAGTATGGGACCCTTTGCTATCATAGGAAATCCGGTACAATCCAGTATGAGCCCGGCTCTTTTCCGGGCCGCTTACCCGCAATTGCCGCGGGATACATACCGGACGCTGGAAGTCCCCGATGCCGATACCGGATGGAAGGAGATGCTGCGTCTAAAGATCCGGGGGGTCAATATTACCATGCCTTTTAAAGCAGATTTTATAAAATTTGCTCAATATACGGAAACTCCTGTCAGAGAAATCAATGCCACCAATCTGGTTTGCATCCGCGACGGCAGATGGACTGCCTTCAATACGGATGTACAAGGAGTTGTAAACAGTTTCAAGGAGTGTGGAATGATTCTGAAAGGAAAACACGTCCTGATTATAGGAGCCGGCGGAGCGGGTCGTGCGGCGGCACTGGGTATGGAACAGGCAGGTGCCCTGGTATACTCGGCTAACCGGACCGTAAGGGAGGGACTGTATCCGCTTACATCACTACCGGATCTTTTAAAGGAATGCTCCCTGGTAATCAACACCATTCCCTGGGATTCCCAACAGGCACTTGGAACAGGATTCACTGCCGGTCATGTCATTCTGGATGCTTCCTACACAGAGGCACCCCTGAAAGAGGCCGCTTCCCGGGCGGGAGCTTTGTACCTGAACGGGTATAACTGGCTATATCACCAGGCGGTTGAAGGATTTAAAATCATGACCGCTGCCGAACCTGACAAAAAGGCTATGCGCAAATTTCTGGGTTTGTAAAAAAAGATCGTAACTTTACGGAGAATCAATCAAACCAATATATACTATGTTGAATAAAGTAATGTTAATAGGAAACGTGGGAAAGGATCCCGAAATCCGTCATCTGGAAAGCGGAACGGCCGTAGCGAACATAACACTGGCTACAACGGAAAGGTATAAAGACAGGAATGGAGAAACACAGGAACAGACGGAATGGCACAACGTGGTATTGTGGCGGGGACTGGCAGATGTGACCGAGCGCTTTGTTAGAAAAGGGTCACAAATATTCATAGAAGGCAAGATCCGCACCCGCAGCTGGGAAGACCAGTCGGGCCAAAAAAGATATACTACAGAAATCGTAGCTGATAATATGCAGTTGCTGGGCAGAAAAAGTGACAATCCTGCCAATGCTTCTGCCCGGCCTGCACCTTCGGCCAACAATAATCAAACCGGCCGGAAGGATCAGTCATCGTTTGATAACGGATCTGCAGATTTCAATTCAGAAGAGGTAGACGACCTGCCGTTCTGATCAATTTTTTATTTTTTTCGTTTTATTAGGAACATCCAGTTGCAATCCCGGATGCTTGTCCGAGGACCTGGCCAGGATAAACGATACGGCTATAGCCACCAGTGACAATCCAATGAACAGGTATTCGGAATGCACGGCTGCACGTACCTCATCATGATTTCTTTCAATGATCTGTCCTACGAAGATCGGAACCAACAGCATTCCCATATTCTGGATCCAGTATATTAGTGAATAGGCCGTCCCCAGATTTTTATCCGGTATAACCTTAGGCACCGAGGGCCACATGGCTGCCGGGACCAGTGAATAACCAATCCCGAGTATGGCTATGCCCAGGTATCCGAAGAAGGGAATCCCTCCGGGAGCAAAACCAATGATGAGGTGTGATATAAGCACCAGGAAAGAACCAACTATCATCCAACGGGTGGCTTTTCCCCGAATGTCCACCAAAGATCCGAAGATGGGTGTAAAAATCATGGTGGTAAACGGGATAAGCGACACCATCAGGGACGCAATATCGCTTTCAATCTCGAACCGGGGTATTATAATGGATGTGGCAAACCTTCTGAAAGATATGATACATGCATAAAAAAATACACATAGCAGGGATATGAGAATGTAATGCTTGTTTCCCAACACCCTGAATATGTCCGAAAATCTGAATTTATCTTCTTTTTTTACGGCTTCATTGTTTCTCAATGCTTCGGCGGCAGTCTGACTATCCAAATTTCTGTCAAAAATCAGGAAAACGGTCCAGACAATAAGTCCGCACAACAACAGGACAAAACCGACCAGGGCCGGTTTGCTTGTCTGGGAAAAAGGAATATACGTTTCATTCAGACTCACTATCCGCGGTACTACAATCAGTGCGGTTGCTGTTCCCATGCGGGCCAGAGCCAATTGCAATCCCATAGCAAGGGCCATTTCTTTTCCACGGAACCATTTTGCAATGGAACGCGTCACAGCCACACCGGCAATCTCGCTCCCTAAACCGAACAGGGCACATCCGGCATAGGCAAAAGCCAGGGACGGTTTCTCAAAGGTCCGGGCCATGAAACTGTATAGCGCACTATTGTTAAAGGACTCGGAAATTCCGTACATAACCAGGGCGGCCCCTCCAACCATCAACAGCACAAACAGCGTCCCGGTAACACGTACCCCCCATTTGTCCAGCAACATACCGCATATGATCAGTCCGCCCCAGACACAAAGCAGGGAATACGCACCCCCATACATACCGTAATCACCTGATGTCCACGAAAGATCAAGTATCTCCGGATTTTTGAATATATGACTGATGGTGGTAAACTGGTCATCAAAAAAATAAGAAGCGAACATGACCAGG
>DAOSXZ010000030.1:0-14967 GCA_035380845.1 Bacteroidales bacterium | reverse complement strand
CGTTTTTGTGGATAAAGCCTTTTTTGGTGATATTTGCAATAAAGATGTATTGCGCTGGTATTACACGGCTTTTACCCGGGCTCGCGAACAATTGTATTTGATAAATTTATAAACCCCACATTATGAAACGTTTTATTATACCGTTGATCTGTTCTTTACTTCTAACCCTGACGGGGTTTGCCCAGGAACGCTTGGTTCGTGAAACCCCGCCTGAAGGACTTGTCAAAGCTTTTGAAATGCCTGTATCGTGGGCAGATGCCCGCACTTTACTGCTGCGTTCGGGAGACCGGCAGCAAAGCAAGTATCTTGCCGAGGATATTGTTACCGGAAAAAGAACTCCTTCGGAACCGCCGGCATTGCCTTACGGAAAGACTGCCGATTACGGATTGGATGAAAATGCGCAGAATCCCACATTGTCCCCGGACGGAAAGTGTGTTGCTTATACGTTGGGAAATGATCTTTACGCTAAAGATCTGGAAACGGGCAAAATACGACGGTTCACTTTTGATGGCAGCCAGACGGTTCTGAACGGTTATGCCTCATGGGTTTATTACGAGGAGATACTGGGGAGAAGCAGTAATTACCGTTCTTTCTGGTGGTCTCCGGACAGCCGCCGCCTGGCCTTTTTTCGCTGTGACGATACCTGCGTACCTATGTTTCCCATTTATGTAGCAGACGGACAACACGGATACCTGGAAGAAACACGTTATCCCAAGGCGGGGGACACCAACCCGCAGGTCAGGGTAGGTGTTGTGTCATTGGAGGAAAATTCAGAAATTGTCTGGGCGGACTTTGATCCGTCCGCAGATCAATATTTCGGGCAGCCTTTCTGGACACCTGACGGAGGATCCCTCCTGGTCCAGTGGATGAACAGGGATCAAAACCGGCTGAAACTCTATACCGTTGATCCTGATCATGGTTCAGTCAACGTAATATACAGTGAAGCACAATCAACATGGCTGGACTGGATAGCTGCTCCCATTTTTACGGAAAAAGGCATGATCATGGTGAGGGATTTTGAGTCCTGGCAACAGATCTACATGTGTTCAACAGATGGAAGCGAATTTCGGAAGCTTACCGACGGGAACAACTGGGGAATAGTGCTTCACGGCATCGATCCCAAAGGAAATAATCTGTTTTTTTCTGCACGCAGGGAGATCTCTACCCGTTCCGATGTTTATACGGTTCCGTTAAAACCCGGTAAAAACGTGAAAGAACCTGATATCCGTCGCCTGACATCGGGTGAATACCATTATACCAACGTTTCATTTTCACCGGATTACAGGCATTTTACGGCTTTGTTCTCCAACGTTTCCACTCCCACACAAGCTGCCCTGTTCAGCGTAAAAAAAGGCCTAGTTCGCATCCTGGGAGATTCAAAAGGAGATGAATACGACCGCTTGTTGTCAGAAGGGTGCGTTCCACAGTCACAGATGCATTTCATTACAACAGAGGATGGCTTTACCCTGCCTGCCGTAATTACTTTTCCCATCGAAATGGAAGAAGGGAAACAATATCCCGTGATCGTCAGTATTTACGGAGGTCCTGATAACGGAAGCGTTATGGATCGCTGGTCTTCTTCAGCTATGAAATACCACTGGGCCAGGAAAGGAGTTATCCAGATAGCCATGGATCACAGGGGAAGCGGACATTGCGGCAAAAGAGGCCTGGACATGATGTACAGGAACCTGGGCAAATGGGAAATTCACGATTACAAATTATGGATCGATTACCTGAGAGAAAAAGAATGTATAGATTCCGGGAAAGTAGGTATTACCGGTTACAGCTACGGCGGTTATATGACTGCTTTGGCTGTTTGCACTGCGGGAGATTATTTTCCTTACGGAATTGCCGGTGCGGGAGTTTATGACTGGTCGTTCTATGATACCCATTATACCGAACGGTTTATGGATACGCCAAAAGACAACCCTGAAGGATATAAAAACGGTTCCGTACTGGAACGGTGTGGTACCTACGGAAGCTTTGGACCTTCCATGTTGATGATTACCCACGGCACATCGGATGACAACGTTCATTTTCAGAACGCCCTGCGCCTGGTAAGTGAACTTATGAAAACCAACAAACAGTTCCGGTTCATGATGTATCCGGGCCAAAGACACGGTTACAGGGGGTATCAGGGTGTATTTTCCGCCGATGAAGACCTGGCCTTCTGGACCCGGTATCTTTTAAAGGAATAAATCATGCTGACGGCCGGGGAAATAGCATTTGTCAGGGAACATCTTGAAGACGATGTACACGCATTGCTGCTTTCGGCAAGCAAATATCCGGGAAAGGATATTCCCAAATGTGTCCGGCAGATTGAAGGATTGCGAAAAATCCGGGACAAGGTTCCGGAATGGTTTGCATGTACGCAGGTGTATATCCCGTCTTTACAGGCTGCCGAACAATGCTCCTCGGCATATACGGCCTCTTATAAAAATCGTTTTGTCAATCCGGACGACCCGGTTCTGGATATTACCGGGGGATTGGGAGTAGATTCCTTTTATTTTTCAAAAAACTCGGATCAGGTGATTTATGCAGAACAGGATATGGGATTATGCCGGGCTGCAGAACATAATTTCCGGGTATTGGGAGCAGGAGATCGCATACGCATTGTGAATTCACCGGCAGAACAATTATGGGACAACCTGCCTGATATTTCACAATTTTCGCTTGTGTATGCAGATCCCTCCAGAAGGGATACAAAAGGACGAAGGCTTTACGACCTGCAGCAATACAGCCCGGATATCACCCGACTGCAAAGTGAAATATTGAAACGAAGCCGTGCATTACTGGTAAAGGTTTCTCCGATGGCGGATATTTCCCGGGCCCTTGTTTTATTGCCTGCAACATCTCAAGTGCATGTGGTCTCTGTGGACAATGAATGTAAAGAGTTGTTGTTTCTGGTAAAGGCCCGGGAGGATATGCCCGCAGATCCGCTGATCGTATGTTCAGCCGGATTTTCTTTTTACAGAAGTGAGGAAATTCGTGCCGCGTCTTTAATTGATAAAGAATATGACCATACCGTGGTAAAGGAAGGCTCTTTTTTATATGAACCGGAAGTGTCGGTGATGAAAGCGGGAGCTTTTGCATTGATTGCCGTAAAATACGGAGTAAAAAAGATACATCGCAACAGTCACCTGTACTTTTCCGACCGGAAGGTGGCATCATTTCCTGGCAGAAAGTTCAGGATACGGGAAGTGATTCCGTTTACATCCGGCAATATCAGGCATTTGGTACAGAAGTTACCGAAAGCCAATATAACTGTACGCAATTTCCCCCTGACAGTGGAGCAGATCAGAATGAAGACAAAAATTGCCGAGGGGGGGCACGTATTCCTGTTTGCCACCACGGTGCGTAAAAATAATAAAGATACACGTATATTGATCCATGCAACAAAATGGGAGGAAACAATATGAAAAACAAAATTTTAATCATGCTATTGGCCGTACTGACGGGATGCAGCACGGCAAAAACAACAACAGAAATGTCAAATATCAACGAACAAACGGTACAAACCGTTCTTTCCCGCCTGGATGAGACCTCACCTGAAACCTTATCTTTACTGGCCAAACGCGGTGTCCGTCAGACGGCTGCCTTGTGGAGGGAACCGGATGGCAGTCAGGATGACTTTATTGCATTTTGCCTGGAGAATTATTGTATGGATGAGCCATCCAGGGAAGTTCTTTTCAATAAATTGTCCGTTGCCTTTGAAAACATTTTTGGAACAGCCAACCAATTGAGTGTGGCGCTCAAGAAACCTGTTCACTTACAGGGAGACGATCTGACGCAGATAGATCTTATCATGGGGAATTACGGCCCTTCGGCACATTTTATGGAAGATATGTATGCCAACAAGGTCGCTTTTATTTGTGTCCTTAATTTCCCGAATTTCAACCTGGAGGAAAAAGACACCCTGGGACACGAATGGAGCAGGCAACAATGGGCCTATGCCAGGTTGGGAGATCTGTTCACCCACAGGACTCCGTCCCGTTTGAACCAGGAAATGGCCCGCGTTACGGGTAATGCGGAAAATTACATAGCCTCTTACAATATCATGATGGGGCATCTGCTTACAGAAGACGGGAGACGTCTTTTCCCCGAGGATATGGTATTGTTGTCGCACTGGAACCTGAGGGACGAAATCAAATCCAATTATGCTTCACTTCCGGATGCCCTGGAAAAACAGCAGATGATACAAAAAGTAATGGAACATATTGTATGTCAGACGATTCCCGCTTGTGTCATAAACAATCCCGGGGTTGACTGGAAGCCGTTTTCAAATACGGTTTACAAAGACGGTCAGGTGATTGAGGCGGCCGGGGAAGGAACAGTTCGTTACCAACACCTGCTGGCTACTTATACCGTGGAAAAGCAGATGGATCCTTACCATCCGAATATGCCTACGGCTATAGTCAGAAATTTTGAAGGCTCTATGGAGATCTCTGCCCGCGAAATAGAAGACTTGTTTATTAACCTGATTTCATCTGACCAGGTAAAAAAAGTGGCCGCTTTCATAGAGAAACGGTTGGGAAGGGATCTGCAACCGTTTGATATATGGTACGACGGGTTCAAAAGCCGCACGGCTATACCGGAAGACGACCTGACGGCACTTACCAGGAAAAAATACCCAAATCCTGATGCCTTCAGCGCAGATATGCCCCGCATGTTACAAGTGCTGGGATTTGACAGCGGAGAAGCGCAAAAGATTGCTTCCCGCATTGTGGTTGAACCTGCCAGGGGTTCCGGCCATGCATGGGGTGCTGCCGGGCGTTGGGAACCGTCACGTCTGAGAACACGGATAGGTTCCGGTGGAATGGATTACAAAGGATACAATATTGCTGTACACGAATTCGGACATAATGTGGAACAAACCTTAAGTCTTTACGACATGGATCATTACATGCTCAACGGTATTCCCAACACAGCCTTTACGGAAGCACTGGCTTTCATTTTCCAGAAAAGGGATTTGCAGCTGCTTGGGTATCCTGCTCAAAAAATGGACGAAAACACGGTGCTGGATATCTTCTGGGGGTGTTACGAGATCATGGGAGTAGCCCTGGTAGACATGTACGTGTGGCAGTGGCTGTATGAAAATCCGGAAGCCGATGCAGAAATGCTGAAACAGGCCGTTGAAGATAAAGCAAGAATGGTATGGAACCTTTATTATGAACCGGTGTTCGGTCAACCGGATTGCCCGTTGCTGGGAATTTATTCTCACATGATAAACAGTCCCATGTACCTGCCCAATTATCCTTTCGGACATATCATAGAATTCCAGTTGGAAGCGTATTTCAACAACCATGTGAACACGGACGGGAAAACACTTGCCGGGGAGGTGAAACGCATGTTTACCCTGGGCAACCTGGTTCCCCAATTGTGGATGGAACAGGCTGTGGGATCACGCGTAAGTACAGATCCGCTGCTTAAGGCAGTTGATGACTGTGCTCTATGATCTCCAGGCACATCCTGGAATTGTGATAAGGACATTTCCAGAAACCGGCCTTGTCATCCGTAGTATTTCCGGGACTCCAGAACCATTCCCCGTTCCGGTTGTCCCGGATATGCTCTTTTATATAATTCCAGCAATTAAGGGCCATATCCATTGCATGAGGCACTTTGTGCCAGGTATATAAATAAAACAGTCCGACTACCGTTTCTGCCTGAACCCACCAGTGACGGGTTTTGTCAATCCTTCCGCTGGATTCAACTTCGTATATCAGGCTTCCGTCAGGTTGTAACCCTTTCAGGGCCGCGTATGCGATGTTTTTGCTTTCTTCGGTAACCCGGCTCAACAAGACCCCGTAAATACCGGGTTTATAATCTGCCAGTTCCCTGGCCGCTTCCATCAGCAACCAGGATGCCTCAATATCATGTCCGTAAGACAGGCCAGATCCTTTCACATGGTATTCCTCGTCAAAGAATAAAGACAGGTGATGCGTCTTGGGATTGACAATTTTATCAAGGAATACTTCTACCAGACGCGCCAACGCTTGTTCCAGCCCAGGATCTTTCCAGACCCTGAACAAATTGGTATACGGTTCCATGATATGCAAGTGTGTATTCATGGTTTTTTTTTCGTTGGCATCTTTTGCGGAAAGCCGTACATCGCGAATTTCGCTCCAGTCCCGGTCAGCTGCCTCCAGGTATCCTCCGTATATCTGATCTGAAGAATGGGCCTCGATATCATTGAAAAGGTCCACTGCCTTTGCCAGGGCAACGGGATCGCCTGTCGCCCTGTGGTATTCAGTTAAGCCGTAAAGGGCAAATCCCAGGGCATAGAACTGTTTCCTGGGATCTTCCATGTTTCCTTTATGATCTACGCTCCAGAAAATCCCCCCGTATTCTTTGTCATACATCTTATCCAGGATGAAATCTTTCGCATGGGCGGCATAAGCCAGGTAATCTTTATTCCTGAGCACCCTTGCCGCAGCAGAAAAAGTCCATAATATGCGGGATTGGAGAACGGCACCTTTGGGTGCTTCTTTCAGAAGTTCTTCTTTCCCGGTTACCCGGCCGTAATAGCCTCCACATCTACTATCCTTAAGCTTTATCCAGTAGGGCAGAATATTTTGTGTCAGTTCTTCATGAAGTTCCCGGCGCAAATTTTCAATTTGTTCCTGGCTAGCCATTCATTGCTCTCCTTTTATTTAGTTCTGCGGTGATTTCCATAACCTTTTTCTCTCCCAGCGGGTATATGGAAATGGCAATAATCGCCAGTATACAACCGATGGCAGGCAGGAAACTCATCATCAGACGTACTCCTTGTATGGCACTCTGGCTTTGAACGGCCAGGTCTGCATTGTAACCGAATGCCGCCAGCAGCCAGCCGGTAATGGCACCGCCTATTGCCCATCCGAATTTCTGGGACATGGAGGAGGAGCTGAGGATCAGGCCTGTAGCCCTTCTTCCTGTTTTCAGTTCCTGGTAATCCACAATATCTGCATACATACTCCAAAGCAGCGGGAATATAATGCCGGCAGAGGCACTGATGACCACCTGGAAAGCCATAATCAACAAGATCTGATCTGGTTTGAGCATGAAAAAGAAACAACTTAGCACGGCAGCCAGGACCATAGCCCCCAGGTATGTTTTCTTTTTTCCGATCTTATTGGCTACCGGGGCAGCAAGTGCTACGCCAAGCATATTGGAAGCCTGTCCTACCAGAAGATAGATGGTCCCGATGGTCCATCCGAAAGCGGCTGTCCTGAAACCGGAAGTAACGTAATCGGAAAAATAAAACAAGGCTACCCCGTCCCGGATAGAATTGAATAACAAAGCCGATACTCCCGAGGCCAGCAGGATCCACCAGGGACCGTTGGAGAAAAGACGTTTCAGATCCGTTCCTATGGATGCCTTGTCCCTGCTTTCGTCGGCAGCTTTTACCCGTTCTTTGGTCCATTTAAAACACATAAAAAACAGGAAAGCGCAAAGGGCTCCGATAACGGCCACTGCAGCTGTCCATGCTCCGGGCTCCATGGATATTCCGTCTCCCACCGGGCCCTTTTTACTGAAAGCATCTACCAAAGGTTGCAGGATCATAAAAGTGATGAAACTGCCTACATACGCAAAGAACATCCTGTACGAAGACAGGGTGTTCCTGTCTTTGGGATGCGGAGACATCACTCCCAGCAGGGATGCATAGGGTACATTTACCACCGTATAGATCATCATCATCAGGGTGTATGTTACGTAGGCATACGCCAGTTTTGCGTTTTCACCCCAATCAGGCGTGAAAAATGTCATCACGCCTATAAGGGCAAAGGGAATGCCTCCCCATAAAAGATACGGTCTGTATTTACCCCAGCGGGTATGGGTCCTATCCGATAACAATCCCATGATAGGGTCGTTCACGGCATCCCAGATACGTGTTAAAAGAAACATGGTACCGGCTGCAGCAGGTGAAATGCCAAACACCTTTGTGTAGAAAAACAGGAGGTACATCCCAAAGATCTTCCAGAACATACTGGACGCCATATCTCCGAATCCGTATCCTAATTTTTCCCTGAATGTGATTTTGTCCATGCTCATCATTATTTTACGGGTGAAAGAACAACACATAAGACATCGTGACCCGGCAAAAGCATAGCCAGGTCGTTGTCACCGGTTGTTCCCAGGTTTTCCTTTGCCCATATGTCACGTATGGAATAAACGTTGTTGGTGACATCCAGTTGCTGTCCGCTAAGCTCATCCTTTACCGTAAAATCTTTCCAGTCAACGGTGAGCGGGATGTCCCGGAGTCCCCGGTTTAAAAAACATACGGCCCACTTTCCCTGGGACAATGGTTTTAACCAAGTGTGCAGGTCTCCGTCCTTTTTGAATGGGAATCCTTGAATTCCCAGAGGATCCCGGTCAATGGCAATGGCTTCCCGGTTCATAAGTATTTCAATGGTTTCAGGACTCATGCTTCTAAGATCATTACCTGCCATCAGGGGTGCAGAGAGCATGCACCACATGGTGAAATGTGCCCTGTCTTCTGCCACTGTCATCCCGTTGCCCACCTGGAGCATATCGGGATCGTTCCATCCGTCGGGGCCTGCATAAGTGCGCAGTGTATCCTGTAAATCAAGTATTTGTAAAACCCCCAGAGTCTTATAGGTAACATGATCTTCAATTCCGTCAAAAATGGCACAAATATCTCCCGTGGTTCTCCAAAGATGTCCCATTTCCGCTCCCCATAGCCACGGTTTGTTGTTTCCCCATTCACACAAACTGAAAACGACAGGTCTTCCTGCCTGGTAAAGGGCATCACGCATGGTCATGTACGCTCCGTAGGCACTCAGGCCTTCAGTACCGCACCAGTCGTATTTCAAATAATCCACATCCCAGGAAGCATATACCATGGCATCCTGGTATTCGTGTCCCCGGCTGGCCGGTCTTCCCGCACATGTTTTAAAACCGGCAGATGAATAGATACCGAATTTCAGCCCGCGGGCATGTATATAATCGGCCAGATCTTTCATCCCTGAAGGGAATAAGTCCGGATGCTCCCGGATAAATCCAAGGGAGTCTCTTTCCCCGTGCCAGCAATCATCTATGACCAGGTAAACATAACCGGCATCCCTCATACCTGTTTCCACGAGCATGTCTGCCGTTTCTTTCAGCATTTTTTCATTCACGTTACAGCCAAACCGGTTCCATGAATTCCATCCCATGGGTGGAACCGGAGCCATATTTTGAAATTTCTGTGCATGAACCGTATGAACAATGCCTGAGAACGAAAATAAAAGGATAAAAAGCAAGAATCGTTTTTTCATAATCCGGGTTATTCGTTTATCAGTTCAACGTAGGTCCCGATCAGGGAAACCGTATTGTCCTGTGCAAAGACAGAATTCAAACCTTGTTCTTCCTGGGAAGGATCCCCGCAATAATCATCACCCGGTTCCCAGAAAAGATTCCGGGGTTGTGCAAAGCCGCCCCAGGCCCACATGTTGCAGCCGGCAAAAACGCCTTTTTCCTTTACCGATTCAAGCAAGCGGTTAAAGATGTGCTCGTAAAAGGCATTCCGGGCAGTTACGGGATCTTCCCTGTTATAAAGGTGATTGTCCCTGGGAAATCCGAATTCAGAAAGCACCAGGGGTTTATTCAATTCTGCAGCCAGGGCAATGTGTTCGTCCAGGTATTTGTCTGCTGCGGCAGAAGCGGGTTCCACAGAGCCGGGAATATCCTTGATATCTATCCACATCCAGTTCTTTGGCCATATATGGCATGTAAGGTAATCTACGTATTCGGTCTGATGTACCCTCCGGTACAAGCCCATATCGTTTTCACTGCCATATGATCCTTCAGATCCTACAGACACCATGTGGTTGGGATCCAGTGATTTGATGTATTCTGCGGTAGACAAGATGAATTTTTCATACAGATCCTTGTTATCCGCTCCCATGGGCCTGGGTTCGTTGGCAATCTGCCAGGACATAATAGCCGGATCTTCAATGAAAGGCTCACCTGTTATACTGTTCACCCGGGAAACAATATTTCTGACATGATCCCTGAACAAACTGTCGCATGTTTCACAAGCCAGGTATTGATGAACATATTCCTGAAATGCCGGCCATCCGTCAATTACGGGAACAGGAGCCTTGCCATAACCGGCCCACTCAAGGTATTGTGAATAACCTCCCGTCCATTCCCATGTATTGTTAAAAAACAGAACGGCTGACATATCCCTTTTGCCGAGTTCAACAAGCAGGTAATCCAATCCCCTGAGCAACGTGTCGTTGTATACTCCGGGTCCGGTTTGAAGGCTGGGGCGCACCTTTGCCCTGTTTTCCGGGCCGTCCGCACCGATCATGATTCTTAGGTTGTCTACTCCGGCAGATTTCAGAAAATCCAGTTCCCGGTGCAACCGGTCCCTGTTACCGCCCGTTCCTTCCGAGGCGAGTATACCGGCGTACCAGAAATTAAAGCCGATATAATGATAGGGAGCCCCGTTTTTTATGAATTGTCCGTTTTCCACATGTACAAACGGATTGTCCGGGGTAGTATTGTTGCAGCCGTTGATGACGAAAGAAAGCAGGAATAGTCCTGCTAAAAGAAGTGTCGTTTTCTTCATGTTAATCCAGGTTTAAATATTTATTGAAAAAGGCCATGCGGACTTCCTGCCATTCGGGTGGCGTGTTGTGTCCGTTTTCCTGGTAGATACGGTATTCTTTAGGTGCCGTGATCATATTGTAGCCCGCAAAATTGGTGTGCGGCGGACATGTTTCGTCCTGTAATCCTACAGCCATTATGATAGGGGTCTTGATACGCGATGCCAGGTTTTTGATGTCAAAATAAGTCAGTAACCTGAAAATATTTACCCATTCTGCTTGGGGATTTTCTCTCATATAGGCGTCAAAATCAGTTCGGGGCCAATCCACGATCCGGAAATAATCCGGGTAATCGCTCAAAAACGGGATAGCCGGAGCGGCTACGGCTATGCGGTCATCCAGGGCACAGGCGGCTAAGGTGAAAGCTCCTCCCTGGCTGCCGCCTTCGGCAGCGATCCGTGCCTTGTCCACTTCGGGCCTTGAACAAACAAAGTCAATGGCCCGGACCAGGTCCATAAAAGCTCCCCGGTAATAATACTCGTTTTTGTCCTCCAGACCGGTTACAATCCATTTATTGTTGTACTTGTTCCCCTGTTTGTAGATGCCTTGTCCGCGAACGGAAACGACAAAGGAAACAAAGCCGGGTTCTCCGTCGGTATGGGGCATCCACGGGTCGGATCCGTATCCCATATAGGTGATAAGGGCCGGGTATTTGCCTTTCTTTTTTGGGACTGCGTAATAACCGCCCATGATCTGATTGTCCAACGATCTCATTTCCACATAGTATAAATTCCTTGCCCCGGTTGAATGTTCCCTGAGCAATTTCATGGTGGCCCGCATGGGGGTACGGTCCAGTTCCGCACGGGTTTCCGCCCAGAACGCATCAAAATCTTCCTGTGCATCTGTGGGGGATACGATCTTTTCCGGTTCGTAACCAATGTTGAATGTAACCGGATTGTCTTTCAGCCCGTTGGTTTCCATACGTAATGTGCAACGGTAAAATCCGGGTTGGGGAAGGTCCAGGGTTACAGTCAGTACTTCTTGCATACCGGGTTTTACCCGTACTTTGTAGGAAGATTCCGTGACAGGCTGGAAATCGTCTGTTGAAACGGTTACGTATACAATGGATTTTGTTGTTTTTTCTTCGTTGTTGGCGATTGTAAGGGAAAGGGTGCGGGCATCGTCTTCCATAAAGACCCCGTTTTCCGCATCAACTTTGTAATCAAGGGTTATTTTCCTTTCCGGGGCGATTGGCTGAATAACCACTGTAGAAGTGCGTAAGCCCCCGTCACCGCCACCGTCATATATTTGGATGGCTATCGTATTAGGGCCATCGGTATGTATTTGTTCCCACGGAATGTTATAAGCTCTTTTAATTCCGTAACGGCTCTCGTAATTTGGAGGAAAACTGCCTGTAGTATCTATGATCTGTCCGTTAAAATACAATGCATCCGTATCATCTGCATTGTCATAACGGATCTGAATGCCTCCATAGTATTGTGCGGCTTTTATTATATCATCGGGAAGGGTGATGGTTTTACGGTACCAGGCGTATCCGTCGTAATTGAAGAACCCTTGGTTTTCCCATGTATTTGAAGGAGCGATCTCCGGCCAAAGGCTGTCATCAAAACCGGGTGATGCCCATTGGATCTCATTTCCGGTCTGGAATTTCCATACGGGATCCAAAGCGATTTCCCTGACGGCAGGTGGTTGGTTGCAGCCTGCCAATAGCAGTAAAGGAATAATTAGTGATAAATATTTTTTCATGATGTAACGGTTAAATGTCTTTTTTTTTCAGAATGTAAATTTAACGTCTTTTGGCCTTATATCCTTGGCTTTTTTTATCTAAAACATATAAAATGGCTACATTTGTTATTTGATGCATGTAATCTGTTAATTTATGAAAGGAATAACTTTTTTGTTTATGACAACTTTGTTTTTTGCCGCTTCATGTTCGGGCGGTTCAGGGGAAAATCCCCCTTATATGAACCCTGATCTGAGCGTGGAAAAACGCGTGGCAGACCTGATGAAAAGGATGACACTGGAGGAAAAAATTGGCCAGATGAACCAATGTGTGGGATTGAATCATATTGATGAATCCCAGGCAGGTATGACCGAAGAGGATTTGATGCGCAATACGGCCCAGGCGTTTTATCCCGGTTTTTTGAAGGAAGATATCGCGCAAATGGCACGGGAGGGGAAAATCGGATCGTTTCTACACTCGGTTACAATAGGAGAGGCCAATGAATTGCAGCAGCTGGCTATGGAATCGAGGCTTCGCATACCCTTGTTGATGGGAATTGATGCTGTACACGGTTGTGCCCTGGTAAGCGGAACGACCGTATACCCCACATCTATTGGAATGGCATCTACTTTTGATCCGGAGCTGGTCTATGTTTCTTCCCGGCAAACCGCCCGGGAAATGCGCGCTATTGGTATGCACTGGACATTTGCACCCAATGTGGAGGTAGCCCGGGACCAGAGATGGGGCAGGGTGGGAGAAACATACGGCGAGGATCCTTACCTGGTATCCCTGATGGGAGAAGCAGCGATTAAAGGATTCCAGGGAGATGACGGTCTGGAGAAAGACCTGGTGCTCGCCTGCGCCAAGCATTTTGTGGGAGGTTCCCAGCCTGTGAACGGCACCAACGGAGCTCCGACCGATGTCTCGGAAAGAACATTGAGGGAAGTCTTTTTTCCGCCGTTTAAAGCATGTGTGGATGCAGGGGCACTCACTTTCATGATGGCACATAACGAAATTGGCGGGATACCCTGTCATGCCCACAAGGGGTTGATGCAGGACATGCTCAGGGATGAAATGGGCTTTGAAGGATTTGTGGTCAGCGACTGGATGGATATGGAACATATTTATGACTTACACCGTACCGCTGTTTCTGTTGAAGATGCCTACGCACAGTCTGTAATGGCAGGAATGGATATGCATATGCACGGACCTGCTTTTGTTCCGGCCATGATGAAGCTGGTGGAAGAGGGTGTGGTTCCCGTATCCCGGATTGATCAATCGTGCAGAAAGATACTGGAAATGAAATTCCGTCTGGGACTTTTTGAAAATCCTTTTTTTGAGGAATCTGCTGTTGACCAGGTTCTCATGAAAGAAGAGCATGTGCAGACCGCTTTGGAAGCTGCCCGCAAAAGCATTGTGTTGCTGGAAAACAACGGCATACTTCCGCTCACTGATGGCGGTAAGTATAAAAATGTATTTGTAACGGGCCCCAACGCCGATTCACAGGGAGTCATGGGGGACTGGACATTTCCGCAACCCGATGATAACGTGGTTACTTTCCTGGAAGGCCTGAAGACCATAGCCCCCAAAACAAAATTTACGTTCCTGGACCAGGGAGAATCCATCCGGTATATGGATCCCGAAAAAGTACGTCGCGCCGGGGTTATGGCACGCCGGGCAGATCTGAATATTGTGTTTGTAGGGGAATACGTGAATCGTAAGGACTGGGCCAATAAAACTTCCGGGGAAGATGTGGAACGGGGCAATTTACGCTTGCCCGGTCTGCAGGAAGAATTGGTACGCAACATCCTGAAAAGCGGCAAACCATGTATTGTGGTGCTGAATAACGGACACCCCCTTGCCGTGGAATGGATTGCACAGGAAGTCGATGCGTTGGTGGAAGCCTGGGAACCCGGCATGAAGGGGGGCATCGCCCTTGCCGAGATACTTTACGGACACGTTAACCCTTCGGGCAAACTGCCTGTCACTTTCCCAAGGTCCACAGGAAATATTCTATCGGTCTACAATCATATGCCTTCGCATTACTTCCATCCCATTGTGATGGAAAATCCCATGCCTCTATACGATTTCGGTTACGGATTGTCTTACACTACCTATGAATATGCCAATCTGAAGGCAGGCGATTTTAAAGACGGGGCTCTGGAAGTGTCTGTGGATGTGACCAATACCGGTTCACGTGCAGGAGAAGAAGTAGTGTTGCTGTTTATGCGGGATGATTATGCATCCATGACCCGGCCGGTGAAGGAACTGAAGGCTTTTTCCAAAGTCAGCCTGGAACCCGGAGAAACCCAAACCGTACGTTTTGTGGTACGGGAAGATCAATTGCAATTCTGGGGAGCTGACGGAAAATGGAGGGTAGAACCGGGAACATTCACTGTGATGGTGGATACACTATTTGCCACTGTGGAACTCTAACGTATGGATTACATAACGTATTACGGGTTTTCCGCACCTGTGAACAAAAAATGTATCCAGCGGGACAGAATTGGATATCTGTTCAGGGAAACGGCTTGATTCTATATAGAAAAGCTTTTCCCCCGGAGCGATTCCTCCCCTGAGTTTTGTGATCTGCTGGTATTTATGGGTCCTTTCCACGGGACCCGTTGTTTTTACTACCGTACCGGCTGGCCGGGCTACATAATAATCCAGATGTGCAGCCGGGAACCAGCG
>DAOSXZ010000029.1:0-15610 GCA_035380845.1 Bacteroidales bacterium | reverse complement strand
AGGTTATCAAACCGAACGCATCGGAAATGCACGATCGCTGATGATGCGTCTTCTAAACGGAGACAGATGGGATCTTGTTTTTAACATCTGCGAAGGCATCTTCGGAGATGGCAGAGAATCGCTTGTTCCTGCCATATTGGATGACTGGCAGATCCCTTACGTTTTTTCCGGAGCCGCCACCATGGCGCTTTCACTGAACAAAGCCTTATGCAAACGCGTAGTCAGGGATGCAGGAATACCCACCCCCGATTTTTGTCTGATACGCAGTGAAAATGATCTGGATCATCCAAAACCTGCTTTTCCCCTGTTCTTAAAACCTGTCATGGAAGGATCCGGCAAAGGAATTGGAGAATATTCCCTGGTATGGGACGAAGAAGAATTCCGGGTAATCTGCCGTACCTTGCTGGAACGTTACAACCAGCCGGTATTGGTAGAAGAATACCTTCCGGGCCGTGAATTCACAGTCGGTATTTGCGGAAATGGCAAAGATGCACGTGTCGTAGGTATTATGGAAGTTCTTTTCAAAAATGCAGTTGCTGAAATATACTCTTACGAAAACAAACAGAACTATAAAGAAGCCGTAGAATACCAAAACCTGGAAGAAGGAGAGTTGGCTTCGGCTTGTGCGCGTCTGGCTCTTGATGTATGGGAAGTAACAGGTTCCCGGGACAGCGGCCGCGTTGATATGAAATTGAATAGCAACGGCCGGCCGGAATTCATGGAAATCAACCCCCTGGCCGGATTAAACTACAAAGATTCAGACCTCCCAATACTCGCCGGAATGAACGGTATGAATTTCACACAATTGATAGATATCATCATGCAGGCAGCCCTCAAACGAATATACGGCAGTGAAATACCTTCTGTAATTTTACGCAGTGAACAATACAGTTATTATCCTGCATAACCGGCTATCTGTTCATCCCACTCCGGATGAACAGGACGTAATAGATCAGGTAGCCCTGGTCAGAAATGCGCTGGAAGGCCTGGGATACAACTGCCGGGTGCGTGATGTGGGTTTTGATCTGTACCGTGACCTGAAACCTCTGGTAAATGAAAAACCCGCTTTTGTATTTAACCTTGTTGAATCTGTCTGGGGTAATACCGGATTGCTTCATATGGTTCCCTCTATACTGCATACCTGGAAGATCCCTTATACCGGGGTTGGAGAAGAAGGTTTGTACCTGACCACAAAAAAGACGCTTGCCAAATCCATTATGATCCGTCACGGAATTGATACTCCGTGCTGGTTTGGCACTGATGAACCAAACGGTCTGGACATTCAAAAAAAATACATTGTCAAACCCATTGCCGAGGAGGGTTCTGCAGACCTTGACGAACATCATGTATTTGACCCGAAGCAGCCCGGGATGAGCGAATGGCTGGCCACTTTTGATCCCGGGCGGTATTTTGTGGAAGAATTCATTGAAGGACGGGAATTCAACCTGAGTGTAACGGGAATTCCGGGCCGATACGAAATTTTCCCTGTCCCGGAAATGATCTTCTCTGATTATCCGCCTGAAAAGGCAAGAATCCTGGGATACCGGTCCAAATGGATAGAAAGTTCGTTTGAATACAAACACACACACCGTGAATTCAACACACTGAATGACAAGCCGCTTATTATTAAGAATTTGCACAAAACTGCCATATCCTGCGGGGAGATCTTTGGTCTGTCCGGTTATTTCAGGGTAGACATCCGTTTGAGTGAACAAAATATTCCTTACGTACTGGAAGTGAACGGGAATCCGTGCATTTCTCCCGACAGCGGATTTATGGCAGCAGGGAAAGAAGCCGGGTACTCCACAACCGATATAATACAACAAATCATTTCTTGTCTTAACTAAAAAGGATTAATATGCCGTTTACTTTTCGTGACGTTCTGTTTGAACAAGATCTGAGAGAAATCACCGCTGTTATGGAATCCACCGGTTTGTTTTATAATTTCGAAATTAAAGTGGCGCAGGAAGTGTTGCAATCTTTTCTGGATCAAGGTGAAACGTCAGGATATAATTGCATCATTGCAGTGGAAAACGGGATTTGTGCCGGATATACCGTATACGGTCCCACTCCCTGTACCCTGTCCGGCTGGGACATATACTGGATGGCTGTAAGAAAAGACCTGCAAGGTAAGGGTCTGGGATCCCGACTGATCAAAAAAGCCGAACAGAAAATTGCCTTACAAGGCGGCAACACTGTATGGATTGAAACTTCCGGCAGACCGGCATACCTCCCTACCCGGAAATTTTACGAAAAGCACGATTACAAAAAAATGGCAGAACTCCCCGGTTTCTATGGGCCGGGAGACAGCAAAGTCATTTACGGGAAAACCATTTCTTTTTCCTGAACAGATAATGGTCAATGGAAAAGCTTCCCGGTCCTGTTATAAGCAATACCAGGAAAAGTCCCAGGAATAACACGGATAACTCCCGTACGGAAAAAGGATCGCCTGCGTGAATTACGAAAGCGGCAACAGCCATTGCGGTAATTACCGGCAAAGTGGCCAACCGCGTCAAAAGTCCGGCAATAATAAGAATACTGCATCCGATTTCCGCGAACAAGACCATGAGCAATGAAACATGGCTTCCCAACCTGACAGGATCGGGGAAGGCATCCTTCAGATGCTCATAGTTGAGTAATTTTGTGAGACCGTGATACAACATCAAGGATGCAATCAAGACCCGGAAAAGCAAAAGGCCAAAATCCATACTTCTTTTCATAACACCAAAATTAGCAAATATTATTGTTATATTTGCAATAGTCTATATTGATAACTTAATACCTGATCTCATGGAACTTAAGGAAAGAAAACAAATTGCTTTGCTGGTTGGAAGTCTTAGAAAAGATTCACTGAACCGGAAAATGGCGCGGGTTCTGATAGACCTGGCTCCCGACACGATGGACCTGGAAATTGTGGAAATCGGGAATCTTCCCCTGTACAATGAAGATCTGGAAGAAAGCACACCCAGAGAATGGATGGCCTATCGTAAAAAGATCAAAGAATTTGACGGCATCATTTTCATAACTCCGGAATACAACCGCTCTACCACCGCTGCCATGAAAAACGCCCTGGATGTGGGATCCCGGCCTTACACACATAATGTATGGAGCAATAAACCCTCAGCCGTGATCTCAGTGTCTATGGGAGCCATAGGCGGGTTTGGTGCAAACCATCATTTAAGGCAGTCCCTGGTGTGTCTTAATGCCCCTGTCATGCCGCAACCCGAAATGTACATTGGAGGTGCTGCAGACCTTTTTGATGAGCAGGGACGTCTTACCGACAACCAAATGGAAGAGCTGATCCACAAATTCTTCCGTGCCTACAGCCGTTGGTTATGTAAGTTTGTCGTATGATCGTAGCGCCCGGGCATTGTATCCCAGGTCAAACATTTCCTCTTTGTGTCTCAGATCATAGGCGTTGAATAATGCCATTTCTTCATCTTCAATAACAAGATCGGCAAGATCCATGTCATAAGAAGCATTGGCATTGAATAACATGGTAATACAACGCTCAGCTATATATTTCATGGATCCGGTGTATTGTGAATCCTGCTCCGGCTCGGGGAACAAATTCAGCGCAAAAACTTTTTTGCATACATCACGCAGGGGCAATACAGGTACATTTCTGATTACTCCACCGTCAACATAATGTTTGCCATCCATTATTACGGGAGGAAAAACTACGGGAATACTACAGGAAGCCACTATGGCATCTATCAGAGGGCCACTGTCAAAAACTACTTCTGTTGCCGTTTCCAGACAAGTTGCCACTACTTTTAACGGTGTTTTCAATTCTTCAAAAGTCTTTGCCGGAAGTACTTCTTCCAGGATCTTTCTTACCGGTTTTGAATCTACCAGGTAATCTTTGGGAATCCGGGGTTCCAGGAAATCTTTCAGATTCAGTTCCCTGAATGCTGCCAGCATCTCTTCAATACTTAATCCTTGAGCATACATGGCAGCCACTATGGATCCCACACTGGTGCCCGACACGATGTCCGGCTTATAACCCAATTCCAACAGGCGTTTCAATGCTCCTGCATGATAATAGCCTTTGGCGCCACCGCCGCCAAAGGCTATTCCCAATTTGTATTTCTTTCTCATTTGATAGTAATAATCTCATTTCAAACCACCAGAGGTATCTGTTGAAATACCCCCTGATGTGCCCACCCTGGAAGCTTCTTCCAGATCACCTACTTTTCTTGCTTTTGCAGCTTTTCCCTGTCCAAAACGAATACTGAAACTTAGTCTGACCTTTTGCAAATTGATCTTCTGGTCCAATCTGTACTCCACTTCACTATCCGAGTTGAATTTCAGGTTGTTTTCAAAAGTATTAAAAATATCATTCACATTGAGACTTAAAGTAGCTTTGTTGTCCAGGAAGTTCTTCTTTACACCTCCATTGATCATGTAAATTGGTTCAATAATAAAATAACCGTACGGGATCTTTCCCTGGAACATACCGTTGATCTCAATTTTCCAGTCTTTGGGCAAGAGGAAGGTAAACTGGCCGTACGCATTGGTCAACAGTCCTTTATTGATATAGCGTTCTGTCTGGCCCTGGCGCGGATCTGCCGAGTTACTCATGTAAAGACACGTTCCGTTTGCCGTAAAGTGGAGCCATTGGGTAATAGGCAATTCACTGATTGACAAAGCGCCACCCGCCATATTCTGATTGCCGAAATTTTCATAAAACAATTTTTTTGTACCTGTTTCATCATAATACGGATTTTGAATAATCAGATTCCGGGTATGGGCATAAATCAGGGCCAGGTTGAAATGCGTTTTGAAATTGACACCCAGTGCAAGTTGATTCGAGAACTGAGGATCCAAATCGGGATTTCCCTCTACGTAAGAGTTGGCATCGGCGTAACTGCGGAAAGGATTCAACTGGTTGAAAGACGGCCTGCCAATACGGCTTGTATAGGATAATGTTAAGCGCCATATGGCGGAAGGGTTGTATCCTATGAAAGCGGTCGGAAAAACATTGAAATAACTTTTTACGGTTTCTTTTTGAGCTGTGATCCAATTACCCAGGGCATAGGTGTATTCGCCGCGCAACCCCAGTTTCAGCATCCATTTGGTCCCCAGCATTCTCCCCACAGATGCATAAGCTGCCGCAATATGTTCCGTATATAAAAACCGGTTGGACATATTGGTATTGGGTTGCCAGATATTATCCAGAAAATCCTCCCGGTTCAGATCGTTATTGGTCTGCGTCATTGCCCATTTAAGACCTGTTTCCAGCATGCCCGTTTTCCAGAACGATTGCTGGTAATCTACCCGGCCCGATACCAGGTTGATGTATTGCTGGCTGTTCTGGCGAAACATTTCACTAATACCGGTTCCGGAGACTATACTGTTATCCTGAAAATTCCCGGAATTAATATCGTAATAGGCATAATCACCATTAAAAGTAAGTTCCTGTCCCTTTTCTTCATTAAACGTCCCCGTATAATTAATGTTGGTAGTAATGTTATCGTAATCGGATTTCGTTTCTATCACACTTTTGATACTATTGACCAACTGTTCGTTAATATACGAATTGGTATAATTCTGATCTCCGTAATTGTCCTGTGATTGATTCCGGAACATGGTGCTGACTATAAAGCCTACCGTATTTTTTTTATCTATATAAAAATCATTGGCAAGTTTTAAGGTATGGCTCTGGGACCCGATCAGAAAATCTGAATGCGATATCTGTTCAAAACCGGTGTTACCTCCATATTCGGTCCAGGAATCCAGGTTTGCGCCCACTTCTTCATAACGGCCGCCATAATTCAATAAGGTGTTTGTTTTATCGGTACGCAGGTTCATGCTTAATCCCCCGCCGGTTTCCTGTTCATAGATCTTGTGTTTCATACCCCCGTAAAAACCGTTGGCCGTCCCACTGAAACCCTTCAACAGGTTTTTCTTCATTTTTATATTGATAATACCTCCTGTGCCTTCGGCATCGTACCTGGCAGAAGGATGCGCCATAAGCTCTATTTTGTCAATGGTTGTTCCGTCGGTAGATCTCAGCAATGCTTCAAGTTCCAGACCGCTCATGTAAGAAGGCCTTCCGTCAATCCAGATGCTTACTGCCTGACCGTTCAGTTTCACGTTCCCGTCCATGTCTATGGTCACCCCGGGAGCTTTGCGCAAGACTTCCAGTGCGTTGCTTCCTTCCACCGAAACCGCCTCGGCAACATTCATGACAATTTTATCTATCTTCTGTTCAATAAGAGGTACACGGGCTGTAATAACGGCTGTTTCAAGCGTTGCCACATCTTCCTCCATTTCTATGGTACCTGCATTCATTTCGGCAGTATTTAACTGCACCGGCATTTCCTGTTCCTTGTACCCAATAAATGTGGCAACCAGGCGGTACGAACCGTGAGGTACGTCACTTATCTCAAAAGATCCGTCTTCATTTGCCGTAGAAGCAGCCACTACCTGGTCGCTGTCGTTCCTTACGGCAACCGTGGCATATGAAAGCGGTGAACGGGTTTCTTTATCAACAACCACACCTTTTATAATGGTTGTGTTTGGAGCTGCCATCAGGTTAGCATTACTCAACATAAGGATTGACAATAGAGTCGCAATGATTTTCATTTGGATTCTTGTTTGTAATAATTTTCAATTTCATTCAGGGATATGGACAACATATCCATTCGTTTAAAAAATACGGGAAGTTCTTCCTTTAAAAAGCGATCTTTGAGTGTTTTAATGATCTCCTGCCGGGCTCCCGGAGCCACAAAATAACCTATACCTCTTTTATTATATATGATCTCCCTTTGTTGCAAAAGATCGTAAGTCCGGGCTACCGTATTGGGATTTACTCCCATAGTCGCCCCCAGTTCCCGTACAGACGGGATCCGGTCTTCTGCATTCCATTTGCCGCTCAGTATCCTTTCGCATAAAGATTCGGCTATTTGCAGGTAGATGGCTTTATGTTCCTTAAATTCCATAATGATTAGTATTTTCTCGTTTTTATCAGCCGGTATGTACCGGTCCAGCAGCCCACACTAATAACAGCCCACAAAATATATTGTATAGTCATCATCGTTTTGTATATGGGAATAGCTTTAAGAATCTCCCTGGAATCTCCAATCCCGAACACCCTGATTTTGCTCCCGTCAATATTAAGCGATATATCTGAAAATTGTTCTTCAATGAACAGACCCACTTTTTCATAACCAACTATTCTGAAAACAAACACTAGAAGAAGCCCTATCAGTATAACCAGTCCCAGCAGGCTGAGTATGGTCTTGGCCACTTTCTGGTTTCTAAAAAGCATATTGCCTAAAACAAACCAGGATTGTATGACAAGCAAACTGATTATTTCAATACCCATGAGCTCCATGCTATGGGCGGTAAAAAGCATTTCATTAAGACGCGATGGTATGATCAGGTGAACCACGGTGTCCAGGATGAGCAATCCGGCTGTAATAATAAAAGTGGTATATACTGCAGTAATCAAAAACATGCTCAATGTTTTTTCCAGGGTAGACACCGGAAGCAAAACATAGTTCAGGCCTTTCCGGTAATGATTCACTGTGCCGTAAAGTTTTGAAGGTGCTATGATCATGATGACCGCTGTCATGAACATGATCATATTGATACGTGATAATTCACTTACCGACCCGCCTATAAATAAAGGAAATGCCAGAAACAATAAATATATACCCATGACACTTATTATTGAAGTGCCGAAATTCCGGAAATATTCCCTGAGTTCTTTGGCCGTAATGGCACAAAAACGTTTGAAATTAAATATATTATTCATGATCATACTCTTTAAAGTGTTCGTTAAACCATTCCTTATGAGATAATACTGCGTTGAATAAAGCTTCCAGATTCACTTTGGTATCCAATTTTTGCGTATTGGATTTCACCATAGCATATCCCAGTGGTGTTTCCTCTGTATACAAGGCTTCGGGATCACTGTCCGATTTGGTAATAAAACATACTTTCTCGCTAATTTCCTGAATGGTAGCATGAAGCAATACTTCTTTATTGTCAAGTATGATCACCGGATCTATTAAATTCTCAAGATCGCGTACCTGGTGTGTTGAAATAACCATAATCCGGTCATCATTGATATATCCGGATACAATACTTCTGAAAAGGGCTTTTGATGGAATGTCCAACCCGTTACTGGGCTCGTCCAGAAGAAGTATACCGGTATTAAGGGAAAGTGCATAAGAGATATGCGCCTTTTTTTGTTGTCCGGCGGACAGGTCTTTAAACTTTTTCTCCGGCTTTACCTCAAAACGTTCCAATAAAGAATAAAACTGTTCGATTTTGAATCCCGGATAAAAAGTGCCGTAATTGTGTCCCAGCTCACCTACCGTTCCCGGAGGACATGCCGGTTCTTCCGGCAGGTAATATATATCTGCAAGGAAGGAAGGTTGCCGTTTGTAAGGATGAAATCCGTTGACCACGCATGCAGTGTGTTCACTTTTTAATAAACCGGCCATGATTTTAAGCAAAGTGGTTTTACCCACCCCGTTTTGTCCCAACAGGCCGTATACATTGCCTTTTTCAAGGGACAAAGTCAGGTGTTCAAAGACTTTGTTCCTGGAATAATTAAACGATAAATCGTTGATTTGTATCATCTTATTAGTGTATTAGTATATTAGTACGCTGCAAATGTAGACACTTTTTTATTTATTACAAATTTTTTTTGATTTTTTTTCCTATGTCGTTTTATTATCTTTGTTAAAAATCCGTAATATGGCTCTAATCAAGCTATCCGGCGTAGATATAATCAAAGACACAAACCTGATCCTGGCAGGCGTTGATCTGACTCTTGACAAAGGAGACTTTATTTACCTGGTAGGCCGTGTAGGCACAGGAAAAACTTCTCTGATCAAAACACTGATAGGAGAATTCCCCCTTTTAAAAGGGGAAGCTCAGGTAGCCGGATTCGATTTAATCAAGCTGAAAAGAAAAAGAATTCCCTACTTAAGAAGAAATATCGGCGTGGTTTTCCAGGATTTTCAACTTTTACAGGACCGTTCGGCTTACGACAACCTGGAGTTTGTGCTGCGCTCAACCGGATGGAAAAATAAAAAAGAAATGCAACAACGCATTGAAGAAGCCCTGGACAGTGTGGGAATGCTTCACAAAAAGCATAAAATGCCCCACCAGTTATCGGGCGGAGAACAGCAACGGGTGGCCATAGCCCGTGCCGTACTGAACAACCCGGAAATAATCCTGGCAGATGAACCTACCGGGAACCTGGACAGCGATACCCAGCAGGAAATCATGCAATTGTTCATGAACATTCATGATAAACAAAAGCCGGCCATGATGGTCGTCACTCACAATTTACAGTTGTTACAACGCTATCCGGGACGGATTTTCAAATGTGAGGCAGGAAAATGTACAGAAGTAGCCAACCGTCAGGAAATTGATTTTTCCACTTTTATGGAATCATGAAAAGCAGGCAGGAGGTTGAAGGTATCACAGGATGGTTCCGCACAAACATGCCGGATCCCGTCACTGAACTGGAATACGCAGATCCATTCGGTTTGTTGGTAGCGGTAATCCTCTCGGCCCAATGTACAGACAAACGTGTTAACATGACCACCCCTGCATTGCTGGAACGTTATCCCACCCCATCCCACCTGGCAGCTGCCACTCCCGAAGAAGTCTACCCTTATATAAAATCCATATCGTATCCCAACAACAAGGCAAAGCACCTGACCGGAATGGCCCGGGCTTTGATGACCCTTTTTGACGGGAAGGTTCCCCAGGATCCCCAAGAACTGCAAAAGCTCCCCGGCGTGGGCAGAAAAACGGCAAACGTGATCGCATCGGTCGTTTTTGAAAAACAAGTCATGGCAGTAGACACGCATGTTTTCAGGATCTCCCGCAGACTCGGCTTGTCAAAAGGAAAAACACCACTTGCCGTGGAAAAAGACCTGAACCTGCATTTTCCCCCCGAACTCCGGGCAAAGGCACATCACTGGCTTATTCTCCACGGACGCTATGTTTGTACGGCACGGAAACCCAAATGCGAAACGTGCGGTATTTCTTCTTTTTGTGATACCTACAATAAAAATATAAAAAAATGAAGGCCTTTCCCGGAGCAGGAAAAATATGGGAAGACGCCATCAACGACTTCCTGATTTACTTACGTCTGGAACGTTCGCTATCCGAAAACACAAGAAATGCCTACCTGCACGATGTAAAGATGTTCCTGGAGCACCTCTCGCATGCTTCACCCGCAGAGGCTTCACTTCCCGACCCTTCGGATATCCGGGACAAACATATTGAATCATTTTTGACACGGGTTACCGATTCCGGGTCCTCTCCCAGAACCCAGGCACGCATTCTATCCGGATTAAATGCATTTTTCCGGTTCTTAACCATGGAAAAACGCATTGCCGCCAATCCCTGTTCTCCGGTTGAATCTCCGAAAACCGGCAGGCACCTTCCCGTAGTGCTTTCCGTAAATGAGATTGAAAGGATACTGGATAACGTGGATCTGAGCCTGCCTGAAGGACATCGTAACAAGGCCATCATTGAGGTATTGTACGGCTGCGGATTGCGCGTAAGTGAACTTACAGACCTAAAATTATCCCAAATGTTTCCGGACCAGGGATTCATACGGGTAATAGGCAAAGGAGACAAACAACGCCTGGTTCCTATAGGGTCACATGCCCTGAAAGCGCTCCGGTTATACTATCTATGGAGGAATTCACTCAATATCAAACCCACAGACGATGATTATGTCTTTCTGAACCGTTACGGCAGAAAAATCAGCCGAAACATGGTTTTTATCATTGTCCGTGAACTGGCTTCCAAGGCAGGAATAAAAAAAACCATATCCCCGCATACGTTCCGTCATTCTTTTGCAACGCACCTGATAGAAAACGGTGCTGACTTGCGCGTTGTACAGGAAATGCTGGGTCACAGCAGCATACTGACCACCGAGATCTATACCCATTTGGACACTGCTTTCTGGCAACACACCATACTTAGTCATCATCCGCGCCCTTAAATGCGGTATGATTCTTGAAAAACCCTATATTTGTTATCATATTTATACTACATGAAATCTTTCAGGCGCATCCTTGTATTTACCATTATACTCCTGTTGGCACCGGGTGTTACCGGCCAGGAATATGATCGTTCCTACGACGACGTTTTCAATACTGCCGTTGAACTGTACAAACAGGAGCAATACTGGAGTGCCTGCCTGCTTTTTGAAAGCCTTGAACAACGTAATCCTGAAAACCGTCCTGCATTAGTGGCCTCTTACAGGATCCTTTGCGATATAGCTCTGAAAGATCCTGCAGTAGAGACACACATAGCCCGTTGGGAAGAACGTTATCCTTCCGCACCCCTTAAACACCGGATATACTATGAATTCGGGAACCTTCTTTCCGATGAAACACGCTATGCAGAAGCTGCCGCTGTTTACGACAAGGTCAACGTGATGAGGCTTCCCCGGTCTGAACGCGCTTCCCTTACTTTCAGAAAAGGATACGTCAACATGCAACTGGGGAATTCAGATCTGGCTGTCAACCTTTTCCTGGAAACGGCCACCTGCCCGCCGGGTCAGGAATACCACTGGGCAGCCGCATACTACAGGGGATATATTCATTATGCCAAGGGACGTTTTGAAGAAGCTATTCCGCTGTTGGAACCACTGACTGAAATTCCTCAATACGGAGCCCTTTCTTCTGTCTACCTGTTACAGGCACTTTTTTACACGGGGGACTACGACCGGGTAATCCGCCAGGGAGTTCCCATTTACAAGGATGCGGATCCAGCATTACGGACCACCCTTGCCAAAACATTGTCCGAATCTTATTTTGCCCTGGGAAGGACCGGGGAAGCACGCGATTTTTTTGACGATTACCTTAAAGACACCCGTTCTCTTACACTCACAGACAGTTACTATTCCGGGATATTGCATTTCAAACTGGGTGATTATGAACGGGCCGCAGAACAACTTTCCCTGGTAGGCGAAAGACCGGACAGCCTTGGACAGAACGCTCTCTACCACTTGGGAGAAACTTATATTCAACTGCGCAACAAACTGCAGGCGATGGATGCTTTCAGGCGTGCCAGCACCCTGAATTTTGACCCTGTAATACGTGAAGACGCATTTTTCAATTACGCCAAACTTGCTTTTGATGTAAACCGTGACATCCAGGTATTGTCTTCATACAGAAACGCCTATCCGGACTCTCCCCGGTTGGATGAGATCCAGAATTACATAGCTGCCAATTACTTTCTTAACCGGGATTATGCTTCAGCAGTTGAAGCACTCCAGGCACTCAGGGACCCCACTCCTGAGAACCGGGAAGATTTGAAAAAAGCCGCTTACTTAAGAGGCATCCAGCTTTACCAGACCGGATCTTTCCGGGATGCCGAAAGGTACTTTTCACTGGCCCGGGAACCTTACTGGGTAGCTGAGTGTTTGTACCGGAGCAATATGTTTGGCAACGCCATCCAGATATGGGAACAATTCATACGACAAAGCGGTTCATACTCCAATCCCGGGAAATACCGCACCAGCCATTACAATATAGCTTATGCCTATTTCAAACAAGGAGATTATGCGAACGCCGGAAACTGGTTTGAACGGTACCTGAGATTGGGCCCGCGTAACAATTCTTTGCTGTCCGACACTTACCTGCGATTGGGTGATTGTGCTTTTGCCCGGTACAAACACCAACAAGCCCTGGAGGAATACCAAAAAGCACTGGATCACAACACAGTAGTTCCCGATTACGCCCTTTTCCAAATGGGAATGGCGCAGGGAATTCTGAACCGGGACTCTGAAAAGATACAACTGCTGGACCGTTTGATGCAGGAATATCCTTCTTCTGCATATTACTCACCCGCCCTGTTTGAACAAGGCCGTACTTATATACAGACAAACCAATACGCCAAGGCCGAAGAACGTTTCCGGATCATTCTCTCATTTGATACACACAGGGCCTATCATGCCAAAGCCCTAATAGAACTGGGGCTCATTCAGATCAATTTACAAAATTCGGAAGCTGCCCTTGATTACTACAAGGAAGTGCTGCGGCGGTTCCCGGATTCTCCGGATATTACAGACGCCCTGGCCGGGATAGAGAACATATACCTTTCGCGCAATGATTCCCGCGGGTTTTTCGAGTACATGGAAAGCCTGGGAATCGATTCCGGGAAAACACCGGGTGAGAAAGAATTAATGATTTTCTCTTCGGCCGAACAGCTGTACCTGAATCATTCCCATGCCGAGGCTGTCACTGCGCTGAACAACTTCATCCGGGAATATCCCGATAGCGAAAAAATTCCCGCCGCCCATTTTTACCTGGGCGAGTGTCTTTCTGAACTGGGGAAAATGCAAATGGCGGCCGATGCCTACCTTGTTGTCATGAAAAAACCATCCGGTTCTTTTACCGAGTTGGCCACCCGCAACTACGCTTCCATCCAGTATAACCTGGAGCAATATGCCAATGCCGTGGATGCTTACATGAGTCTGAACGACATAGCCATTCTGGAAAACAACCGCCTGGTTGCCATGAAAGGCCTTATGTGGTCTTTCTACAAGAACAAACAATTCAGGAACGCCATTGTTCAATCCGGGAAGGTGTTGAAAAACAGCGCCTTTGGCAAAGATGTACATGACGATGCGGTGTACATAAGTGCCCTGAGTCACCTGAACCTGGGAGAAAGAGAAGAAGCACTGCCCTTGCTGGAGGGTCTTTCCAAAGAAAATCATACTGCCTACGGAGCAGAAGCATATTATCTGTTGTGTAAAGATGCTTTTGATTCCGGAGACTTTGAAAAAGCAGAAACAATGGTATACAATTTTGCCGATACCAACACACCCCAGGAATACTGGATTGCACGTTCTTTCATCCTCCTGGGAGATATTTTTGCCGAGAGAGGCGAATGGGTTCAGGCAAAAGCCACTTACGAAAGTGTTCAAAGCGGATACAACCCTTCGGAACCTGACGATATTGAACAACTGACAACACTCAGAATCCAAAAATGTGAGGAGGCCCTGCAACTATGAAAAAATGGTTATTCATATTGTTTATTCCGGTAACGCTGAGCATGTACGCGCAAGAGCAGATCAATCCCGTGATCCGTGTGGAACGTCTGTACGACGCCCAGTTGATAGAAGTCACAAAACCTATGCTGGATTCCTCTGTCCCGGATTCCGTGCTCACCATGAACACTTCCTTTCAATACAGTATATTTGACAAGCCCCTATTCAATTTATATGAATTCACTCCCCTGCCTTCCGCTACCGTAAGAGCTTTCCGGGAAAATGACAGGCATTTCGGGTACATAAATCTGGGCACCGGTTACCCCTGGACACCACGTGCCGATGTTATATTGCATACACCCTTAAGCAACGGCTGGTTTGCGGGAATACAGGCACGTCATCGTTCCCTGCTGGATAAGGACACACGTTCAACTACCGATGGAACCTTAACCCTGGAACACAGGGGAAAGAACAATACGTTTCGTATACGTGCCCTAGGAGAACATCAGAACAACACGTATGCCGATTTTGACATGCTTTCGCCGGTGCCGGGACTGGACAGACAGAATTATTACAATACAGGCATTGAAATTGAAACTTATTCCCTCAACAACACACCCGGGTCCTGGCATTACTACTGGAAATCAGGTTACCGGCATGCCAAAAACAATATTTTGGGTCCCATTGACAGTTTGCCTGTAATACGGGAAAACATACTGGATATTGATGCTTTGACCGGGCATTGCCTGGCAGAAGGTTTTTCCATAAACCTGGGGGCTCAGGCGCGCTTTGTCAGCAATCGCTGGACTGTGGACGGAGTTTCGGCTTCGCGGGCGGAAATGAATGTTTTTCCACACATATTGTGGAGCGGCAACAGGTATAAAGTGGGTGCCGGGGTTAAGATCGGGTACCTGCTGAGACCGGACGGAAATCATTTTGGCGTCTTTCCCTGGTTTGATGCCCATCTGACCATAGCAGACGACTGGCTCACGCTATATGCCAAAATGGAAGGCAACCATCACCTGAACACATACCAGGACAGGATGCGTGAAAATCCGTGGGTATTTGCCAATGAAATGTACGATGCAACCATGCCGTGGCATATGAAAGCCGGACTGACCGGGACCCTGGGAGACCGTTTTCACTACAACATTTACGGATCCTACCGTTATACAAAAAACCAGTTTTTTTATGGAACACAAAACCTGACAGGGGGATATGCAGGGTTGTACGATTTGCACTATGCCAACGAAACCAGGTACACGGCAGGCGGATCCCTTTCGTTTCGTTCCAATCCCTTTGAAGCCGGTGTAAAAGCGGAATGGCACCACTATGCACTTAATTCAGGCAACCCGCCCTGGCACAAACCAGAATGGGAAGTATCCGGTTATTTCCGATATAATTGGCGGGAACGAATAATCATCAGTGCAACGGGTTATTGGCGTGATGCCTGTCTTGCACCCGACTGGATTGACGGTACAACAGACGTAACCGTACCCGGTTTCCTTGACCTGGGAGTGCGTCTTGAATACGTTATGAACCGGAATTTATCTGCATATGTTTTTGGAAGCAACCTGCTGAACAAAGACATCTCGTATTTTTATCTCTATCCCAATCCCGGAT
>DAOSXZ010000028.1:0-15749 GCA_035380845.1 Bacteroidales bacterium | reverse complement strand
CTGAGTGTTTACAATACAAGAACTCGCGGTTCAGGCGGGCAATATGTGCAACCGTAATCTTTTTGGGACATTCCATCTGACACGTTCCAATATTGGTACAGGAACCAAAACCTTGTTCATCCATTTTTAAGATCATGGCCTTCGCTCTTCGACATGCCTCGGCTTTTCCTTGTGGTAACAGTGAAAGGGCACTAATCCTGGATGCCACAAAAAGCATGGCGGAACCGTTTTTGCAGGACGCCACGCAAGCCCCGCATCCAATACAAGAAGAGGCATCCATGCTTTCCTCGGCTTTTTCCCTGGATATAAGTGTTGAATGCGCTTCGGGAGCACTGCCGGTATTCACGCTTACAAATCCCCCCGCCTGAAGGATTTTGTCAAAACCATGGCGGTTGACCACCAGATCCTTAATAACAGGAAACGCCCCGCTTCTAAAAGGTTCCACGGTAATCTCACTGCCATCCTTAAAACGCCTCATGTACAATTGGCACGTTGTAACACCATCGTCCGGACCGTGTGCCCTTCCATTGATATATAACCCGCAGGCTCCGCATATTCCCTCCCGGCAATCATGGTCAAATGCAATTGTGTCTCGCCTCTCCTTTACCAATTGATTGTTAAGTATATCCAACATTTCCAGAAATGAAGTATCACCATCTACGTGATCAAGGGTAAAACGTTCAAAATACCCTTTCACCCGGGGTCCGGCCTGACGCCATATCTTAAGTGTAAATTGCATTTTACTTATACTTACGTTCTGTTACATCTATATAACTGAAAATCAACGATTCTTTATGCAAGACCGGTTCTGCATCCAATCCTTTGTATTCCCAGGCAGCCACGTATTGAAACATTTTGTCGTTTCTAAGTGTTTCCCCGTCTTGAGTTTGGCTCTCAATCCGGAAATGCCCTCCGCAGGATTCTTCCCGGTGCAAAGCATCCTTTACCATCAAGCCGGCCAGCAACAGGTAATCCTCCATATGCAAGGCCTTTTCCAGCTCCTGATTGATTGTGTTTTCACTGCCCGGTATCCCTGCTTCCCTGAAAAAACGGTCCCTGATGCCTTCCAGCCCGGCAAATGTCAGGGAAAGTCCTTCTGCAGACCTTACTATCCCCGCATTTTCCCACATCAATTTGCCGAGTTTCCGGTGCAGATCGTCCACCGGTGTGCGTCCCCCTGTGTTCATCAGTTTATGGATCCTTTTTTTTACATTTTCCGAGGCTTGTACAAAATCCGGAAGTGAAGGTTCGCTCAGAGGTTCTCCGATTTTAGTTGCCAGGTAATCCGGCAGGGTATAAGGCAAAATAAAGAAACCGTCCGCCAATCCCTGCATAAGCGCAGATGCGCCCAGCCTGTTGGCGCCATGATCGCTGAAATTGGCTTCTCCTATGGCAAACAGTCCTTTTATTGTTGTCATTAAGTTGTAATCCACCCATAAACCGCCCATGGTGTAATGCATGGCCGGGAAAATCTGCATTGGTTCTCTGTAAGGATTTTCATTGGTAATCTTTTCATACATCTGGAAAAGATTTCCGTATTTCCGGTCAATGGACTCTTTCCCTTGCGCTTCAATGGCCTTTTCAAAATCAAGGTAAACGGCTTTTCCGGTTTTGTTTATTCCCAGGCCGGCATCGCAACGCTCTTTGGCCGCCCTGGAAGCTACGTCACGCGGAACCAGGTTCCCGTAAGCCGGATACCTGCGTTCCAGGTAATAATCCCTTTCATTTTCATGTACTTGTGAGGGCTTTATAGTACCGTTTTGCAATTGCAGGGCTGTGCTTTTTTCTTTGGGAACCCATATCCGCCCATCATTTCTAAGGGATTCACTCATCAATGTCAGTTTGGATTGATGTGTCCCGTGAACCGGGATGCATGTGGGATGAATCTGAACAAATCCCGGGTTGGCAAAAAAGGCCCCCTTTTTCCAGCATTGCACTACGGCCGAGGCATTTGAATTCATGCCGTTGGTGGAAAGAAAATATACGTTTGCATATCCCCCGGTGGCCAAAACCACGGCATGGGCAGGGTATCTTTCTATCCTGCCGGTAACCATGTCCCGCGTTATGATTCCTTTGGCCTGTCCGTCAACCACAACCAGGTCCATCATCTGGTGGCGGCAGTGTACCGTTACATTTCCCAGGGCAACCTGACGGTTCAGGGCTCCGTAGGCGGCAAGCAACAATTGCTGTCCTGTCTGTCCCCTGGCATAAAAGGTCCGGCTTACCTGCGATCCTCCGAACGAGCGGTTGTCCAGGTACCCCGCGTAATCTCGGGCAAAAGGCACACCCAGCGCCACACAATGATCGATAATGGCATTACTCACCTCGGCAAGCCGGTACACATTGGCTTCGCGCGAGCGAAAATCGCCTCCTTTCAAGGTGTCCAGAAACAGACGCTGTACTGAATCGTTGTCATTCCTGTAATTTTTAGCGGCATTGATGCCTCCCTGTGCAGACACGGAATGGGCCCTTCGCGGGGAATCTCCCATACAAAATACATTGACCCGGTATCCCTGTTCGCCTAGTGCGGCTGCAGCCGAAGCTCCCGCCAAACCGGTGCCTACCACAATGATATGCATCCGGTTTCTGTTGGCCGGGGAAACTGTTTTCAGACTTTCCTTGTGGAGTGTCCATTTTTGATCCAGCGGACCTTCAGGGATTTTTGCATTCAGTATTCCGGCCATTGTATTTTCCTGGTTTATTTGGCAAAAATACAAAACAATGATGAGATGCAATTTTTTCATAACTTAGACGCATGAAACGTATATTTTACTTCGGAATTACGGTGCTTGCCGTGATCTGTATTTCCTGTAGTAATACACAGGAAACGGCACCCTTGAGAACAGGGGCTGAAAATACCGGGGCATACCTGTCCCTGATCCAGGGGAAAAAGGTAGGCTTGCTGACAAATCATACCGCCCTTATTGATTCTACACACCTTGTAGACAGTCTGACAAATCTGGGGGTGGATTTGAAAATGATATTTGCTCCGGAACACGGTTTCCGGGGCGATGAAGATGCCGGTTCCCGCATTGATCATCAGATTGATCCTAAAACCGGGATACCCATTGTTTCTGTTTACGGAGCGGGATTCATTCCTGCGGACAGCCTTATGCAACAACTTGATATCGCTATTTTTGACATCCAGGACGTAGGTCTGCGGTTTTATACATACCTCTCTTCCATGTATTATTTCATGGAAGCCTGTGCCCGGAACAACGTGCCCCTCCTGGTTCTGGACAGGCCCAATCCCAACGGGCATATTGTATCCGGTCCTGTTTTGGATATGCAATACCGTTCTTTTGTGGGAGTGATTCCTGTTCCGGTGGTTCACGGCATGACTTTGGGAGAACTTGCCTATATGATCAACGGAGAATTTTGGCTAAAAGACAGCCTGCAAACACAGCTTACTGTTATTCCATGCCTGAATTACACACATCAATCCATTTATGAATTACCGGTGAAACCTTCACCTAATTTACCCAATAACCGCTCAATATACCTTTATCCGTCCATATGTCCTTTCGAAGGCACCCGTGTAAGTCTGGGGCGGGGAACCGGGTTTCCCTTCCAGGTATATGGACATCCCCAAATGACCGGGTATGACTTTTCTTTTACTCCGGAGTCTGTTCCCGGAGCCCGTAATCCCAGGCAAAAAGGGAATCTTTGCTACGGTGTAGACCTGCGTGTTTCTCCATCGGATGACATTGTCAGGGCTAACGGATTCAACCTGGAGTATGTTGTTGATGCTTACCGTAACCTGAATGAGCATGCGGGAATGGGTGATGCATTTTTCACTAATTACTTTGATACGCTCGTAGGGGTGGATTACGTACGGGAAATGATCATTCAGGGTAAGGATGCCGCCCGGATAGCTGAATACTGGCAGGAAGATCTGGAAGCATTTAAAATAAAACGCAAGAATTATTTAATATATCCCGAATAATATGAAACGTCTGGTTTATTTATCATTAATCATTTTCTTCCTTGCTCCGGGGAGTATGATAGCCCAGACACGCAAGGAAGAAAAAGCAGCCCGTAAAGCGGCTCAGGAACAACAAGTTTGTGATCTTGTGGAAAGCGGTTCGTTTGCAATCTCTATTGATCGGGCCAATCCGGTACGGGGAATGTCCCGGACTTTATCACCGGATTATGAAATGAAATTTGAAAACAACCGGGTAACTACCTACCTGCCGTATTTCGGAAGAGCCCATACCGCACCCATGGATCCTACAAAACTGGCTATTGAACTTTCGGATCAGGAGGTAGTTATCAAAAAGGAAAAAGACCCCAAAAAGGGGTATTCGCTTACTTTTTCTGCAACAACCCAAACGAATGAGAACATCACCTTTTACCTGAAGATCACATACAGCGGTATGGTGTCTCTTTCTATAAACAGCAGTACCCGGGAACCGATTTCCTACCTGGGCAATCTGAAAATATAATTACCTACTTATGAACACCTTATTTGTTTTTATCATGACCACCCTGGTCCACCTGATTCCCGCACCGGTTAGCCTGGAGAGGGGGGATGGTTTCTTTACACTGAATGACCAAACGCAATTTTACCTTACCAAAGAAGCTTCCATAGCCGGGGGTGCAGCCGGCTATTTTGCAGAAATCGTACAGCCTTCCATGGGTATAGATCCTGCATTTTCAAAAAAACGGCCCAGTGAAAATGCCATACTCTTTGCTCTTGACAAATCCTTACCGGCAGAAGGATATACCCTTTCCGTTACTGACCGGTTTATTGAAATAGGGGCCGCAGATGATGCCGGTTTTTTCTATGCCATTCAAACATTGCTGCAATTATTGCCCCCGTATGTTTATCAACCGGTCTACAAACCGGACCAGTATACACCATCGCAGACAGCTGCTATCCCCTGTATCCTTATAAAAGATTATCCCGCTTACCAACACAGGGGTATGATGCTGGATGTAAGCCGCCAGTTTTACACCGTCGAATACATCAAGCGTTTCATAGACCGGATGGCCGTTCATAAACTGAACCGGTTTCACTGGCACCTTGCAGACGATACCGGATGGCGAATAGAGATCAAAAAGTATCCGCTCCTTACCAAAAAAGGTGCCTGGAGAGGACCCGGAGAAGTCCTGCCCACAACATACGGTCATGCCGGTCAAAAATACGGCGGGTATTACACCCAGGAAGACATCCGCGAAATAGTGGCCTATGCAGCAGCACGCCATGTAGAGATCATTCCGGAAATTGATCTTCCCGGACACTCCAAAGCCGCTATCGCCAGTTACCCGGATATCCTTTGCGATCTTACAGGAGATGTGGAACTGAGTATTCAGGGAGTCAGCAATAACGTATGGTGTGCTTCCTACGAAAAAAATTATGAAATGCTTGAAGATATTGTCCGGGAAATGGTTCAATTGTTTCCTTCCCAATATTTTCATGTTGGCGGGGACGAAGTCGTTACCAGTCAATGGGCCAGTTGTACCCGTTGCAAAGCTTTCATGCATGAACACAATATGGAAGATCCCATAGAAATGCAATCTTATTTTGTGCAGCGTATGCAGCAGATCCTCAACAAATTCGGAAAAACACTGGTGGGATGGAATGAAATTATGGAAGGAGGGGAGCTGGACCGGGAAAAAACGGTAGTTCATGCCTGGCAAAATGCAGATAAAATTAAAGAAGCCGCTGCCGCCGGGTACCGTGTTATTGCGCAACCTGCACAGTATTGCTACCTGGACATGAAACATACGCCACAGGAACGGGGTATGACATGGGCGGCAATCTTTGATGTAGACAAAGTCTATTCCTTTGATCCTATTGAAACTGCCGGCCTGGATCAGACAGAAGCTTCCAGGGTTCTGGGGGTTCAGGGAGGATTGTGGTCGGAATTGATGAATATGCCTCCCAATATTGCCGAATATCAGGTATACCCGCGCTTATGCGCTCTTGCCGAGGTGGCATGGAGCCCCCGTGAAAATAAAAACTGGGAAGATTTCAATACCCGGCTCGCTCAGACGCATTTTGACCGGCTTTACTTCATGGGTATTCGTTTTAGGATCGCGCCTCCGCAGGCTGATTACGTAAACGGCTATATATGTGTATCGCACCAGTACCCATGGATGGTTATACGCTATACGTGTGACGGATCCCTGCCCGGTCCAAGGTCCTGCTTATATACCGGACCTCTGAAAACCAACAATCCGGAACCGTATCGTTTTGCGGCCTTTTTCAGGGATGACATACGCAGTGCGATCTCTTTTGCAAACCTGCCTTACGACCGCTATCAGAAGCCGGTAACCCGCGTTACGGGGAATGTGGAAACACATCCGCGTACCCCTTTGTCCGTTTTGGGAGACAACAATCCGTCTTCTTATGTAAGCTGTTTTGGCCCTTTGATAGAAGACCAGTATTTGCTGTTTACATTTGAAAAGCCCGTTACAACCCCTGGTATTATTGTCCAAACCGGATTGCCCGGGGTAGATATTGACATCGTTGATTATGCCCATGTGGAATATTCCTCTGACGGAGTTGAGTTTATAAAAGCAGACTGTCTTTGGGAAAACGGAGGATGCCGTTTTGTTCCCAAAGAGCCTGTTAAGGCGGTAAAAATCTTGTTTGACAACAGGAACCAGCCCCTTACTTACTATTTGCAAGATCTTCGCATAGAAAATTAAGCCTATGGATATACTGCGTTTTTACCTGAACGGAAATCTTCGGGAAATTGATTTTACCGCCAAAGGCAGTCCGTCTCTTTCCTGTTCTGTCTTGCATTACCTGCGCACGTATGAAAAACTTACCGGAACAAAGGAGGTATGCGGCAGGGGAGACTGCGGGGCCTGCACCGTTATTCTGGCTTGCAAAGACGCTGTTACCGGCCGGGAAAAACGGATTTCCCTGGATTCCTGTCTTATGCGCCTTCCCCAGTTACACGGGAAGCATCTTCTTACTATAGAAGCGCCGGAAAAATACCTGGATACACACGCAGTAAAAGAAGCTTTTTTGAGAGAAAGGGCCAGCCAGTGCGGCTTTTGTTCTCCCGGCATGGTTCTTTCCACATACATTCACGTTAAAAATCAACTTCCTTTCAACCGGGAAGATATTCAGCGTTCTTTGTCTGGAAACTTATGCAGATGCACAGGTTATCAGGCAATTATGGACGCTGCACTATCTCTTGAAAACAGTCCGGAACCTCCTGGAAAACATGAACTTCCCTTGTCTTTCCCGGAACCTGAAAGCAAAATGATGCTTTTTAAACAGGATACCGGGGTTTATGTTATTCCTTCTACCTTACAGGAATTCTACCGGGCACGCAAGACCTGGCCAAAGGCCCGGATTGCCGCCGGTTTTACCGGTTCCTGTATGGATTATAAGGGTTCTTTCATAGATATCTCCCGGATCCCCGAATTGACACAGGTTAAAGTAACGGATTCTCATATTACACTGGGTGCGGCCTGCAATTTTGAAACCATGAAAAAGGAAATGGGATCTTTTTTTCCGTACATGATGCCTTACCTGGATGAGTTTGCTTCGTTACAGGTTCGCAACCAGGCAACCCTGGGAGGAAATATTGCCGACGGATCTCCGGTGGGAGATACCATGCCTTTGTGTTTGGCACATGATGCCGTCTGCCTGGCTGTTGGTCCCCGCGGAACCCGTCGCATTGAAGCCCGTCGTTTTACAACAGGATACCGTCAGGTTGCTCTTAAACCCGGCGAATTGCTCCTGGCTGTGGAGTTTCCCCGTCCTGAAGAAGACACTTTTTACTTTGCCCACAAACAAGCCCGGCGCAAAAACATGGACATCAGCTCGGTTGCGTTTGCCGCACGTGTTGATGTTCTCGGCAAAACCTGCCGGGATATCCGGCTTGCATTCGGAGGTATGGCAGCCGTCCCTGCACGGGCTATTAATGCCGAAAGGTTTTTAAAAGGAAAGGTATTTTCCCTCAGCAATTGCAAAAAAGCCTCGGCATTACTGGAAAAAGATTTTACCCCTTTATCCGATGTAAGGGGAAGCGCATCATACCGCATGGATGTCGCTAAAAATATGCTTTTGTTGCTTTATGAATCATACCAAGGAAACCATGACTGAACCGGATTTTATTCAATACAGGGAAGCGGCCCATCTTTCGGGTGAAACCCGGTATCTTCCGGATATGGAACTTTACCGGGGATCTCTTACCGGATATGCTGTATCCTCTCCCCACGCCAAAGCCCGCCTGGAATACCTGGATGTATCTCTTGCCCGCGCTTCTGCAGGTGTGGCTGCTGTTCTTACAGCCCGGGATATACCGGGCCCCAATACCATGGCTCCTGTAATTGATGACGAGCCATGTCTTTTGCCGGAAGGAGGAACTTGCGGTTATATGGGACAGGTAGTCTGCATTATAGCAGCAGATACATTGGAAAATGCAAAAAAAGCCGCTTCACTTATTGAGTGGTCATGGGAAGTCCTGGCTCCTGTGGTGACGGTAGAGGATGCAATGAAAAATAAAGATTTTCTTTTCAATCCTTTGCGGCTTAAACGGGGAGATCCGGCACGTGAAATGGAAAATGCCCCTTTTAGAAAAAAGGGATCGCTGGAGGCCGGGGGACAAGAACATTATTACTTTGAAACCCAGGCTGCTTATGCTGTTCCTTTGCACCAGGGTGGTCTGCTTATTCGCTCATCTACACAAAATCCTACTGACAACCAGCGGTTTGCAGCCTCATTACTGGGCCTGAAGGCTTCTGACATTGAAGTTCAGACAGGATGTTTGGGTGGCGGTTTTGGGGGAAAGCAGGCACAAGCTAACTGGACGGTTGCCTGGTCGTCACTTTTGGCCTGGAAAACAAAAAGACCCGTTCTTTTTATCCTGGAAAGGGACCAGGATTTCCGTCTGACAGGAAAGCGTCATCCTTTTAAAGCCGGCTGGGAAGTGGGTTTTGACCATCAGGGAGGTATTCGGGCCCTGAAAATATCCATGGCTTACGATTGCGGCTGGTGCAATGATATATCCATAGCAGTATTGCATCATTGTCTTTTCCATCTGGACGGGGCTTATTACATCCCTCATATAGAAAGCGTACTTTACGGTTGCAGGACAAATAAACCCAGCAATACAGCTTTTAGAGGGTTTGGGGTTCCCCAGGCTATTTCCGTGATTGAATCCGTTATTACCCAGATTGCACAAGCACTGGGTAAAGATCCGGCAAATGTACGTTGGAAAAATTACTACGGAATTCGGAAAAATAACCGCACTCCATGCAATATGCTGGTCGAACATAACATTTTACGGTCTGCGCACCGTCAGATTGTAAACAAAAGTGATTATTTTGGACTGCGAAAAAAGATCAACGCTTTCAACAAAAAACACAGTTTCGTTAAACAGGGACTTGCCATGGTTCCCGGTAAATTCGGCATATCATTTAATGAATCATTTTTCAACCAGGCCGGCGCGCTAATTAATATTTATCGCGACGGTTCAGTCCTTATCCATCACCCCGGAACGGAAATGGGGCAAGGATTGCATGATAAAATGAGAACCGTTGTTCACCGTGAACTGGGCGTTTCTACAGAATCTATAAGGGTGGCCGATACTTCAACTTCCGTCATCCCTAATACAACTTCCACGGCAGCCTCCACGGGTACCGATTTTTCCGGAGCCGCCTTGAAAGATGCCTGTGATAAATTAAAAAAACGTCTCAATCCCATAGCTTTGAAAATGATGGGTTTGGAAAAAGGGAAAGTAGTATGGGAAAACAATACGGTATCCTGCAAAGAAGCCAAAACCAGTGTTCTTTTTAAAGAACTGGTATTCCATTCCTACATGACACTGGAATCTTTAAGCGAAAAAGGTTTCTATAAAAGAGAAAACATAGGATTTAACCTGGAAACCATGACCGGTCGTCCTTACTGGTATTATGTAATGGGAAATTCCGTGGCACATGTGGAATTGAATTTGCTCACCGGTCAGTTTCGCATTCTGGATATGTGGATATTGCATGATTGCGGAGAACCTGTAGATAAAGGAATAGATATGGGGCAGATACACGGGGCTTTTATGCAGGGCCTTGGCTGGTGTACCCTGGAAAAACTGGTAACAGGAAAAGACGGAAAACTGGAAACAGATTCTCTGGATAATTACAAAATACCCGGTATATATGAGTTGCCTGAAAATTTCCATATTGAATTGTTCCAAGGAAATCCGGAACCTCTTAATATTCATAATACCAGGGCAATAGGGGAGCCTCCTTTAATATATGCGCTATCGGTATGGTTAGCCCTTCAGGATGCAGCGGGAAGAACGCTTCCCATACCGGCTACCCGGGAAGAATTAATAACACCTTTATACCATGAAAAATAATATAAGGATCATTGTTTTTTGGGCAGTATGCTGGGGTCTCTCAGAAGCGACCATAGGATATGTGCTTCATTTTGTGGAAAATTCCGCCGGTATATTGTTGTATCCTTTTGGTGCTTTTTGCCTGATCAAAGCTTTTTCAAAAAGCGGTAACAATATATTTGTTCCTGTAATGGTGACCATCCTGGCGGCTGTTCTTAAATTGAGCAATCTTGCTTTTACTCCCGTTTTATTCCATTACAGGGTCTATTTTCCCGTTCTGGCCATTTTATCTGAAGGATTTGTTACATCTGCTCTTCTGTTCATAACTGCACAATATCCTGTGGAAAACCTGTTGAAGAAACTGAGGATAAAAAAAGACATTTTTTGAAAACTTTTCCAATTGTGAATAACCTTTGTTTTATCCATTTTTACCAACACTTTTATGAACATCCTTTTTTAGTTCGAAATTTTAAAACAGCTTTATATACAGGAGTTTTTAATATTTATTAACATATCAACAAACTATTAAAAGAAACAAAACCTTTTAAAAAGAAATATATTTATTATTGTTTTCATGACTGATTTCGACCCACACAAAAACAGAGAACCTTCGGAAAGGGATTTTGAAGAACAGATAAGACCAAAAGAATTCGCACAATTCTCCGGACAGGAAAAAATTACCGACAATCTAAAGGTATTTGTAAAAGCGGCACTTATGAGGGGTGAATCCCTGGATCATGTTCTTTTGCACGGACCTCCCGGTTTGGGTAAAACCACGCTGGCACATATTGTTGCAAAAGAACTTGGAGTGGGACTCAGAATTACATCCGGCCCAGTTTTGGACAAACCGGGAGATCTGGCAGGTTTGCTCACGGGTCTGGAAGAAGGGGATGTTCTGTTTATAGATGAAATACACAGGCTTTCACCCGTGGTTGAAGAATATCTGTATTCGGCTATGGAAGACTTTACCATAGACATCATGCTGGATAAGGGTCCGGGTGCCCGTTCGGTACAGATATCCCTGCAACCTTTCACACTGGTTGGAGCTACAACAAGAAGCGGACTGCTTACCGCACCGTTAAGAGCCCGGTTTGGCATACAATGTCACCTGGAATATTACGATGCTCCTGTTTTATTGCAGATTGTATTGCGTTCGGCTTCCATATTGAATGTTGATATTGATCAGAAAGCAGCTCATGAAATTGCTTCCAGGAGCAGGGGAACCCCCCGTATAGCAAACGCATTGCTCAGAAGGGTACGGGATTTTGCACAGGTAAAAGGATCAGGGATGATAGACAATGAAATCACACAATATGCCCTGGATGCCTTAAACATTGATAAAAGAGGACTGGACCAAATGGATAACAAGATTTTATCTACAATTATCCACAAATTCAAAGGAGGTCCTGTTGGAATAGGTACTATTGCCACAGCCGTCAGTGAAGAGATAGGCACTTTGGAAGAAGTTTATGAACCATTTCTTATAAAAGAGGGATTGTTGCAAAGAACGCCCCGTGGCAGGGAAGCTACCCGGCTGGCTTATGAACACCTGGGTATATTCAGGGAAGAACCGGAAAAACTCTTTTGACAAAACGATTGTTATGAAAAAATATTGGATAATTGCACTTAGTACTTTAATTTTTAGTCTTTTAACCCAAAATTCACAGGCTTGTACTTCAGCCGTCATCACGGGAAAAGTCACTGCCAACGGAAGACCGCTTTTATGGAAACACCGTGATACCGGGCAGGAACAAAACCGTATTGAATTTTTCAATGCCGGAAAATACTCTTTTTTAGCCCTGGTAGATGCTACCGACACTGCAGGCACAGCCTGGACCGGAACCAACAGTGCGGGGTTTTCCATAATGAATACGGCTTCATACAATCTAAAAGATGATCAGATAAAGGAAATGGATCAGGAAGGAAAAGTAATGTACAGGGCATTGGAAATTTGTGCAGATCTGGAAGATTTTGAAACGTTTCTGGATACACTTTCAAGACCCATGCGCGTGGAAGCCAATTTTGGTGTCATTGATGCATGCGGCGGAGCCGCCTATTATGAAGTAAACAACCACTCATGGGTTAAACTGGACGCCAACGATCCGGCCATCGCACCACACGGTTATCTTGTATATACTAATTTTTCCTATACCGGCAGGATTAACGAAGGAATGGGCTATATGAGGTATGCAACAGCTTCTGCTCTTTTTTTGAAAAAAGCAGCCTCGGCAGATTTTACGCCTCAATGGATCTTTAAAAACGTTTCAAGATCGTTTTACCATGCATTTTTGGGAATAGATCTGTGCAATCCTGATTTTTCACCGGAAAAAGCTTCCGGATGGTTTCTGGATCAGGATTTTATTCCACGCAGATCCAGTACCTGTTCCATAGTTGTAGAAGGAGTAAAACAGGGAGAGGATCCCGTGAAAACCGTCATGTGGACCGTCATGGGCTATCCGCCCGCCGGTGTATGCATACCTCTATGGGTGAATATGGGAAAAGATCAGCCGTATTTACTCCTGGGACAGGGAGAAAACAACAGATCACCTTTATGTGAGAAAGCCGTGAAACTGAAACACGAAACCTTTCCTGTAAAAAGAGGAAACGGCAGCAAATACATGTATTTTTCCCGGATATACAACAGCAAGGGAACCGGTTACATGCAGCAACTGGCAGTGTTGGAAGAAGAGTTGTTTGAGATTTACCGGAATTGTATGGAAACAGTGGACAAAAAAAGGATAAAAGACATGTACGGGCAAATTGCTCCCATGATAGAACGCGTATATGACAGGCTTTGATGTTAGGGATATACGTAAATTTATAGAAGATTCAGGTTTTCAAAATACTCCGGGAGTGCTTTCTTTACAGGGACTTTCCGGATCTTCCGTATATTTTCCCATAGCCGGGATATATAAAGAGTCACTTGGCAGGGTTCATGTTGTAATCAGGGAGGACTCCTCCCAGGCTTCTTATGCTGCGGGTGATCTATCCGTATTGACAGAAGATGACAATGTATTTTTGTTTCCCGCATCTTACAGAGGAACCGGCAAAACAGCAAGACCGGATGAATCATTCAGGGTCCAGCGGACCACGGCGCTAAGGGCCTTATCCCGCTTTTTCAGCCAGAATAAGGACATCATACTTGTGACCTATCCAAAAGCATTACTGGAAGGTATTCCGGGAAAAGAAGCCCTGGAAAAAGACGCCCTAACTATTTATAAAGGACTTAACCTGTCTCACGAATTCATAAAGGAATATCTTTTCCGGGCCGGTTTTGAAAAATCGGATTTTGTTATTGAACCGGGGCAATTTGCCGTGAGAGGAAGTATTATTGATGTGTTTTCCTATTCCGAAAACCGTCCTTACCGGATTAATTTTTTTGGAGATGAGATAGAAAACATACGGATTTTTGATCAAAACACACAATTGTCCATAGAAGAAAGGACCACTGTTACAGTGACACAACGTTTGCAAGGAGAACAACTGTTACTTGACACAATTGCAGAACAGGCTGTCGTTTGGTCTTTTCAGGAAGATTTTAAAGACATTCCGTCCACTGTTCCGGTAATGGCTTATTACAACCTGGTGAGGGAAAACGCCGCAATTCAGTATGAAACATCACCCCAGCCTGTGTTCAATAAAAATTTCGGTCTTCTTGTAAGTGATATCCGTAAAAGAAAAGCGGAAGGGTACCGGGTTTGCATATTGAGCGAGAACAAAGCACAAATAAGAAGGCTTGAAGATATTTTTGAAAGCCTGGGTTGTCCCGAGCCGTTTGTAGAATATAAAAAAGTTTCTTTACACGAAGGTTTTACAGATCACAGCAATAAAATCTGTTATTACACAGATCATCAACTTTTCCAAAGAATTCACAGGGTTTACCTGAAAGGTTCGGTTCAGAAAAGCGAACAGATCACCCTGAACGATCTTACCGGATTTAAAATTGGAGATTATGTAGTACACATTGACCACGGCGTGGGTGTATTCGGAGGCCTGGTGAGAACCAACCTGAACGGAAAAATGCAGGAAGCTGTAAAAATCATTTACAGGGACAATGATGTGTTATATGTTAACATCCACGGCTTGCACAAAATTGCCCGGTACAAAAGTAAAGAAAGCGAAGCCCCCAGGATCCACAAACTGGGATCCGGAGCCTGGAACAGAATCAAACAACAGACCAAGAAAAAAGTACAGGATATAGCCCGGGATCTTATCAAATTGTATTCGGAAAGAATTTCGGCCAAGGGTTATGCATTTTCTGCGGACACCTACCTGCAGCAACAGTTGGAAGCCTCGTTTCTTTTTGAAGATACGCCTGACCAGCTGCTGGCTACACAACAGGTAAAAAGCGATATGGAAAAACCGTATCCCATGGACCGGCTCGTATGCGGTGACGTAGGTTTTGGTAAAACAGAAGTTTCCATACGGGCTGCCTTTAAAGCCGTTACCGACGGAAAACAGGTGGCTTTCCTTGTTCCCACAACCATATTGGCCCTCCAGCATTACCATACAATAACCGAACGGCTGGAAGATTTTCCCGTGAAGACAGAATTTATTTCCCGCCTTAAAACGCCTTTCCAGACAAGGGAAATTTTAAATCAGCTTCAGGAAGGAACCATAGATATTATCATTGGCACACACCGGTTGCTGAATAAAGACGTTTTGTTTAAAGACCTGGGCTTGCTGGTGGTAGATGAAGAACAAAAATTCGGGGTTGCTGCCAAAGAAAAATTAAAACTGCTTAAAATTAACGTCGACACCCTTACCATGACGGCGACCCCCATTCCCAGGACATTGCAGTTTTCCCTTATGGGAGCAAGAGATCTCTCCATCATCCAGACACCCCCGTCCAACCGGCTTCCCATCCACACGGAAGTCCAAACTTTTGATCACCAGGTAATCAAAGAAGCCATAGACAGGGAACTGGACCGGGGCGGCCAGATTTTCTTTGTCCATAACCGCATCATGGATATAGAAACCGTTGCCGAAATTTTGAGAAAAATACGCCCCGGCATCCGTATTGCCATAGGGCACGGACAAATGCCTCCCAAAACCATGGAGAAAGTCCTCCTGGATTTTATATGTGGGGATTATGATTTGTTATTATCCACATCCATAATTGAAAACGGAATTGATATTCCCAATGCCAACACCATACTAATCAACCGGGCACACCTGTTCGGACTGAGCGACCTGCACCAGATGAGAGGCAGGGTGGGCCGCTCCAACCGGAAAGCATATTGTTACCTACTGATACCGCAAAACGCCGGTCTGACCGAAGATGCCAACAGGCGGCTCAAAGCCCTGGAAGCATTTACGGAACTGGGAAGCGGCTTTAACATAGCCATGCAGGATTTGGACATTCGCGGCGCAGGCAACCTTTTGGGCGGGGAACAAAGCGGATTTATTGCCGAGATGGGGTTTGAGACGTACCAGAGAATCCTG
>DAOSXZ010000027.1:0-15769 GCA_035380845.1 Bacteroidales bacterium | reverse complement strand
CCAACAACAACGACAACCAGGATGTGGTGAGCATGGGCACCAACTCGGCATTGATCACTGCAAAAGTAATTGAGAATGCATTCCAGGTGACTGCCATCCATTTGATGGCGCTCATGCAGGGAGTGGACTGCCTGGACATAAAAGACCAATTGTCCCCGGCCACCCGCAGTGTTTACGATCAGATACGCTCATTCTTCCCTGCTGTAAAGGAAGATGAAACATTGTATCCTTATATTGCCAAAACTATAGAATATATAATAAACAATAAGCCGTAACAGTATGAAATATGCATTGGTAACGGGAGGGTCAAGAGGTATTGGAAGGGCTGTTTGCGTGGCCCTGGCCCGCGAAGGGTACTCTATACTTGTGAATTATGCATCCAACCGTACAGCCGCCCTGGAAACCGTCCGTCTGGTAGAAGAGGCCGGCGGAACTGCCGAGATCATGCCTTTCAATGTAGCATTCAGCCACGAAGTGGATGATGCCCTGGCAAAATGGGAAGAAACCCATCCGGGAGAATTCATTAGTGTTCTGGTAAACAATGCCGGAATACGGGAAGACAACCTGATGATCTTCATGCAAGACGAACAATGGAATAAAGTACTGGAGACCAACCTGTTCGGATTCTTTTTCGTGACACGCAGGGTGTTGAAGAACATGCTTACCAAACGCAACGGAAGGATCATAAACATAACCTCGTTGTCCGGTCTTACAGGCATGCCGGGACAGACAAATTATTCGGCCTCCAAAGCAGGCATCATAGGAGCCACGCGTTCGCTGGCCCTGGAGGTGGCCCCGCGTAAAGTAACTGTCAATTGCGTGGCCCCCGGATTCATAGATACGGATATGACAGCAGATATTAACCAGGACGACCACAAAGGACGTATTCCGGCCGGACGTTTCGGGCAACCATACGAAGTAGCGGCTGCCGTTGCGTTCTTTGCCAGCCAGGAGGCTTCCTATATAACGGGACAAGTGTTGTCTGTAAACGGAGGATTACATACTTAGAGAACTTATGAAAAGAGTTGTTATAACAGGGATCGGGATCCATTCATGCATAGGAACAAACGTGGAAGAAGTACGGAAAAGCCTGTATAACGGGAAATGCGGCATAGGCATTGATCCGGCAAGGACGGAATACGGATACCGTTCCCCGCTGACGGGCGTTGTACCGCGTCCGGAATTGAAAGGCGTTTTGAGCCGCCGCCAGCGGATATGCCTTCCGGAAGAGGGAGAATACGCTTATGCGGCCACGGAACAGGCACTCAAAGATGCCGGAATAGATTTGGATTACCTGGAAAAGAACGAAACAGGCATTCTTTACGGGAATGATTCTTCAAGCAAAGCGGTCATAGAATCTCACGAAATCTGTGTAGAGAAAAGAGATACTACCCTGCTGGGATCCGGTGCCATTTTCCAGTCCATGAATTCTACGGTAACCATGAATTTATCTACAATCTTCAAGCTCCGGGGAATTAACATGACAATCAGTGCTGCCTGTTCAAGCGGTTCCCATACCTTAGGCCTTGGTGCCATGTTCATCCGGCTTGGATTACAGGATATGATTGTTTGCGGCGGAGCTCAGGAAACCAATTACCTGAGCATGGCCAGTTTTGACGGACTGAATGCTTTTTCCACCCGGGTGGATGAGCCGCTGAAATCTTCCCGCCCCTTTGATAAGAACAGGGATGGTCTGGTTCCCAGCGGAGGCGCTGCCACATTGATATTGGAAGAATACGAACATGCCGTGAAAAGGGGTGCACCCATATACGCGGAAATCCTGGGATACGGATTTTCATCCAACGGAGTTCATATTTCTCAACCGAGTGATCATGGATCTGCCGTGGCAATGGAAAGGGCTCTGGCAGATGCAAATCTAAAACCGGTTGATATTGATTATATTAACGCACATGCTACTTCCACTGTCATAGGAGACGGTTACGAGGCAATGGCCATTGACAGGGTTTTTGGCGCCCAAAAAACTCCCGTTAGTTCCACTAAAGGGATGACTGGTCATGAATGCTGGATGGCCGGGGCCAGCGAAATCGTCTATACCCTGCTGATGATGAAGCATTCCTTTATCGCTCCCAATATCAATCTGGAAGAACCGGATGATATGTCAAAAAATTTGAATATAATTGTTAAAACTTTAGATAAGAATCTGGATATTTGCCTGTCCAATTCATTTGGATTCGGAGGAACCAACAGCGCATTGATACTGAAAAAATTTTAGCACGCACAACATAGAGATCATGAACAGGAACGAAATCAAAGAAATTGTAAACAACTTTTTAATCGAAGATATAGAGGTGGAGGCAGATGCCCTTAAAGACGAAGCTTTTCTTAAAGAAGACCTTGGCATAGACAGCCTTGATTTTGTTGATATAGTGGTGGTGGTTGAACAGAATTTCGGATTTAAGATCAAACCCGAGGAAATGACCAACGTCAAAACCTTATCCCAGTTTTACGATTATATAGAAGGAAGGATCAAAGCAACCTAATGGCAGAAAAGAAACCGGCGTGGAAGGGTACTACCGGCGGGGGAAATTTCGGGCAAAAAGCACTGTTCATTTTATTCCGCTGTGTAAATATACGGGTGGGTTATGCCATCCTGGCATTTATCATACCCTTTTACCTGCTTTTCAGTCGCAAAGCTTTCCTGGCCATTAAGGATTACTTGAAACACAATGGATTCCGGCACAATCTTGTGTATCATGTCTACAAAAACCATTTCCTGTTCGGTCAGATGATGATGGATCGGTTTTACATTTTTGCACGGAAAAAAAACATTTTCAAATCCCGCATTACCGACTGGGATGAATTTACCCGTTTACTCAACGGACCGGACGGTTTTATCATTTCCGGAGCACATGTGGGGAATTTTGAGATCTGCGGATATTTTATGCAGCAGGACCTGAAAAAACTCAACGCCGTTGTATTTGGAGGTGAATCGGCGTTCATCCAGGCCAACCGGGCCAAGGCCCTTTCGGGAAATACGGCGGATCTTATACCGGTTTCCACAGACATGTCCCATCTTTTTGTGATCAAATCCGCCCTGGAGAACGGGGATATTGTAAGCATGCCTTGCGACCGTCTTTTTGGGAGTGCAAAATCTTTTACCGTACCGTTCCTGGGAACTCCGGCACAGTTTCCTATGGGTGCATTTATGATGGCAGCCCAGCTGAATGTTCCCATGGTTTCCCTATACGTGATGAAAGAACGCGGCCTTATGTACCACACTATCTGTAAGACCGTTGAAGTAGATCGTTCACTATACAAGACTTCCAGGGAGATCGCCTTTGCACTTTGCAAAAACTACGTCAGGCAATTGGAGGAAGTAGTAAAAGCGTATCCACACCAATGGTTCAATTTTTATAAATTCTGGAATAACGGCACTATATGATAAAGCCCTACAACATACTGGAATTGATACCCCACAGGCCTCCTTTTGTCATGGTGGACAAACTTACAGAGTTTGAGGGCTATTACGCCGCCACGGAAATGACCATTACAGAAGACAATATCTTTTGTCTGAACGGGTACTTTTCGGAAGCCGGGATGATGGAAAACATGGCCCAGACCTGTGCGGCGCGTCTTGGATACAAAAGTCTGGACAACCATCTTTCCGTCAAATTGGGCATTATTGGTGCTGTTAAGGATTTCAACGTATTTTTCAGACCCGTGCCGGGAGATCATTTGGAAACCGGAATTTTGATAGAGCACGAAGTCTTCAATGCGATTTTATTGAAAGCCGAAATACGTTGCAACGGGAAAATTGCAGCAACCGCCCATATGAAACTGTTTTTAACCGACACAGAAAGTCAGCCCTATGAAGAAACCTAACGTACTTAAGGAAACAAAACATATCCTGATACGTTTCAGCGAAGTAGATTCCATGAACATTGTATGGCACGGTACCTACGTCCTGTACTTTGAAGATGCCCGGGAAGCATTCGGCAGAAAATACGGACTGACATACCAGAACTATTTTGACAACGGATTTTATGCACCGCTGGTGGATATGCAGTTTGAATTCAAAAATCCGCTGCAATACGGAGATACAGCCCGTATTGAGATTGAATACGTACCGGTTGAAGCCGCTAAGGTAGTTTTCAAATACAAAATATTCAGGGAAAAAGACAACGCGCTGGCTGCCACGGGAAGCACCACACAGGTATTTCTGGACAGTGATTACAAACTGGTACTGTACAGTCCCGATTTCTATACCGAATGGAAAAAGAGACACAACGTCATATGATCTATAAACTATCAGACAACATAATTTCTTCCCTGGGTTTTACAACTGCCGCCAACTACAAAGCGGTTCTTGAGGGAAAAAGCGGCATAGCCCCCGGGAAAGATGCGGCCGGGAATCCGATTGCGATTTCCCGCATTGAGCCGGAAATAGTGGAAGAAAGCTTCCGGAATACTTTCAAAACAAAAGAAAAATATACGATTCCGGAACAGGCAATGCTGCTCTCGGCTCATATTGCTATGAAGGAGGCCGGAATACAGGCAGGCTCTGAACGTACATGCTTTGTACTTTCTTCTACCAAAGGAAATATCCATTTATTGGGACTGCCCACGCATGGTTTTGGGCAAGACAGGGTCCATCTGTGGCATACGGCCGGGTTGCTGGCAGGTTTCTTTGGGAATCCCAACACGCCCTTTACTGTTTCAAATGCCTGCATATCAGGAGCATGTGCACAGATCGCAGCCATTCAATTACTGGAACAGGGCCGCTACGACCACGTGGTGGTGACAGGCATGGATCTGGCACCGGACTTTATTGTCTCGGGCTTTCAATCGTTTAAATCCCTTGACGAGGAACGTTGCCGCCCGTTTGACGCCCGCAGAAAAGGGTTGAACCTGGGCGAGGCGGCTGCCACTATAGTTTATGGGAAAGAAAAGAAAAAGGGCATTTCACTTATCAGGGGAAGCATCCGCAACGATGCCAACCATATTTCAGGACCGTCCAGGACCGGGGAAGGTCTTTACAGAGCCTTGCAAACTGCAATGGATGGCATTCCTGCCCATGATATAGCTTTTATAAGTGCACACGGTACTGCAACGCCATATAACGATCAGATGGAAGCTATTGCCTTTTCACGGGCAGGACTGCAATCCTCCCCTGTTTTCAGCCTGAAAGCTTTATTCGGACATACGCTTGGAGCTGCAGGAATCCTGGAATCCATCATTGCTGTCAAGGCCCTGGAACAGGGACTGGTTTTGCCTTCCACAGGTTATGAAGAACCGGGAATTGAAGGAGACATTACCATTTCCACTGCTCTTTCAAAAACGGATAAAAGATACTGTTTGAAAACCTTGTCGGGATTTGGCGGTTGTAATGCCGTCCTGTTATTTGAGAATACTTTATGAAAAAAATAACCGCATATTGCCGCATTACAGACCGGCAGGTCATTTTAAACGGAAAGGAGCCTGATATCGCTTTTTCCGGGGAACCGGGATCTTCCCGTTTGACGGAAATATACCGTTATCTGGATGCAGGATATCCCAAATTCCACAAGATGGACAACCTGTCAAAAGCCGGATTTCTGGCCTCTGAAATGGTGTTGCGGGCACTGGATTACGACAGGGAAACTCCCGACGGATCCACCTCTGTGGTATTTGCCAATAAAAGCGCTTCACTGGACGATGACAAACGTTTCCAGGCAACCATAAATCCGGACAACTATTATCCAAGCCCGTCGGTTTTCGTTTACACGCTTCCCAATATCGTGACAGGAGAAGTAGCCATCCGCAACAAGATCCACGGAGAAACTTCTTTTTTCATTCTGGAGGATTTTGATGCAGAAAAAATGCATACATTTATAGAATGGGCCTTCTCGTCACCCGGTATCAACCGCGTATTGTGCGGCTGGACGGAATACCTTGACAACCATTGCGACGTACTGGTTATGATGGTAGAAAAAGAAAGCCCTAAAGGAATGGATTATAACATATTGAATATTAACCAACTTTATTTAAACTAACATGGAAGAGTTGATTTTAGAATTAAAAAAACAGATCATCGAAGCGTTAAACCTGGAAGACATAACACCCGATGACATAGATACGAATGCCCCTTTGTTTGTAGAAGGACTGGGCCTTGATTCCATTGATGCACTGGAACTGATTGTGCTGATGGAAAAGAATTACGGGATAAAACTGGAAGATCCGGGAAAAAGCAAGGAGATTTTCAAATCCGTTGCTACAATGGCTGAATACATAGAGAAAAACCGCACAAAATAATTTTCCGGATGGAAAAAATATACGTTACTGGTTTTGGTATCATTACGTCCCTGGGGGCCGGTACGGCCGACACCCTGGAATCCCTGCACCATCGTAAAAGCGGCATTGGTCCTTTGCGTTGGCTGGAATCCATGCATTCGCACCTTCCCTGTGCCGAAATACCTTTCAGTACAGACGAATTGCGTTGTATGGCAGGTGTCCCGAAGGAGCAGATGATCACAAGAACCTCCCTGATGGGCATCATTGCCCTGGGTGAAGCCCTGGAAATGGCAGGGATCAGGAGCAAAAATTCCCTGAACCCGGTGCTGATATCCGGAACTACCGTGGGAGGTATGGAAAATACAGAGAAATATTTTCTACGAATGCTTACCCCCGACAAAACCTACGACGATTACATCCTCTCACACGATTGCGGAGTCTGTACGCAATTGATAGCAGATCATTACGGAGGTTTTGATATGCTTTCTACCCTTTCCACAGCTTGTTCTTCAGCTGCCAATGCGTTGATCATGGGTTCCGACATGATACGTACCGGAAGAACATCCATAGCGGTTGTGGGTGGCAGTGAGTGCCTCTCTAAATTTCATCTGAATGGTTTCAACACGCTTAAGATCCTGGATAAAGAACCCTGCAGGCCATTTGACGACACACGTGCCGGCCTGAACCTGGGAGAAGGAGCTGCCTACCTGGTTCTGGAATCGGAAGCATCCGTAAAAACACGGGGCGTTAAACCCTTGTGCCTGGTAGCGGGATACGGTAACGCGTGTGATGCATACCACCAAACGGCATCTTCTCCGGAAGGTGACGGAGCAGTTCTTTCCATGACCAAAGCATTGAAAGAAGCAGGACTTGAACCGGGAGATATTGACTATGTAAACGCACACGGGACCGGGACTCCCAATAACGATGAAAGTGAAGGCAAGGCCCTTATGCGCGTTTTCGGAACCAACAGCGTTCCTCCTGTATCTTCCACAAAATCGTATACCGGACATACCACAAGTGCGGCCGGAAGCGTGGAATCTGTGATTTCCATACTGGCTATGTTGAACAACTTTCTGCCGGTCAACCTGAACTATAAGAATCCCATGGAGATGCTATCCTTCCGTCCGGTTACGGATGAAAAACCTCCCCGGCCCATTCGCAATGTAATGACCAATTCTTTTGGATTCGGAGGGAATGACACCACATGCATTTTTTCTAAAATTTAACCATTATGGCCGTATACATACAGGCAGCAGCACAAATATCAGTACAAAATCCACTCTGTGACGACTGGCTGGATAACCCTGTTTCCTACGATGTTCCTTTCCAGCGTTCCATTGAAGCAGACTACAAACGTTTTCTGGATCCCGTAGCATCAAGGAGAATGGGAAAAATCCTGAAAAGGGCCATAGCCACTTCCATGACTGTTGTGGAAGCCTCCGGGATCAAAGATCCGGATGCCATTATAGTGGGGACAGGCCTGGGATGCCTGGAAACCACGGAAAAATTTCTGATGGCGATGCTGGAAGAAGGAGAAGAATTCCTGCAACCCACCAATTTTATCAATTCCACGCACAATACCATCAGTTCCCACATTGCCGTTCATCTGAAATGCACCGGTTACAACAGCACCTATGTACATTTGGGCGTTTCTTTTGAAAGTGCTTTGCTGGATGCTTTCATGCAATTTCAACTGGGCAGGATCAAGAGTGCATTGGTGGGAGGATTTGACGAGATGATCCCCAATTATTTCAAGGTTCTGGACAAAGTGGGATTCTGGAAAGGAAAAATGGCCGGGGAAACCGCGGTCAGTTTCATGCTGGCGGACACCCCGGGAAAAAACCCCATGGCTTGTATAAATGAGGTTGTGCTGCTGCACAATCCAACTAAAGAACGTATTGAAAAAGCCATACAGGATACATCCACCCGGCTGGGAATAGCCCGGGAAGACTGGATTACTCTCCCGTCCGTGAAACCATTATTTGGAGAATCCTTCAGCAATCATGCTTTTGACGTATACGCGGCAGCCTTCAAAATGCAACGCGGTCTGTTACCTGACAATGTTTTGCTGGTAAATAACTACCTGGAGTCCGAAACCTCTTTGATATTTATGACAAAATGCTGAAATTCATACTTTTGTCACTAACACAAACCATATTGCTGGCTTCCGGACAGGTATGCCTGAAAATTTCCATGCAGCATATGGAAAAATTCAGTTTTACCCGGACCTATTTCAAACACCTGTTTACAAACTGGTACTTTGCACTTACGGGACTGTTATTTGCATCTGCCACCATACTGTGGATGTATATTTTAAAGCATTATCCCTTTTCCATTGCATACCCAATAACCAGCTTTGCCTATGTATTCGGCATGCTGGCGGCCTTTTTTATTTTCAAGGAGGCAATCCCGCCTACTCGCTGGATCGGAGTGGTTTTGATTGTAGCCGGAGTGTTTTTCCTCTTAAAACAATAGTATATGCTAAATGTCTTTATTTCCTTGCTTTTATCACTTCCTGTAGTCTTGCCCGGAATACAGGATTATCCGCCGGAAATGCGTAACGCCTTAAAAGAGGTTCGTACTCTGACGTGTGATTTTCAGCAGGAACGGGAAGTATCGGTCCTTACGGAAAAGGGCATTTCCCGGGGAACACTGGTTTACCAAAAAGACGTTGCCCTCTTGTGGCAATACAACATGCCGGATCGTTCCGGATTTCTGGTCAGAAATAACGAATGGATTCTTTTAGGCCGTGATGGAGAACCGGTGAATGACAACGGAGCCGGCGGACTTTTCAGGCAAATTGGAAATATTGTATTGATGGGACTAAACGGAGATATACTGGATGAAAATGAAGATTTCAAACCGCAATATGTGAACGGGGGGGATTTCCTGCATGTAAAACTGAAACCCGTAAAAAAGGACCTGAAACGTCTTTTTTCAGAGCTCGAACTATTTTTCCGTAAGGAAGATTATATGATCCAGACTGTAGTCATTCATGAAATGTCGGGAGATAAAACCACAGTCCGAATGGGCAATATACGTGTAAACTTACCTGTTGAAGAAAAAATGTTTCATTCCTATGTTTCTAAATGACCTGTACCATATAATCTCAAAGGAAAGCCTGGAAGAAGTACACGTATTCACAGTGCGTTTGAATCCGGAACACAGGATTTACGGTGCACATTTCCCTGGGAATCCCATCACTCCCGGGGCCTGTTTGCTTGAAATGTCGCGGGAACTGGCATCGGTTGCACTGGATAAAGAATTGATTTTGGAAAAGGCTGACAATGTGAAATTTCTAAAAGGTATACATCCCGGAGAGAATCCCATTATTGTTTTCAGGTTGCAGGTTACTGTACTTGAAGACCGGACCTGGAAAGTACGGACAGAGATCCTGGAAGGGGAAACTTTAATGACCCGAATGAATTTATGCCTGAAAGAGACGATATCTGTGTAATCATTCCCACGTATAACAATGCGTCCACACTGTTGCGCGTAATTGACGAAACACTGGGGTATTGCAACCGCATGATAGTGGTGAACGACGGTTCTACAGACAACACCGTGGAATTGCTCAAAAGCATGTCCTATAAGCCGGAAATAATATCATACAATGAAAACAAGGGAAAAGGATATGCCCTGAAAAGAGCCTTTTCATTTGCTCTGGCAAGGGGGTATCGTTATGCCATAACACTGGATGCCGACGGGCAGCATTATCCATCAGATATTCCCCGGTTTCTGGAAGCCATGGAAAAGCATCCGGGAGCCGTTATTCTGGGAAGCCGTCTTTTAAAACAGGAAAACATGCCCGGTAAAAATTCGTTTGCTAACCGTTTTTCCAATTTTTGGTTCACATTGCAAACTTTCAGACGGCTGCCCGATACACAGACAGGATTCAGACTGTATCCGCTCTACCGGATGAAAAAAATGCGTATGTACACGACCCGCTACGAAACTGAGCTGGAGATCCTGGTGAGGCTGGCCTGGAAACGTGTTCCGATAGTACCCCTGCCCATAAGGGTTTTTTATGCTCCTGCCGGTGAAAGGGTTACACATTTTCGTAAAGGAAAGGATTTTCTCAGAATCAGTTTGCTGAACACCATTCTGACCCTTTCCGCATTATTATACGGTTACCCTTCAATGCTTTTCCGATCATGGTTCAAACGTTCCTGAAAATATACGATTATTTCCGCAAGCATACACGGCAACTGTACCTTTTACTTGCCTGTTGCACAGTCCTTGCAGCCGGGGGACTTTTCCTGCTGGATTTTAATGAGGATATATCGGGTTTCCTGACTTCCGACAAGGAACACGAACGCATTGATTACGCCTACAGGAATATTGGAGGAGCCAGCAAGATCATTATAAACATAGGCATGGCCCATCCTGGAGAGATGCCTCAAAAGGATCTGTTAATAGATGCAGCAGACTACCTGGGGGAGTTGCTGGAACAAGAACCGGCCCGGGATCATATATCCGGTATAACATGGCGGATAGATCCTTCTATGATGCTGGATGTCAGCAGTTTTATAACGTCTAACATGCCTTACTTCCTGGAAGAGGAAGATTATAAGGCTATGGATTCACTCATTCAGCCGGATGTTATCCGCGAACGCCTGGAACAGGTAAAGGAGACATTGCTCTCCCCTGCCGGGATGGTATTGAAAAATACTTTGCTTCAGGATCCGCTGTTGTTTTCAGGTCCTTTACTTGAAAAACTACAGGGATTCGGTATGGAAGACCGGTTTATGATCCATTTGGATCACATCTTTTCCAAGGATGGTTCGGAAGCGGTAATTACTATAGATTCGCGTTATCCTACCGCCGATACGGGAAATAACAAAAAACTGGTTGTTGCCATAGACAAGGCCATAGAAGAAACCCATGTGAAATTTGACCATGAAATTCAGGCCAGTCCCTTTGGAGCCGCTTATATTGCCCTGACCAATGCCAACCGCATAAGGCAGGACACATGGATATCCGTAGCTATTGCCCTGGCAGTCATTGCCATATTGCTGGCATTGTATTTCAGAAATTACCGATACATCCTGCTTATAGGATTATCTGTTTTGGCAGGATCGCTCTTTGCCTTTGCTATGGCCGGAGTGCTTACTTCTTCTCTTTCTCTGGTTGCTATTGGGGCAGGTTCTGTGATTGTTGGAATAGCCGTGAACTACCCGTTGCATTTTTTTTCACACATACGCGAAGGGTTCACTCCCCGCCGGACCTTAGCGGACATCGTATCACCGCTTACCACGGGAAACATTACTACCATGGGGGCGTTCCTGAGTTTGATTTTTATCAGCTCCCCGGCCATGCGCAGTTTTGGATTGTTTGCCACCCTCCTGCTGCTGGGAACCATTTTGTTTGTCCTCATATTCCTTCCGCATATGATTCCCGGGAGGAAAAAGGCTTCCGCACATTTTCATTTTGGGAAGCTGGCTGATTCTTCACCGGAAAAAAACAAATGGATCATGCTGAGTCTGTTGTTATTAACTGTTTTTTTCCTGGTTATCAATAAAGGGGCGGTTTTCAATGCTGACATGCAATCCATCAATTACATGACTGCTCCCCAACGAAGCAGTTTGAATAAAATGCTGGATCAGACACAGGGATCGCAGCATGTGATGTATTTTGTTGCCGAAGGGACTACATTGGATCAAGCCCTGGAAAATTACGAAACCGTAAAACCCCGGATAGAGGCATACCGGCACTCGGGGATCGGCAATTTTCTGCCGTCCCGTTCCAAACAGGAAGAACGTATTGCACGCTGGAACGATTTCTGGGACACCCGCAAAGAAGCTTTTATGGGTTATTTCAATACTACGGCCGGGGAGCTGGGATTCAGAGAGGGTTCTTTTACAAATTTGGAAACACTTCTGGAGCGATCTTACATTCCACTGGGGACAAAAGAATTCGGACCCATAACAACACACCTGGCCGGTAACTACATTGTGGAAAAGCCGGAAAGAAGCATGGTTTATACAATGCTTCACATTGACCCTGAAAAAGCATCTGAAACGGAACGGGGACTTAATGAAGCGGGAAGCCAATCCTTTGCCTTTGATGCCGGTTCCGTAACCCGGATGATGATCGCTTCCCTGTCTTCGGATTTTGATTACGTGCTCTTTATTTGCGGTTTCATAGTATTTCTTTTCCTGACTTTATCTTTCGGGCGTCTTGAACTGAGTCTTATTGCATTTGCCCCATTGGCTGTCAGCTGGATATGGATCCTGGGAATAATGAGCCTGTTCAACATACAGTTTAACATAGTAAATATCATACTGGCCACTTTCATATTCGGTCTGGGTGACGATTATACCATTTTCATCACAGAAGGAATGATCTATGAATATACCTACAGGAAAAAAATGCTGGGTACGTATAAGAATACGGTAGCATTATCTGCCCTGATTATGCTGGCCGGGATTGGATCGCTTATTTTTGCAAAGCATCCGGCCATGCATTCTTTGGCACAGGTGACTATTATTGGAATGATCTCTGTTGTTATGACTGCGTATGTGATTCCGCCGTTCCTGTACCGTATGCTGGTCACAAAACGGGGAAAATACCGGGATGAACCGCTTACTTTAACAAATTTCTTCTACTCGGCAGTTTCTTTTACGTTCTTCCTGTTGGGAGTAGTATACCTGAGCCTGGCCGGCAGATTTCTTTTGATCTTCGGAGGAAGGAACGAGCGGAATAAACTGCGTTTTCATAAGATTCTGCAAAGTGTTTGCCGATTTGTTATCTTCCGGATTCCGAGGGCCCGAACCGAGTTTTTGGGGCAGGAAAATGCGGATTTTTCCCGTCCTTCGGTCATTGTGGCCAACCACCAGAGTCACCTGGACTTGATGGCCGTGATCATGCTTCACCCGAAGATCATAGTCATGACCAACAACAGGGAGTGGAACTCCCCTTTTTACAAGGGAATCCTGCGCTTAGCGGATTTTCTGCCCATAGAATACATGCACACCCATTTGGACCATATAAGAGACCGTGTTGCCAACGGGTATTCCGTGATGATCTTTCCGGAAGGTACCCGTTCCGCGGATTGTTCCATTCTGCGGTTTCACAAAGGAGCCTTTCACCTTGCAGAGTCGCTGGGACTGGACATAACGCCGGTTCTGCTGCACGGATTTGGATACGTGCTGCCCAAAGAAGATCTGTTGCTGAGAAAGGGTCGCATGACCATAAAAATATTACCCACTATCCGTCACGATGATCTCTCGTTCGGTGAGACCTCCCGGGAGCGGAGCAAAGCCGTTCGCAAGCAGTTCATATGGGAATATGAATCCCTCTCGGCACGTATAGAAAACGCGCATTACTTTGCGGACAAAGTGATAAAAAATTACCTGTACAAGGGAAAAGAGATCAGCGCAAAGGCCCGGCGGATCATGCGCCAAAACGGCAACTTCAGCAAACGAATAGAAGCCCTTCCCGAAAGCGGCGTATATTACCTGGAAGATCCCGGACAGGGAGAATTTGCCCTAACTGCATCACTAGTTCGCAAAAATCTGAAGATAAAAGCGTATATTGCAGACCCGGAAAAAAGAGCCCTGGCAACGCATTGCACAGGGGTTCCGGAAAACCTGACTTATACCGAAAAACAACAAGGGGATGAGTAACAAATACGACGTCATAATTATTGGAAGCGGGTTGGGAGGCCTGGTATGCGGGTATATTCTGTCAAAAAACGGATTGAAAGTTGCCCTCATTGAAAAGCACGACGTACCGGGAGGGTGTTTGCAGACATTCCTGCGTAAAGGCGTAAAATTTGAAACCGGGATGCATTATATCGGCAGTATGGACGAAGGACAGTCATTGCACCGTTTTTTCAAATACCTTTCCCTTACAGATAAGATAGAACTCAGCCGGTTGGATGAAGCAGGATACGACGTAGTTTCCTACCTGGGAGACCGTTACGCTTATGCCAACGGACATGAACCGTTTACCGATATACTTTCACGTCATTTCCCGAAGGAAAGAAATTCCATAGGTCTGTATATGCGCCGTATGGAAGCTATTGCCGAACGTTCCCCTCTGTATTCGTTCAAGAATATGGAGAATCCTTACTGGTTGGACAGTTCCAATATGCAGATAGGCGTGGCTGAATACATCCGTTCGCTTACCGACGATGAAAAACTGCAAAATGTGTTGGCGGGAATCATGCCCCTATACGGGGGTGTTGCAGAGAAGACCCCGTTGTATTATCACGCTCTTATAACCGACTTTTATAACAAAAGTGCGTTCCGGTTTGTGGGAGGAAGCGATATCATTGTACGTTTGCTTTGCGATTCCATACGTGAAATGGGAGGTGAGATCATTACAGGGATGCCTGTAAACAAAGTGAACTTTGACCATAACGGGGCTACAGGTGTCACGCTGCTAAACAACCAGGTATTTGAAGGATCCTATGTGATATCGGATATTCATCCTGCCCTGCTGATGGATATGGTGGATACCCCCATGATACGTAAAGCCTATAAGAAACGGATACGCAACATTCAACAGACGTTATCCAATTTCACTGTATATATTAAATTCCGGGAAGACAAAGTCCCCTACCTGAATTATAATTATTACCATTACCCCGGGAAATCCGTATGGGACGGGCATTTTTTCTACATGCACATGTGTGACCGGCAGGACCAGAAATTCGTAAGAAGTGCCGTTCTGTTTGAAAGTATGAGCTGGAAAGAAGTGGCTCCGTGGAAAGACCTGCCTCCCGGAGAAAGAGGTGCGGAATACGAGGATTTCAAAGCCCGCAAGGCACAACAGATGCTATTGAACCTGGAAAAACAGTTTCCGGGCACCATAAGCCACATTGAAGATTTCTGGACTTCCACTCCTCTGACTTACAGGGACTATACAGGAACCCTGGAAGGTTCCATGTACGGAATACTGCGGGACAAGAATGCCCCTGCCGAAAGCTTTATCTCCCATTTAACTAAAGTTCCCAACCTTTTCCTGGCCGGACAGAACATCAATGCCCACGGGATCATGGGCGTTATCATAGGGTCCGTACTTACATGCGGAGCCATTACAGGTGTAGATCAGTTGATAAAACAAATAAAAAACGCATAACCACTAATACTTGAATATGTCAACAACAATTAAGCTGAAACTTATATACCCGCGTTGGGAAAAGCTCAAAGGACAAACCACATTCAACCTGCCCCCTCACGGCCCTGTAGTATTTGCAGCAGCCCTGCCTCCGCATGTAGAAGTATCCTTTACCGATGAAAACGTTGAACCTGTTGATTTTGAGGAATCGTGTGATCTGGTGGCCATCTCCATGATGTTATCTACCCAGGTCAGACGGGGATGGGCCATTGCCACAGAATTCAGAAAAAGAGGCAAGAAAGTGATTTTCGGAGGCATATCCACCATGCTCCATGCAGAAGAAACCATTGAATACGCAGACGCCGTATTCCTGGGAGAAGCTGAAGGACGCATGGAAGAACTCATTGGTGACTTTGAAAAGGGACAATTGAAAAAAGTATACAATTACATGGGGCAATTGCCTCCCATT
>DAOSXZ010000026.1:0-15994 GCA_035380845.1 Bacteroidales bacterium | reverse complement strand
TGGTTATTTCAAAATCCGGTACCACTACAGAACCGGCCATTGCTTTTCGCATTGTTAAACAACATATTGAAACGGTTTACGGAAAAGATCAAGCCAAACAGCGTATTGTAGCCGTTACAGACAGTTCGCGGGGAGCCCTGCGCAATATGGTATCAAAAGAAAGTTACCGCAGTTTTATTATCCCGGATAACGTAGGAGGACGGTTTTCCGTATTCACCCCGGTAGGGCTGCTTCCTGTTGCCCTGGCCGGTATAGATATTGATGCATTGCTGGAAGGTGCCCGGGATATGGAAAAAAACTCGGCTCAAAAAAGCAATGATAATCCTGCTGTTCAATATGCCGCTTTCAGAAATGCGCTCTATAAAAACGGGAAAAAGATTGAGCTCCTGGTAAATTACGACCCTAAATTACATTACGTTACCGAATGGTGGAAACAATTATTCGGAGAAAGTGAAGGCAAGGAACAACTGGGGATTTTCCCGGCAGGAGTCGACTTTACCACCGACCTTCATTCCATGGGACAGTATATCCAGGACGGCGAAAGGCATCTCTTTGAAACCGTCATTAGTATAACTTCACCCAACCTTTCCCTCACGATCCCGGAAGACACAGAAAATGCTGACGGGATGAATTACCTGGCAGGAAAACACATCAACGAATGCAATAAAATGGCCCAATTGGGAACCCGCCTGGCACATGTGGACGGCGGGGTGCCCAACCTGCAGATTGAGATCCCTGTGCTGAACGCATATTACCTGGGTGCATTGCTTTATTTCTTTGAAAAAGCATGCGGCATAAGCGGATACCTGCTTGGTGTCAATCCGTTCAACCAGGAAGGTGTGGAAGCTTACAAAAAGAACATGTTCGCGCTATTGAACAAGCCGGGTTTCGAGGCTCAGGGTGACATCCTCCGCAAACGACTCTGAACCGGCTGTCAATGTAATCTTTCCGGGATCCGTTCCGGCGCGTATTACCACCAGGCATTTCCCGTGGAAAGCTTTCCTGTGATCAGCGCGGAACGGTTCATGGCTTACCTGGCTCCCGTTATCTACGGCTGCTATGGTCGCCGGACCTTCCAGCGTAAAATGGATCTTATTGCCTGCATAAGGAACAGGATTCCCTTCCCGGTCAACTACCCGGACAGTCACAAAGCTCAGATCTGATCCGTCTGCATTTATCACCTCCCTGTCCGCAGTCAGTTCCAGACTGCAGGGTTCTCCTGCTGTCTTGACAGTGCGACGCAAGAATTCCTCCCCGTCTTTATAGGAAACCGCCGTAAGGGTACCGGGTTCGTAATCTACCCTCCAGAAAGCATGGAGCCGGTCCCTGGTTTTGCTGCTCGTCCCCAACGACCTGTCGTTCAGGAATAATTCTACAGAATCGGCACCGTTGTAATAAGCCCAGACATCCACAGTCTCTCCCTCTGTCCAGTTCCAATGAGGGAAAAGATGCAACACAGGGGTATCCGTCCATTCACTCTGATACATGTAATAAATGTCTTTCGGAAAGCCTGCAAGGTCCACAATCCCGAAATAGGAACTGCGGGAAGGCCACCAGTAAGGAGTGGGTTCCCCAAGGTAGTCAAACCCTGTCCAGATAAACATTCCGGAAATAAAATCATTGTCACGTACGTTTATCCAGGCCGATTCGTGGGTATTTCCCCAGGGGGCATGCATGTTGTCGTATGCGGAACAAAAGTGGTGCGGGGTATCGTAGGTGAGCCACCATTCCCTGGGTTCTTTTCTTACCGAGTCTGAAGGCATCTGGTAAAAACCGCGGGTCTGCAGTGACGATGTGGTTTCCGCTGCCACAAAAGGCATCCCCGGAAAATTCGCGGGTACGGTCCGGTAATCCTTTTCGTGGTAATTGTACCCTATGATATCCAATGCTTCTGCCCTGAACAAGTTGTTATGCGGAGCCGGTTCGTTGCATCCGGCAGTCACCGGTCGTGTAGGATCCAGCTCTTTTACTATATCCGCAAGTTTTTGGGTCAACAGCGCATCAAACGGCAGCTCTCCCGTTACGGGACTGTCCTGGCGAGCCATGAAATTCAACAACAAATTTGCCTGTTGCAGATCCAGGGTATCTGCCTGAGGATTATTCCACTGTTCCAGCACTTCATTTCCAATACTCCACATGATCACGGAAGGATGATTCCTGTCGCGGCGAATAAAATCCCGCAAGTCTTTTTCATGCCAATCCCCAAAAAACAAGGAATAATCGTAAGCAGTCTTATTCTTGCGCCAGACATCAAAAGATTCGTCCATGACAAGAAATCCCATCCGGTCACACAGATCCAGCCATTCCGGAGCCGGAGGATTGTGGGATGTACGAATGGCATTGCATCCCATCCCGCGAAGTATTTCCAATTGCCTTTCCATCGCTCTTCGATTCACGGCCGTGCCCAATGCACCCAGATCGTGATGCATGCATACACCTTTTATTTTCAGCGGCCTTTCGTTCAGATAAAAGCCCGAGTCGGCGGTAAACCGGAAAGTTCTTATTCCAAACGGTGTCCTGTAGTCGTCCAACACTCCGGATCCTCTTAACAACCTGCTTTCCACTGTATATAAACGGGGATTGTCCACATCCCACAGAAGGGGGTTCTCAACGTCCAGGAACTGCTCCATGACAGCACCCGCTTCCCCCTGAAAATCAACATGTTCGCAATCCTCTGCCACGGTTTTTCCGTCGGGATCCAGGATTTTTGTCAGCAGGTAAATATTTTTTTCATCCCCCGAGGCTCCCGAAATTTCCGTGCAGACACTGACTTGCGCTTTTTCACTATCCACCTGTGGTGTGGTAACATACGTCCCCGAGTAGGGAATATGTACCTCTGAAGTGATCACAAGACGCACGTTCCGGTAAATCCCGGAACCGCTATACCACCGGGAATTCGGTTGCCGGGAATTATCAACCGTAACCGTCACCAGGTTCTCTTGCCCGGGCTCGTTTAAATAAGGAGTGATTTCATAACTGAAGGAAGAGTACCCGCATGGTCTGTAGCCTGCAGGATGACCATTAATAAAAACCCGGCTTTCACGATAGATCCCGTCGAATTCCAGGAATACCCGTTTTTCTTCCGTTTCCTGCCCTAAAACAAACGATTTCCTGTACGTCCCTTTGCCGCCGGGTAATGCCCCACCCCCGGGAGTCGCGGGATGGTCCTTGTGAAAACTCCCTTCAATGCTCCAGTCGTGAGGCAAATCCAATTCCCTCCACACGACCTGGTCATCGATTTCCTGAGTGAGTGCAAATTCCCAGTCCCGGTTGAAATCCCTGATTATACGAACCGGGCCCCTGTTGCATGAAGATACGGTAAGCAGTATCGCCAGGCAGATATATGCATATTTCATAATTTTACAATTGAATGGTTTGTTCTTCCCCGTCATACTGAACGGTAACTAAAGTTTCTCCGCCCGTAAAAGGGGTTCCGGCTTTTTCCGGGGTGATCTTCTTTATATGGAAAATCCTTTCTGCAATCATTCCAGAAAAAGAACCTTCCCGGGCACCTATGGTAAAAGTACCGGTTTGCTGATCGTAACTAAAAGGAATGTTACTGTAAAACCCTTTTTCATAATTGTAGTTTATCCCTTCATCTTCATAAAGCGTAAACCGGGCATCTGCCCCCGTGTAGAGACACAATGTCAGCGGAGCTCCCGGATTTTCTCCTGTGTATTGAATCTCCGGTCCGAACGGTAAAATGGTCCCTGCCCTGACATAAAGAGGCATGTTTTCCAGGGGTGCGGCGGCCCTGATCCATTTTCCCCCGGACATGTATTCACCGGTATGGAAATCGTACCAGTCACTTTGTTCAGGAAGGTATACATCCCGTCCCCTGGCTTTGTACTCATACACAGGACATACCATAAGTGCTTCCCCGAACATATATTGATCGGAAATATCAGCAATGGCATTGTCTCCGTTGAAATCCATTATCAATGCGCGCATGATGGTGTAATCTTGGAACCATGTACGGCTTGCCAATGTATAAATATAAGGCATCAAACGATACCGCAACCGGTTGTACTGCAACATGGTTTTGTAAGCCGGGTGATCCTCCGGTGCAATATTGTAAATTTCCCGGTACGGGTATTGTCCATGGCTTCTGAAAAGAGGGCAAAATGCACCGAACTGGAACCACCGGGTATTCAATTCCCTCCATTCTTCCATATCTTCCGAACCTTCACGTGCTCTTTCAAAACGTCTTTGTACACAAAAGCCTCCGATATCCATAGTCCAGTATGGGATCCCCGATATGCTGAAATTTATGCCGGCAGGGATTTGGGCTTTCATGTCCTCCCAGCAAGTTCCGATGTCCCCGCTCCAGGTAGCCGTGGAATAACGCTGCAAGCCGGGGAATCCGCTCCTGGTCAGGAGGAATACCCGTTTATCCGGATCTTCCTGCCGTTGTCCCTCGTAAATCGCCTGGGCGTTGACCAATGCATAAGCGTTCAGGTAACGTGTAGAAGAGCCCAAAGCGGTGGGTGTGGATAATGCTTTCCTGTATTCCAGGCTGGCGTTGGAAAGAATATCGGGTTCGGAAGCATCCATCCACCAAGCGTCAAATCCAAGGTGATAAAGATGATCTTCCATCTGTTGCCAGAACAATTCACGGGCTCCTTCAGCATATGCGTCATAAAACGAACCGATATATCCGGGCCATATCCAGTCCCTGATGCTATCCTCAACAGCAAGGGTATACATCCATCCTTTTTCTTCAAATTCCTTGTAATGTTCCGTAGTATGGTAGAATTTCGGCCACACGGAAATCATGATCCTTGCATTTTGAGCATGGACACTGTCTACCATGGCTTTCGGATCAGGAAACCTTTCGCTGTCAAATTCATGACTGCCCCATGCATCCACCGGCCAATAGGACCAATCCTGTACAATATTGTCAATGGGAATCTTACGTTCCCGGAATTCGTTCAGCGCTCCCAGCAATTCATCGGAAGTTTTGTAACGTTCCCGGCTTTGCCAGAAGCCCATGGCCCATTTGGGCATGATCTGGGATTTTCCCGTCAGCAGGCGGTACCCGCTTATCACTTCATCTGCGTTGTCTCCCTTAACAAAATAATAATCTATCATATCTGCCATTTCCGACCACCAGGATTGTTTTTCCTGTTCCGCCGGATCCACGGGAGTGTATAGTTTAAGGGCCAGATAAGAAACCCCTCCGTCGGGGAGCCATTCAACGCGGACGGGATACTCTTTGCCGGCTTCCATTTCTACCTGGAATTTGTAGTTATTCGGATTCCAGGCAGTTCTCCAACGTTCTTCCACCACTTCTTCTCCGTTGAAAAAAACCTTGGTGTACCCGGCGTAATAAAGTAAAAAACGATGTATTCCGCTTTCACCGGATGAAACGGTTCCCTCCCACACGATTTTGGCATCGTTGAACGGAATATTTTCCGGAAAATTCTTTACTTTTTCCAGATCCGAATAATCCAGAACGGATTCGCGTCTTTTTAAATATTCTGTTTTGCCGTCACGGCTGGAATAAACGGCTGTCAATGCACCCGGTTGTCCCTCGACGTCGGTCAGATTTAACACATCCAGCTGCAGGTAATCCCCGGGATTGCCGAATCTTGTAAGGGAATTGTTATCCCACAGCAATCCGTAATTCTTGCCGGATACTATAAACGGAACAGAGACTTTGGTATTGTACTGGTACAATGTTTCGTTCTTTCCCTTGTAATTGAATTCATCTGCCTGATGTTGTCCCAGCCCGTAAAAAGCCTCATCAGCGGGAGATTCGAAAACCTGTCTTACGGTGTAACCCTTATCTCCTTCAACTTCTATTGGAGAAAAAGATTTACCGCCTCCTTCGTTTTCCTGCAAGATCACATTCCCTTTTTCGTCCAGAAAAACCACCTCCCCGGTACGTCTGTCAACTCGGACTGTAACAGAACCGGTTGTTACCGCTACAAAATTTTCTTCCTCCATACATTCAAAAGGCACGGAAGGAAGGTCTTCCTGCGAACGCATCAGACTCGGCCTTTTTGAGAATTTTTCACCTGCCGGAACGGCAGAAATACGGAATATTTTTTCACTTACAGGTTCAATGCGCACTTTTGATTGATCAGAGATTCTTACCACCACGCGGTCAGAGTCAATGGTTAATGCGCTGTTGCACGATAGCAAAACAAGTCCTGCAAAAAGGACAGCCAGCTGTTTTTTCATATATTTGTTTTTAGATTATTTCTTATTCAAAGATAATTGTTTATGAAAACATTCACAATTCTGTTATTGGCCTGCGGTATGTTTTGCAGTTGTACTCGTGAAATAAATGAAGAAGATCCCGGAATGCGGGACATAACGGCCACAGAATTTGCACAATTGATGGGGACAGGCTGGAACCTGGGGAATACCCTGGAAGCGACCGGCGGGGAGACTTCCTGGGGAAACCCCAAAGTAACGCCGGAATTGATACAAGCGGTAAAACAGGCCGGATTTAATGCCGTCCGGATTCCCGTATCCTGGTCCGTTCATATCACGGACCAGGCAACGCACAAGATTGACAATGCCTGGATGCAACGCGTGGGTCAGGTTGTCAATTATGTGATAGACAATGATATGTACGCTATAATTAACATTCACTGGGACAACGGATGGATGAACGATCCCAGGGAAAGCAGCCGGGAAGCCATAAACGAAAAGCTCCATGCTGTCTGGACCCAGATTGCTACTTATTTCAAAGGATATGATGACCGCCTGCTTTTTGCCGGATCCAATGAAGTGCATATGGAAAACGATTGGTCCTCTGACCCTCCTGCCCAATACATCGCTGTACAAAATTCTTTTAACCAGACATTTGTGGATGCGGTAAGAGCTACCGGAGGCCGGAACCTGAAACGTTTCCTGGTAGCACAAAGCTACCTGACAAACATCGATCTGGCTTATGAATCTTTCATAATCCCGACCGACCCCACCCCGGACAGACTGATGCTGGAAGTCCACTATTACGATCCCTATGAATTTGCGCTCAAGGAAGATCTGCCGTACGATTCCCAGTGGGGATCCGTGGCAACGGGAGCGGTAACCTCATGGGGACAGGAAAATTGGGTGGTAAAGCAATTCGGCAAAATGCAAGAAAAATTCACTGGCAAAGGTATTCCTGTAATATTGGGTGAATACGGGGCTCTCTACCGTTCTTCCTTAAGCGGTCAGGCCCTGGAAGATCATCAAAGATGCCGGGCCTATTATTCGGGATATGTCAACCGGACGGCTCTTGATCACGGCATGGTCCCTTTTTACTGGGACAACGGGGCGGAAAATTTCAGGTTGTTCAGTCGTTCAACGTACCAGGTACTTCATCCGGATATTCTGGATGCTATAATAAACGGGATTCAATAAAACCGGTGTCTTCCAACATTTTTTCTTCGGAAGCAGAAGCTGCCTTAACGGCCAGTTGATCACATTTTTCGTTCTGTGGATGACCTGCATGACCTTTGACCCAAACAAACCGGACCTTGTGTTTTTGAGCTGCTTCCAGGTAACGTTTCCAGAGATCTGTATTTTTCTTGTTTTTAAATCCTTTGGCTTTCCAGGTATTGAGCCATCCCTCTTCCACGGCTTTTACCACATAAGTAGAATCTGAATACACACAAACATCGGTGCCCGGTTTTTTCAATGCTTCCAGCCCGACGATTACCGCCATTAATTCCATCCTGTTGTTCGTGGTCATTTTGAATCCTGCCGAGATTTCTTTGTAATGCCTGCCGGAACGCAGTATTACCCCGTAACCGCCCGGTCCGGGATTGCCCAGTGCAGAACCGTCTGTAAAGATGTCAACCTTCATGCAATTTTTCCCCCGCAATCTCCTGGTTCTTATGTCTGTTCCTGAAAATATCACAAGCCATAAAAATGGCAGACAGCATGGATTCCGGAGAGGCTTTGTCTTCTCCTGCCAGCCGGTATGCGGTTCCGTGATCCGGAGATGTCCTGATAACAGGAAGTCCGGCTGTGAAATTTACGCCTTGATGAAAAGACAGCGCTTTAAACGGGATCAGACCCTGATCATGATACATGGCAAGTACGGCATCAAATTTCCGGTATTCTGCAGCTGCAAAAAAACCGTCTGCCGGATAGGGACCGAAAGCCAAAATACCCGATCTGTCTGCTTCTTCAATGGCTGGTGTTATACTCTCCTGTTCTTCAGACCCTATAAGTCCTCCGTCCCCGGCATGAGGATTCAGTCCCAGTACAGCAATCTTGGGTTGCCGTATGATGAAATCCTGTTTCAGGGTTTTATCAAGCAACAATATCTTCTGCAGTATCTTTTCCTTAGTCAGCTCCACATGAATCCGGCTTACCGGGATATGACCGGTAACCACCCCCACGCGTAAGGATTCGTTGCAAAGGATCATCAAGGGGCAAGTCTGTTGAAAGGCATTGGCAAGGTATTCGGTATGACCGGGAAAAGCGAAACCCTCCCGGCTCATATTCTGCTTGCTGAACGGGGCCGTTACAAGCACATGTATCCTGCCACCCCGCAAATCGTCCACTGCTCTTTCCAGGGCTTGCAGGGCAGCCTGCGCCCCGTCCTCGGTCATTTTGCCTGGCTCGGCCATAAACTGATCGGATACACAATTGACCAGGTTTACCATTTTGTAATGCAAATCAGATGCTGACTGGGTTATATGGACGTTGAAATTCTCCACACCTGCACACATCTTCTTATAAAATCCCAGCAACCGGGAGGATCCATAGATCACAGGGGTGCATAATTCGTTAATGCGGCTGTCTGCAAGGGCTTTGATCAACACCTCGTATCCTATCCCGTTTGTGTCTCCCTGCGTGATTCCAACTATGATTTTTTTGTGCATAATGCTTTTAATTTTTATATACTATGGTCCTTCCGAAAGGCGTAAAGGCCAGGGAAACCATTTTAAAATGTTGCTTCCCGAAGGGTATACCTATTATGGTAATGCACAAAAGCGTACCCCAAAACAGGTGGCTCAGGGCTATCCAGATGCCGCCAAGAATGATCCACAGGATATTGAGAACCGCACTCAGACAACCCGTGCCCGATTCAACTACCTGTGTGGTTTTGCCGAAAGGCAACAAAGCAAACGCAGCCAGTTTGAAACTTTGTATACCAAAGGGTATTCCAATTATTGTCATACACATAAGAATACCCGAAATGAGATATTCCAGGGCGATCATAAAACCGCCGAACAGGAGCCACAAGATGTTTCCCAAAACGTTCATACGGCAAATATACGCAAGATATCCTTATCTTTGTATACTATGGTTTCTGTCCGGGATACAAACATTCAATTTCTGACCGGGGTAGGTCCCAAACGTGCCAGAGAGCTGGAAAAAGAGCTGAATATCAAAACATTCGGGGATTTGATTCAATATTATCCTTTCAGATATATTGACAGGACCCGTTTTTATGCCATTAACGAAATAAACCCAGAACTGGCTTACATTCAGATCAGGGGAGTGGTCAGGGACATGAAAATTATTGGGGCCGGTTCCCGCAAACAAAGGCTGGTGGTCCTTTTTGCCGATCCCACGGGCACACTGGAACTTGTTTTTTTCAAAGGCATCAAGTGGATCCGGGACAAAATCAAGACAGACACCGAGTACATAGTATTCGGGAAGCCTTCTGTTTTCAACGGAAAGATCAACCTGGTGCATCCGGATATGGATGTTCCGGACAACCAGAGTCTTCCCGGCAGTGCGGGCCTCCAGGCTGTCTATTCATCTACCGAATCTTTGCGGAATAAAGGATTTACACAAAAATTGTTTTCCCGTCTTGTGGCCCGGACGCTTACCGCAATGGAAGGACACATCCGGGACACACTCCCTGATTACATGCTCAGGCATTTAAAACTGATGCCTTTGGCCATGGCGCTGGAAGAAATCCATTTTCCTAAAAACCTGAAAAATCTGCAAGCCGCCCAGACCCGTCTGAAATTTGAAGAATTGTTTTACATCCAGCTGGGATTGCTCCGTCAAAAATCTGTCCGTTTACGGGCTGCGGACGGGTTACCCTTTTTAAAAGTAGGGCAGGCCTTCAGGGATTGTTATGAAAACCTTCCGTTTTCTTTAACCGAAGCTCAAAAACGTGTTCTCCGGGAGATTCGCTCAGATCTGAAGAGCGGACGTCAAATGAACCGCTTATTGCAGGGAGACGTGGGCAGCGGCAAAACACTGGTTGCCCTTTTAAGTGCACTCATAGGCATTGACAACGGGTACCAGGCATGTATAATGGCTCCCACAGAGATCCTGGCCAACCAACACTTTCAAACCATTTCAAAATTCCTGAAAGATCTGGACATACCTACGGGATTGCTCACCGGGTCCACCAAACCGGCAGAGCGCAAGAAGCTGCACGAAAGCCTGCGTGAAGGATCTCTGAAATTGTTGATCGGCACACATGCTTTGATTGAAGATACCGTCACATTCAATAACCTGGGCTTTGTGGTTATTGATGAACAACACCGTTTTGGAGTTGAACAGCGCGCACGTCTGTGGAAAAAAACGAACGGTCCCCCGCCTCATATCATGGTCATGACGGCTACTCCCATTCCCAGAACATTGGCCATGACATTATACGGAGATCTGGACGTATCGGTTATTGATGAATTACCCCCGGGCAGACAACCCGTACAGACCATTCATTATCCCGCATCACGGCGCGGTACCGTCTATTCTTTCATGAGAAAACAGATCCGGCAAGGTCGTCAGGTTTACATTGTATACCCTCTTATACGGGAATCTGAAAAAATGGACTATGAGAACCTGGAAACGGGTTACCGGGACATTACCGCTGCCTTTCCCGCTCCCTTGTATTCAGTGGCAGTGGTGCACGGACAACAAAAAACAGAAAACAAAGCCTTTGATATGAACATGTTCGTTAAAGGAAATGCCCAGATACTTGTGGCAACTTCTGTCATAGAGGTAGGCGTGGATGTTCCCAACGCTACGGTCATGGTCATAGAAAGTGCAGAACGTTTTGGTCTTTCCCAGCTTCACCAGCTGCGGGGCCGCGTAGGACGCGGAGCCGAGACTTCCTTTTGCATCCTGATGACCGGCAATGCGTTAAGCAAGGAAGCCAGAGAACGTTTGAAACTTATGTGTGAAACCAACAACGGCTTTGAAATTGCCGAGGCGGACATGCGTCTGAGGGGACCCGGCGATCTGGAGGGTACGGCCCAGAGCGGTCTGGCATTTGACCTGCATATAGCAAACCTGGCAAAAGACGGTCAAATCCTGGAATGGGCCCGGATGGAAGCCTCCAATGTTCTGGACGAAGACCCGTTGCTGGAATCGCAAAAAAACAAGCTTTTAAAAAATCAATTGGATATTTTGGCCAATCGCACTGTGGATTTCAGCAATATTTCCTGAATCCTGACGTGGAATCAAAATGGGTTAACCGGCGTTCTGGATGGAAGTACCATCGTATCGGTAACTTTGAATAATTGATTAAGTTCTGTCTTTTCCCTGGGAACCTCAAAATAAAACTGTCTCAACGTATCCTTGTATTTGAGTTTGGGATCTGAATAGTCTACTAAAAATTCACTCTGAGGTGAGTTTTGTGTAATTGATACAATATATTTTCCTTCAGTATCTGTATAGGCCGTGTCTGCATGCAGGGAAGACCAGTATGTTTTCAACATAACCACTTCTATTCCCTCAAGAGGCATATTCACGATATTCTTTACCACTCCCTCCACAGTATAGGTGTAGGTATACTCTTCCCGTTCAACACAAGAAGGCAGGATAAAAACAACTAATAACGGCAGGAATAATTTTTTAAAGCACATTGAGCACCTGCTCTTTAATCTTTTCCAGTTCATCTTTCATCATTACTACGTATTGTTGCATACCTGCATGGGCGGCTTTGGATCCCAGGGTATTGATTTCCCGGCCCATTTCCTGGGAAATAAAAGCCAGCTTTCGCCCGGCAAATTCATCTTCTTCCAGTGTTTGGCGGAAATAGTTGCAATGCTGCCGCAAACGCACACGCTCTTCGCTTATGTCAGCCTTTTCAAGGTAATAGATCAATTCCTGTTCCAAGCGGTTTTTATCAATGGAAATTTCTTCACTCAGTCCGGCCAGTTTGTCTTCCAGCCGTTTTTTCACCATAATTATTCTTTCCGGGTCCAAACCTTCGGCTTTTTCCAGGTACTTTTCAATATTGTCAATATGTGACAAGAGGTCTTCTCCCAGGCGGTCACCTTCCCTTTTCCGAAATTCATCCAGGCTTTCCGCTGCCTTGTAAATACATTCTTTTAAAGCATCCCAGACCAGCGGATCCAGTTCTTTTTTCTGTACTTCCCGGACTTCGGGCATTCTTAAAAGTGCCGCCGCCAGGTCTGTAGAACTGACTTCCTGGTTCATATCCCCGAATATTGTTTGTAATTCCTTGAAATACTGTCTAATAAGTGATACATTAAAAGTGTTTTCCAGGATCTCTTCCTCCTGGTCAACGGAAATGAACAAGTCAATATTACCCCTTTGCAACCGTTTAATAAGGCTCTGTCGCAGTTCATATTCGCATTCTTTGGGAATTTGGGAAGTTTTAAAACCAATATCAGCCGTCTTGCCGTTCACTGAACGAATTTCAACGGTATACTTCTTACCGGAAAAAGAAGTTTCGGCTTTTCCGTAACCGGTCATAGAGCGTATCATTTGCTTAAATTTTCAACAAATATACATTAATATGATTACTTTTGTACGTAAACTTTTCTGACAAATGAACGAAGAAACGAACAATCCGGCTCCTGAACGCCCGTTGAATTTTCTGGAAGAGATCATTCAGGATGATCTTTTACAAGGCAAATACGATTCCATAGTAACCCGTTTTCCTCCCGAACCCAACGGCTACCTGCATATTGGACATGCAAAGAGTATCTGTCTGAACTTTGGTCTGGCACAGAAATTCGGGGGAAAAACCAATTTGCGTTTTGATGATACCAACCCCACAAAAGAAGAAACTGAATATGTGGATTCCATCAAGGAAGACATTCATTGGTTGGGGTTCCACTGGGCCGGAGAATATTATGCATCCGATTATTTTGAACAATTATATCTGTGGGCACACCAACTGATAGCCAAGGGCCTGGCATATGTAGATGATCAGACACAGGAACAGATTCGTGCGGGCAGGGGTACGATTACCACTGCCGGTACAGAAAGTCCTTACCGCAACAGAAGCGTTGAAGAAAATGCCGATCTGTTTACTCGTATGAAAAACGGGGAATTTCCGGACGGCAGTCGTGTTTTACGCGCAAAAATTGACATGACCCATCCCAACATGCTTATGCGTGATCCGCTGATGTACAGGATAATCCACGCAGATCATCACAGAACCGGAAATAAATGGTGTATATATCCCATGTACGATTACGCTCATGGACAGTGTGACTCCATAGAACAAATTACCCATTCTATTTGTACACTGGAATTTGATGTACACAGACCGCTTTACGATTGGTTTATTGAAAAACTCGGCATATTTCCTTCACATCAGTATGAATTTGCACGTCTGAATATCACTCACACCGTTATGAGCAAGAGAAAATTGCTTGAATTGGTAAAAGCAGGCCTGGTGCAAGGATGGGACGATCCGCGTATGCCAACTATATGCGGACTAAGAAGACGCGGATTCACTCCTTCAAGCATTCGCCTTTTTGCTGAAAAAGTAGGCGTAGCTAAACGAGACAATGTAATAGATATTTCCCTTATGGAATGGTGTATGCGGGAAGAGTCCAACAAAAACGCCCCCCGTTATATGGCCGTATTGGATCCTGTTAAACTGGTCATAACCAATTATCCTTCGGAACGGGAAGAATTCATGAAAGCTCCCCTTAACCCTGAAGACCCGGATGCCGGTGAAAGAGAAATTCCGTTCTCCCGGGAAATTTATATTGAACGTAACGATTTTATGGAGGAGCCTCCAAAAAAATTCTTTCGCCTGAGACCCGGTGGAGAAGTGCGTTTGAAATACGGATACATCATTCGTTGTGAAAACGTAATTAAAGACGGGAGCGGTAAAATCACGGAATTGCAATGTACTTATGATCCGGAGTCACGTCCCGGATCCGGAATCTGGAGAAGCGTAAAGGGAACCATTCACTGGTTGTCGGCCCGTCATGCCGTAGATTGTCAGATCCGTTTGTTCGACAGGCTGTTCCTGGAACCTTATATGGGAAATATTCCTGAAGAAAAAGATTACAAAGACTACCTAAACACAGAATCCCTGACAACGGTTCAGGGTCTGATAGACAGGGACGCGGCTGGTATTGCAGCCAAAGCAATTCCCGGCAGGGACGATACCCGTACCCGCATTCAATTTGAACGGCTTGGTTATTTTGTTCCCGATTACGACTCTACAACGAAAGAACCGGTTTTCAACCGTATTTGCACACTGAAAGATTCCTATGCAAAAACGATGAAAACCTAAACTTCCATTTTCTGATTTTTGTCGTCCAGCCAGCGAGCCTGTGTCACTGCCAGATCGGGGGCAATTCGTACATTCAGTTTGCACCCGTATTTCCGGGACCATTTTTTGGCCCTGGAAACCAGTCCTTTTGTCAAATAAGCTTCAATAAAAGGATGTACTTCCAATAAAACGGTTTTGAGCTTTTTCTCGTTGGCAAAAAATGCCAGCTGATTCTCAATATTTTCCGTAAACAGCAAACTGGGGGCAATTTTCCCGGTTCCGTTACATGTAGGACATTTCTCGCTGGTATTGATCTCCATGGCCGGACGTACCCGCTGACGCGTAATTTGCATCAATCCAAACTTTGTAAGAGGCAGGATATTGTGCTTGGCCCTGTCGGTTGCCATCAGTTCCTGCATCTTCTTATAAAGCTTTTGCCGGTGTTCAGATGAATCCATGTCAATAAAGTCGACAACTATAATACCGCCCAGATCCCGTAATCTTAACTGGCGGGCAAGTTCTTCGGCAACGAGCATATTGACTTCGAATGCATTTTCTTCTTGTCCGTTTCCCATCTTGGAACGAATCCCGCTGTTCACATCAACAACATGAAGGGCTTCTGTGTGTTCTATGATTATATAAATCCCCTGTCTTAACGGAACAACACGTCCGAATGAACTTCTGATTTGACGGTTGATGTCAAATGCGTCAAAAATCGGGTCTTTTCCTTTATACAACTTCACAATCTTCTCCTTTTCAGGAGCTATCGTGGCAATATAACGGCAGATCTCTTCAAAAACCACGGTGTCGTTAACGTGAATACTGTTAAATGTATCATTCAGCAGATCGCGTATAACGGTTGTAATACGACTGTTTTCCGTTAACAACCTGGAAGGGGTTTTTCCCTTACACATTAAGGCCCAGGATTCTTCCCATTTATGGATCAGGGAATTCAGCTCGGTATCCAAAACGGCCGCCTTTTTTCCTTCTGCAGCAGTTCTGACAATGAGCCCGTAATTTGGAGGCAGAATACTCTGGACCAAACGGTCCAGCCTTCCACGTTCTTCTTTGAGTGAAATTTTAGATGACAGGTTTACCTTTTCTGAAAAAGGCAATAAAACAAGATTCCTTCCGGCTATTGAAATGTCGGAAGTCAGACGGGATCCTTTTGTAGAAATGGGTTCTTTGACAATTTGCACCAAAACCGGCTGCCCCACTTTTATTACATCTGAAATCTTTCCTTCCTTGGGCAATACCGAGCCCAACTTCAAACTGGAATAAATTTCCTGGGGCGCATTTTTTTTCGCGATTACCTGCTGGGTGAAATAATTGACTGCCGAAAAGGCATAGCCCAGATCAAGGTAATGAATAAAAGCATCCTTATCGTCCCCGATATCTACAAAAGCTGCATTCAAAGCAGGCATGATCTTTTTGACCCTGCCCAGACACAGATCACCCACCGAGAAATGATTGTCACTGGTTTCTTCCTTATGCAGTTCCGTCAGCCTGTTGTTTTCCAACAATGCTATGGTGACATCGGAAGGAGTAACATCAATAATTAAATCTTTCTCCATTATGTGGTAAAAGTAA
>DAOSXZ010000025.1:0-16076 GCA_035380845.1 Bacteroidales bacterium | reverse complement strand
TGTTGCCTCTATTCCTGTCCGGCACATATTCCTTTGCTGGATCAGATCCGTTTGGCCAAAAATATATCATTGAAAAATAAACGCAAGAAATAATATGGACAAACTACTTATTTCACCGGCTCCACACCTGCACAGTAAAGACAGTACCCGAAGGATTATGCGTGATGTGATCATAGCACTTATGCCTTCTGTTCTGGTAAGCGTTTATTTTGCGGGGCTTAGTGCATTGCTGGTTCTGGTTGTATCGGTTGCGGGATGTGTTTTGCTGGAACATCTCATTGCCCGGTACCTTATGAAGAAAAAAACAACGGTAAGCGATTTGTCTGCCGTTGTAACCGGGATATTGCTGGCCCTGAATCTGCCGGTTTCCTCTCCCTGGTGGATGGTGCTTATAGGATGTGTTGTGGCTATTGGTATAGCTAAAATGACTTTTGGCGGCCTGGGTCACAATTTATTCAATCCGGCTCTGGTCGCCCGTGTTTTCCTTCTGATCTCTTTCCCGGTCCAGATGACCAACTGGACGGTTTCAAACAGTGTTTTCAGGCCGGATACATGGGAACTTCCCAAAGGCCTTTTAGGTGCCCAGGGTCAATTACTGGATGCCTCGTCGGGTGCCACCCCGCTGGGTATTATCAAGGAAGGGCTGGCCAACGGGATGACTATTGAAACACTTAGCCAACAACATGATTTCTCTTATTGGCATATGTTGTTCGGTCATATTGACGGTTCCATGGGAGAAGCTTCGGTTCTGGCAATCCTGGCCGGATTGTTCTACCTGCTTATAAGAAGAGTCATACGTCCGGTCATTCCATTGTCCATAGTGATTACCGTTGCTTTGTTTTCGGGGATTCTATGGCTGACGGATCCTTCACAATATGCAGATCCCCTCTTTCATTTACTGACAGGAGGCTTGTTGCTTGGAGCTGTTTTCATGGCGACCGATTATACCACTTCACCCATGTCTCCGCTGGGAATGATTATTTTCGGGGTTGGAATCGGGCTGGTTACAATGGTAATCCGCATCTGGGGCGCTTATCCGGAAGGAGTCTCTTTTGCCATTTTATTTATGAACGCTTTGGTTCCATTGCTTAATAAAATCAAACCGTTCCCTTATCAAAAGGAGGTGAGTCGTGGCTAGAGAATCAAATTTCAGAAATATGTTTCTGTGCCTGCTGATTATTTGTCTGGGCGGATCGGCTTTACTGGGAGGCGTTTACCTGATTACATACCAACCTATAGCAGATGCGCAGGCCGCAAAAGTGAACCAGGCTCTGGCCGGAGTGTTGCCGGAATTTGACAATGTTCCCGCCGATGAAGCTTACCAGATCCAGGTGGACGGCAGAAATGTAACAGTATATCCGGCAACAAAAGCCGGTGTGTTTGCCGGTGCGGCAGTAGAAGCTGTCACAACCAAAGGTTTTGGAGGACCCATAACCTTGATGGTGGGCTTTAAAGCCGATGGCACCATATACAATACAGCCGTTATTTCGCACTCGGAAACCCCGGGATTGGGAGACAAGATGGACCCGAAAAAAAGCGATTTCAGTTTGCAATTCAAGGATAAAAACCCCGACACTTTTAAACTGGCCGTTAAAAAGGACGGAGGGCAGGTAGATGCCATTACGGCAGCTACTATCAGTTCCCGGGCTTTTTGCGATGCGGTGGATATGGCTTACAGAGCATTCAGACAGGCTGTCCAAAAAGGAGGTGATCTATGAATAAATTAAGTGTTATTACCAAAGGCATCATAAAAGAGAATCCCATCTTTGTGTTGGTGCTGGGTATGTGTCCCACCCTGGGAACCACAACATCTGCGTTTAACGGATTGGGAATGGGACTGGCAACAACTTTTGTACTCATGTTGTCAAACCTGGTTATTTCCCTGATCGCGGGATTGATTCCGGCCAAGGTCAGGATTCCTTCCTTTATTGTTGTCATAGCCGTTTTTGTTACGGTAGTGCAATTGATCATGCAGGCTTATGTGCCTGCCTTGTATGAAACCCTTGGGTTGTTCATCCCGCTCATTGTTGTAAACTGTATTGTGTTGGGTCGCGCAGAGGCCTTTGCCAGTAAAAACAGGCCCCTTGATTCTTTCCTGGACGGATTGGGTGCAGGAATTGGTTTTACACTGGGATTGACAGTGCTGGGAGCCGTTCGTGAGTTGTTGGGCTCGGGCGCTTTCTTTGGTTGGAAAATCCTGCCCGCAGATGGCATGCTGGTCTTTATCCTGGCACCCGGTGCCTTTATAGCGTTGGGTTATCTGATGGTCCTGTTCAACAAGATAAAAAAGGCATAATATTATGGAATACATTCTGATTATCATATCGGCAGTATTTGTCAACAATATAGTACTGAACCAATTTCTGGGCGTATGTCCGTTTCTTGGTGTGTCCAATAAAATATCCACTGCCGCAGGTATGAGTGCCGCCGTGGTTTTTGTAATGACACTGGCAACCCTGATCACCTATCTTATACAAAATTATGTTCTGAATCCGCTGAATATCGGCTTCATGCAGACGGTTACTTTCATTTTGGTGATCGCTTCGCTTGTCCAGATGGTGGAGATCATACTTAAAAAAATATCCCCGGCCCTATACCAGGCTTTGGGAATATTTCTTCCTTTAATCACCACCAACTGTGCCGTATTGGGTGTTGCCATTATTGTGGTAACCAAAGAATTTACTTTTTCCGGAACAGCGGCCATGCTGGATTTGCCCCAGGCTCTTGTTTATGCCGCATCCATGGCATTGGGCTTTGGTCTGGCCCTGATAATTTTTGCAGGGTTGCGTGAGCACATGGATCTGGTAGGTGTTCCCAAACCTTTCAGGGGCGTCCCCATAGCATTGATAACAGCCGGGATACTGGCATTGGCTTTCATGGGTTTTTCGGGAATTGTCTGATCCAAAAACCGTGTATTATGGAAACTATTGAAGAACTGGAAAAATTTGTAAAGACCGCCGAAGGATCCCGTGACCAGACAGCATGGTATAAATTGGGGGATCTGTACCGTAAACATGAAAGATGGGGAGATGCCCTGAATGCTTATGCCAAATGTATGGAACTGGGTGCATGCAATGCCGCCAGGGAAGCTACGGATGCCATCCACCGGATTTTGAATTTCAGGAATACGGATAGCATGAATCCCTGATCCCCGGCTAATTCATAAGCACAGTAAATCCGTAATCCATCAAACGGGCGGCATCGTTGTACCTTAACAGCGATGAAGGTGCTTTCATTACTACTGCAATGACTCTTTTATCTGCCAGTTTTGCGGTAGCCGTTATACAGAGACCCGCAGCAGAAGTATAACCTGTTTTAAAACCGTCACATCCGTTGTAGGCATAAGAACGTCCCGGCAATAGCCCGTTTGTTGCCCAATAAGTCGTGCCCCTGAAATTCATGCTGACCAAAGATGTGAAATTTAAAATTTCAGGGAATCTTATAATGAATTCACGGGTGAGAAGAGCCATGGAACGGGGAGATATACCGTTCCCGGAAGACAAACCCGAAGCATCCGTATAATGAGCGTTAAGGCCCAGTGAATCTGCATAACGGTTCATGATGACTGCAAAATCCTGTTCCGTTCCACCGGACAGGTACTCTCCAAGGGCAACGGCACAGGCATTGGCGGAAACCACGCATAAAGCCTTGATCATCTCGTCCACCGAATAGGTAAGCGTCTCATTCAACGGCACATTGGATTCTCCGGGATTTACAGATCTGGAAGCCGCATAAGCACTGACCGGGATTTGGGATTGCAGTGAAAGGAAGCCTTTCTCTATATGATCAAAAACTATGTACATGGTCATGACCTTTGTCATACTGGCGGGAACAAGCAAATAATCAGGGCTTTCAGAGTACAACTCGGTCCCGTTGGCAGCGTCAATGACTATAGCCCCCTGACAACTGAGGTTTAAGGAATTTCCCGGCTCTCCGCCCGGACCGGGTTCGGGCATGATCTGTTTCCCGCAAGATGCAAGAACCAGCATAAGCATCCACAAACCCTTCAGAGGTACAGTTTTCATGAATCCAAAGATATGAAATATAGCGTTATCTTTGTTGTATGAAAAAAATTGCCTGGCTGCTTTTTTTGGGGATTGTTGCATGCAGTGATCCCATGTATTATGACTACAAGGACATCAATTCCGGATGGGAGTTTTGGATGGAACAAACTCCCGGGGAGGTTCAGGAAGTTTTTTTACCACATACCCCCCGGTTGGAACCCTACCTGGTAAATGACCAGTGGCAAGGGATATGCTGGTACAGGAAAACCATAAGGATCCCTGAAGGGAAACACGTTCTGGTTCGTTTTGAAGGAGCTATGAACGTTGCCGAAGCTTGGGTCAACGGACATTATGCGGGCAAACATATGGGCGGCTTTCTTCCTTTTGTCATTGATGTGACAGCTGTCCTAAAAGCAAACGGAGACCGTTCATCCCGCGCCGAATTGAAAATACGGCTGGACAACCATGACAATCCGGTAACGGGGCCCAAACCATTGGAATTGCTGGATTTCAACCTGTACGGAGGACTCTACAGGGAAGCCGGTATGGCCGTCAAATCTTCCTTGCACATTACCGATGCCATTCTGGAAAACAGGCCTGCCGGCGGAGGTGTTCTGGTAACGTATCCCTCTATTTCTACGGATGAAGCATGTTTAAATGTGCAAACGCAGATCCGTTATGCCCCTTTCAATGAAAAGGAACCGGAGCGGCAGGTTTTTACGGTGCAACAGACCCTGTTGGACGCAGACAGTGTTTGTGTGGTATCCCGTAAAAACTATGAACTGGATAAAAACATATCCTTTACGGTGGCAGATTCACTTGTTATTAAACGGCCGGCACTATGGAGTCCGGACCAGCCTTTTTGTTATGACCTGGTAACAGAAATCCTGATAACGGACAAGAAAGGAAAACAGGCAGTGGTAGACAGCCGTAAAACTACAGTGGGTTTACGCCATGTTGTATTTGAGGGTAAAGAACTATATGTTAACGGAGAAAAAGTATTTTTGAGAGGGGTGAACCGCCATCAGGAATACCCTTACGTGGGGTATGCGGTTCCGGGAAACGCACAATGGCGGGATGCGGTTAAGATAAAAGAAGCCGGCTTTGATCTGGTACGTTTGTCTCACTATCCCCATTCGCCGGAATTTATGGAAGCCTGTAACCGTCTGGGATTGTTTGTGATTGACGCAATTCCCGGCTGGCAGTATTTTTCGGAAGATTCGCTTTTCCAGGAACAAGTGATACAGACTGCCCGGGACATGATACGCCGGGACCGCAATCATCCCTGTGTGCTGGCATGGGAAGTCTCCCTGAATGAATCCTGGATGAGTGAAGCTTTTATTGACAGGATCATTCAGGCCTCCCGCAACGAAATGCCCGTTCCCATCCATACCGCAGGCTGGCAGGAATACGGTTACGACATACTTCTACAGGCCAGGCAGCACCGTTTAAGTCACTCACTTGCCCATACACCTAAGCCTTATATTGTTTCTGAATACGGAGATTGGGAATATTACGCAATGAATGCCGGTTTTTCGCAGGAAAATTGGGATAACCTGATGCCGCAGGAACGATCCAGCCGCCAGTTGAGGGAATACGGTCACAAACGGCTGCTTCAACAAGCCACCAATATTCAGGAAGCACACAATAGCAATTACGGGGTTCAAGCCTGCGCAGATAATTACTGGGTGATGTTTGATTACAACAGGGGCTATGCAGACGACCTGGAATCTTCCGGAATCATGTCTTTGGAAAGGCTGCCCAAGTTTTCGTATTATTTCTTCCGCTCACAACGTTCACCTGTACAAAATCCCATGGTATATATTGCCGATTATTGGGAAGGACAAGATGTTGCCGACAGGGAAGTACGTGTCTTCAGCAATGCGGACCAGGTAGAATTGTGGTTGAACGGGAGTCTATTGGAACGAAGAACCCCCGATGAAGACGCCTTGTCCCTAAACCTGCCTCACCCGCCGTTTACGTTTAAAATTCCGCGCTACCGGGAAGGATGGCTTAAAGCCTTCGCCTATTGCGGAGAACGTTTGTGTGCCGTTGACAGTGTTCATACACCCGGTGAACCCGTAAATGTTGAGTGGTGGATGGACACAGGGACAGTGGCTCCGGCTCCCGATGATTTGCTGTTTTTGTATGCACGTGCTGTTGATAGCAGCGGCAATTATGTGCCTTCGGCTACCGGAAATGTGTTGTTTACCTTGGAAGGACAAGGCATGCAATTAATAGGGGAAGGCCCGGGAGGAATCCCGACGGAGTCCCTTCGTATAAGTGCTCCGCTGCGTGCAGGAACGGCATTTGTTTTATTACGCACTTTACCCGAATGGAAAGGAAATAGTCCGCAAATTTCCGTAACTTTGGAATTATGAAAAAGAATATCAGAATATTGCTTCTGGTTTTGGCAGCCGGGTTAATGACTGCTTCATGCCAGGATTTGGGTCATACGTATACGTATTATTTCGGATCCCGTTCCGAGATTACTTTTAGTGAAGTAACAGCATCCACTACTCCGGGATTACGTGAACTGGCCACCATGCTTTCCGAAAAGCGCAACGATATACAGAAAGATTTTCAATTTGACTGGATGGTAACCGGGGCAGGAAGTACACAGGAAGAAGCGTTAGACAATGCCGTATCTGAAGCCATGGCGGGATTTACTGCCAGTGTTGTTAATTCGTTTACGTCGGAAATGAATGCTTTCCGCACAGAGTTTGACACCAAAAAACAGGAGTTATCCGGGCTTCTTTCCCAGGAAACGGGATCTGTAAATTTCACAGTCCGCTTATATTTAACAGCAGAGAATTCTGTAACTGCCGTTTATGAGGTGCCTCTGGCTGTATCGGAATCCTTCACCTTTGCTTGCAACGGTAAAAACGACACGTACTAAAGAACAGGCAACACACTGATTATCCGAATGTCTTTAACGGGACGGTCGGCGGGACCGGTTTCAGCGGCAGCTATCTTATCTATGATATCCAGGCCTTCTATGACTTCACCAAAAACTGTGTAATTGCCATCCAGTTGACGGCATGTGGTTTCGTTGTGAACGATATAGAACTGAGAACCGGAAGATGCTTTCTCGGGATTTACCGAATCGCCGGTTCTGGCAGCAGCAATAGCTCCTTTTTTATGTACCAGTTCGGGTACGAATTCAGCCGGTACAGTGTAGCCGGGACCGCCCGAGCCAAGACGTTGTCCGGGCCCGGCATTACGTGAGTCCGGGTCTCCGCACTGGATCATGAAGCCTTCAATAACCCTGTGAAATAATATATTGTCGTAATATCTTTCGGAGGCAAGTTTTACAAAATTGTCCCTGTGAAGCGGGGTGTCGCTGTATAGACGAATGGTCATGGTTCCCTGGGTGGTTTTTAATTCAAAAACGGGATCAGGGGGAAGACCGGCGGGATCAAAAGCCGGGGCTTTAACGGTTTCAGCAGGTTCTTCATTTGTAACGGCGGCCTGGTCTTTTGCCTTTTTACCCGCGTTGTTGCAGGATCCCATAACTAATGCACTCATAGAGATCAGTAAAATAAATGTGATTTGTTTCATAAGACTAAGGTAGTGTTTTTTTTTTACATTTGTACATTATGAAAGTCAGGATAATCAACCGTTCCCGGTATCCCTTGCCGGAATACGCAACCCCTTTATCTGCCGGAATGGACTTACGTGCAGATCTGCCCGAATCCATTGTGTTAAAACCCCTGGAACGCATACTGGTTCCTACAGGTCTTTATATTGCACTGCCTCCGGGCTATGAGGCTCAGATTAGACCCCGCAGCGGAATGGCCGTAAAGAAAGGACTCGGCATATTGAACAGTCCGGGAACAGTAGATGCCGATTATAGGGGAGAGATCAGGATCATCCTGGTAAACCTTTCCAATGTTCCGGTGGAAATTGAGCCCGGTGAAAGAGTGGCACAAATGATAGTGGCTTCTCACCAGAGGGTTGCATGGGAACTTGTCAATGAATTGGAACAAACCAAACGCGGAGAAGGCGGATTCGGTTCTACCGGAAGACAATAATGCAGGCATGAAAGAAAAGCTTTATTCGTTGTTTTTAAAACACCCCGATATTTGCACCGATACCCGGCAGATCCGGCCGGGTTGTATTTTTTTTGCCCTCCGGGGCGAGCGTTTTGACGGGAATCTTTTTGCCCGCGAAGCACTCGGCAAAGGGGCTGCTTTTGCAGTTGTAGACAACTGTTCAGGCGAAGATCCCCGCTTGATCAGGGTTCCGGACGTCCTGGAGGCTTTGCAGCATCTCTCTGTTACCCACAGGAAAACGTTCAACATCCCCGTGATAGCTCTTACCGGATCCAACGGGAAAACCACCACCAGGGAATTGATCCATGCCGTACTGGCCACCCGGTACTGCGTAACGGCTACACAAGGCAATCTTAACAATCACATCGGGGTGCCGTTGAGCATTCTGAAAATGAACAACAAAACACAAGCCGGGTTGTTTGAAATGGGGGCCAGCAATCCCGGAGAAATAGCTTTTCTTACAGAGATGGTCAAACCTGATGCCGGACTGATAACCAATATTTCAGGAGCGCACATGGAGGGTTTTGGGACCATAGAAGGAGTTAAAAAATGCAAAGGGGCTTTATACGATTACCTGGCTTCTTCCGGGGGAGTGGTGTTTTATAATGCAGATGATCCCGTATTATGCCGTATGATGGAAGAAAGGAATATTAAAGAAGAAGCAATAGCTTACGGTGCGGGAGTACAAAAAGTAAAAGCGGCAATCAGGGAAGGTGTATTACAATTGCAGTTGGACGGCTACCCCTTGATAACTACAAATTTGGCAGGCATGTACAATATGCCCAATGTACTGGCGGCTTTAGCCGTGGGGAAATATTACGGAACCTGTCCCCTGGAAAGCGCACAAGCCGTAACTTCTTATAAACCTTCAAATTATCGCTCTCAATGGGTACAGACATCCCGGAACAGGATTCTTGCAGATGCTTATAATGCAAACCCGGTGAGTATGGTTTTGTCACTGGAAAGTTTCTATGCAGCCGAAGGGGCACGTAAATGTCTTATCCTGGGTGATATGCTGGAATTGGGAACGGACTCGCATATGGAACATCTGAAGATCGTAGACCTGGTGACAAAAATGAAGGTAGAAAAAGTATACTGGGTGGGACCTTTGTTTTCAGCTGCGGTAAAAGAAAGAGGGGCGGAAGGTATGTGTTATCCCCATGTGGACGCGTTGATTGCTTGCCTGGAAAAAGACACTCCCGATGGATTGGTTATTCTGATCAAAGGATCTAACGGGATCCGTCTTACAAAACTTATTGCATCCGGAGTTTTTGGAAAGTAAGCTTCTTGCCGGATACAAAGAAACGCCATACAATACTTCCTTTGTACAGAACTGACCCCAGGTCCGGTTTTTTCCCCGTCGAGCGTGATGTAAGAGGTCGCATTTTCCAGAAATGCAAATGGGCTTTGTAAACGGACAGGGCAAAATTCCATTTTCCCTGGAAACAATAAGCAACGGCCGACAGATGATCTGCCAGTATACGTAGTAATAATACGGGGACTATTTCCGGTTTTCCCAGGTTTTTGTACATCATCAACAGGTTGTTCCTGTAATTCAGATAGAGTTTGTGCGGAGAGTCATTGGGAAGCGTTCCGCCTCCCACATGCAACACCTTTGATCGGGGAACAACACGTACTGTATAACCTGCCCATAGTGCCCGCCAGCAAAAATCAATCTCTTCCATGTGCGCGAAAAAAAGGTTGTCCAATCCCCCCAGCCGGTGAAAAAGTTCCGAGCGGACAACCATACAGGTTCCACTGGCCCAGAATACGGGCACCGGCTGGTCATATTGGCCGTGATCTTTTTCTATGTATGTCAGGATCCGGCCCCGGCAAAACGGGAATCCAAGCCGGTCAATATACCCGCCGCAGGCTCCTGCATATTCAAAAGTGTCGGGTTGTGCCCGGGAGATGATCTTTGGCATGCACACACCGCATTCGGGCATGTCATCCATCAAATTGGCAAGGGGAGTCAGCCAGCCGGATGTGACTTCCACATCTGAATTCAGGAGTATGTAATATGTGGCATCAATCTGTTTCAGGGCCTGGTTATATCCTCCCGTATACCCCAGATTGCTTTGAAAGACAATGCGCTCGATATCAGGAAAATTTTGGGTAAGCCATTGAACGGAACCGTCTGTGGACCCATTGTCTGCCACATAAATACGGGACCAGGGTTCAGGAGTACGTTCCCTTAACAGGGGCAGGAACTGTTCCAGGAAGTGTTTGCCGTTCCAGTTCAGGATCACTATGGCTACTTTCGGCTTCATGAGACAAATGTAAGTGTTTTTAGTAAATTTGCAGCATGAAGGGATGCGTAGAATTGCTGGCCCCGGCCAAAGATCTGGTATGTGCCATGGAAGCCGTAAACCACGGGGCAGATGCCGTATATATGGGGGCCGTTCGCTTTGGAGCCCGTTCAGCGGCCGGGAATGCTACGCAGGATGTGGAAAAAGCGGTTCATTACGCACACCGTTACGGGGCTTCAGTATATGTGACTCTGAATACATTATTGTATGACCATGAGCTGGCAGACGCAATAAAGCTGATACATGAATTATACCAATCAGGGGTGGATGCCCTGATCATTCAGGATATCCGTTTGTTGTACCTCAGGCAGCAACATGTGTTGCCTCCCGTTCCCATACATGCCAGTACACAAATGAACAATGCCACTTTGGAAAAAGTCCTTTTTCTTGAAAAAGAAGGTTTTGACAGGGTGGTTCTGGCCAGGGAGCTGGGTTTGGATGAAATGAGCCATATACGGAAGAACACGGCTGTTCCGCTGGAATGTTTTGTTCACGGGGCATTGTGCGTCAGTTACAGTGGAAAATGTTATATAAGCCAGGTGGATTGCGGCAGAAGTGCCAACAGAGGTGATTGTGCGCAGTATTGCCGTTTGTCTTATGATCTGGAAGATGCCCGGGGGAACGTGCTTGTCCGGAACAAACACCTGCTTTCTCTCAAGGATATGGACCGTTCCGAAGTCTTGCCCCAATTGTTGGAAATGGGTATGAATTCATTAAAGATAGAAGGCAGGCTGAAAGGGGTAGATTACGTCAAAAACATCACGGCGTATTACCGTCGTCTGCTGGATGATCTGGGCGGGCAAAAAACATCCCTGGGTTCGTGTACTTTTTTCTTTACGCCGGATCCCCGGAAAACATTCCACAGGGACCGGACGGAATACCTTCCTGTCAACGGACGTTTTGCGGAAGATGTCCATCAATGGAATACGCCCAAATCAACGGGAGAATGGTTGGGAAAACCCGTACGTGTTTTTCCGGACGGGTTTCAGATAAATGCCGGGATCAGCACAGGTGACGGTCTTTGCTATTCACTTCCGGACGGCACTTTTACCGGATTCGCCGTGAACAAGTTGGAGGGGAACAAAATCTATCAGCAAGGTCTTTCACTGACTACAGATACTGAAATTTACAGAAATTATGACAGGCAGTTTGATAAGATTCTCAGAGGAAGAACGGCTGAAAGAAAAATAGAACTGGATGGGTTTCTTAAGGAAGATACCAAAGGTAACGGGTTTGAGCTGACCCTGGTACGGGAGCCGCTTCCCGGAAAGGATCCGCTAAAGGTAATCATTCCTGTTGAGGCATCAAGGCAAGAGGCGGAAGATCCCGTACAAAACAGGGATTATTTGCAAAAAACATTGTCCCGGATGGGAAACACGCCGTACCGTATTCGCCATTTATGTTTTGAACCTGAAAATTTTTCATTTTTTATTCCGGTATCCGTCATAACTGCGGCCAGACGGAATGCCCTTGCCCTTTTGGAAGAAAAATCCCGTCAGAATCTTTTGGCTGCCGGAATAAGCACGACACAAAAATTTTCCGGTGAAGATCCCCTGAAATTGCTGGAAAAAGCCTACCCCGGTAGAAATTTTATAACGGCAGCCACTCCTTTAGATGAAGCTACACCGCTGATGACTTCCCGTTATTGCCTGAAACAAGTCATGGGACACTGTCCCCGGCACCGCGGTACCGCGGCGGGAAAATGGTCAGAACCGTTGTATTTGGTGAGGGGAAAGAAAAAATTCCCGGTTTATTTTGATTGTCAGGAGTGTTTGATGTTCGTGGGCAATGCAGTTTCCAGTAAACGGGAAAGTCCCCAGGCAAGGAAAAAATAAATTACAGAGATCACGATCAAGGGGAAAAAAGCATCAAATGTACGGCTGCGGATCAGATCGCTTGCTTTTGTGAGGTCCTGTACGGCAATATATCCCACAATGGAAGTAAGCTTTGTAAGGGCAATGAGTTCGCCTTTAAAAACAGGATATACATGGCGTATTGCCTGAGGGAGGACAATGTAAACAAAAGTGCGTACACGAGAGAATCCCAGGGCCATTCCTGCTTCTGACTGTCCCCGTGGGACGGATTGAATGGAAGTGCGAAACATTTCCGATACATAGGCACCAAAGATCAGTGAAAAAGTAATAACGGATACGCTCACACCGTTCATACCTGTAGATGCAAACACCACATAATACATAAGCATCAGAAGGACTACCTGCGGAATACCCCTGAAGAAGGAAACGTATGCACGCGCTAACAGAGAAAGTGTTTTTCTGCGACTCATGCGCATAAAACAGATGAGAGCACCAGCCAGGGTGCCGCCCAGGGCAGAAAGAAATGCAGTCAGCAATGTGACCAACAGGCCGTTCCACAAGAGCAGGTACCGTTTATCCCGGATAAGGTTGTTGTAAAAACGCTGCCCGATGCTTTGCCGGGGTTTTTCCGCTTTGTCAGCGTTTGGAATACGGGTTTGCAAGGTGATCATAGATGACCAGGTGGTCAGGTACGTGTCTGAAAAAGAGAATTTTTTAATTCTTTCTTCGGTGACCATGATGTAATTGATCATCATGTCAATTTTTCCGGCAGACATACCGGCCAGCATGCCGCTGAAATCGGAAATGACAAATTCAGCTTTTTTACCCAGCCTGGCGGCAAAACGCCGGGCCATTTCAACATCAAATCCGGCCGGTTGGTTTTCCTGGTAAAAAGTAAAGGGTACATCCATACATGTTGTGCCAATTCTCAGGACTTCACTGTCTTGGCCGGCTTCAGGGAAATCCGGCATGGTTCCGTCTGTTCTTTTCAGCCACCGGTCTGTCATTTGTGTATGGGTCCCGTTTTGTATGAGTTCTTTCAGAAAACTATTGAATTGGGGACGCAACACGGTGTCTTCCAGGCTAAATCCAACAGATACCGATGTAGAAGCAGTTTGTTCACTTAAAAAACCCAGATCCGGGGACTCTTTCAAAATATATATGCATACGGGACGTGCCAGGAATACCACATCACAATCTTGATTTCTTAGCAAAGAGATCAGGTCTGTTGTATTGGTTAGGGGAATGACCCGGGCTTTGGGGAAATTTTCGCGGGCATAATTTTCCTGCCAAGTAGCTATCAATACACCTATGCGGATATCCTTCCGGTTCAGATCGTCCAGGGAGCGCAGCGGTGTCTGGCCGTTAAGTGACACAGAGGAGATCATTGCCAGGACCAGGCATAAAAGAACAATTACATGACGTGCCGGATTTTTCATGTCAGAAAGATACTTTTTTTTCTCCGGTTTGTTTGGCAGGCGTGAAGCGGGACAGCAGTATGCCTCCCACAATCAGGATCAGGCCCGTTACAGTAGACGGATACACAGGTTCACCCAATATGTAATGGATCAGGATAAGCGACAAAAACGGGAATATATAAATCAGGGAACTGACTACCGCGGTGTTTTTGGCCAATTTCAGGGCTTTAAGCCATATGATAAAAGGGACGGCCATTTCAATAATCCCAATGTATACACCTGATAATACACTGCGAAGGGAAATCCCGGAAAGGATGAACTCCGGATTCTCTGGACCTGTTATGTGTTTTATAAGTAAAAACAACGCCAGGTATATCCAGGCAAAAAGAAAGTTCAAGAAAAGGGAAATGTCATCCGGCAGTTTGTTTTTCATATTGAGCAGAAAGTAAATAGCCCATAAAAAGGCACTGCCCATAGCCAAAACGACACCCCACGGATTTTTAATGTGCAGCCCTTCCCGGAATAATGCTAGCGGATCTCCCTGCAGTGCAATAAACAATGCCCCTGTAAAACTTATTATCATTGCCAGTATACTCATCCATCCTATTTTCTGCCCAAGGACAGGAATGGACAATATCACCAGAACAAGGGGCCAAATCATATTGAGCGCCTGAGCCACCTGGGCGGGCAACATGCTGTAAGCTTTAAAAAGAATCAGGTAATACAGAAAAGGATTGATCAATCCCAGCAAAGCCGCTCTTCCCAAAGCTTTTCGCCGGATGGAAAAAAGATCGCCACGTTTTCCGGCTGCCAGTAGCAGCAAAAACAACGTGGCGATAGCAGATGTGGTGGCAATAAAAAGCAATGCGGCAGGTGTCAGGCTGGCAAGCCCCCATTTAAATGCAGTGGCCACAGTGGACCAGCATACTATGGCAATGGCGGCATAAAAGCCGGCCGATCTGCGCAGTGTATTTGCTATTTTGCTACCCGTTCCAGCCATTTAACCATAGACAGCATGGTAATCATGGATATGAGACACACTACAACAAACACTGTCCAGGTAGCCCACAAGGGAATATGTGAATACATCAGGCCTCCAATGAACAGCAACTGGTTACCGGCAGCTGTGGCGGCCAGCCATCCTCCCTGCATCAATCCCTGCATGTGAGGCGGGGCAACCTTGGACACGAATGACAATCCGAGCGGGCTGATAAACAACTCGGCAACGGTCAAAACAAAATACGTTGATATTAAGATAAAAGGTCCTACTTTGGCAGATTGTGCCAGCCCTCCGGCTGCCTTGACGTCGCTGAAAAGAGGAAGATCGATGGATGCAAAAGTCATGATCAGGTAAGCGGCAGCGGCAATTCCCATACCGATGGCGATCTTTTTGGGGGTGGAGGGTTCCATCCCTTTTTTGTTCAGCCAGGAGAAGAACGGTACTATCAACAGGGTCAGCAATACCACAAACAAAGGATTTACGGATTGGAACATTTCTGCCCCTACTATACGGGTAAATCCCAGGTTGATGTCAATCATGCTCAGGTCTGTGTAATCGCGCGCAAAGAAAGTCAGCGAGAGGCCGTTCTGATGGAATGAAAACCAGAAAAAGATAACGATCCCGAATACGGCAAACAATGCCAGTAAACGACGTTTTACTTCGGCAACATCCATTTTGGTTACTTTGGCTTCCGGATTTTCTTCAGTGGCAATACCGTCTTTTTTGACGTCCGGCAATCTGTTTTTGGTCAACAAAAAGATCACCAGTGATATGATCATGGCTCCGACGGCTACAAAAAATGCGTAATGGAAACCGGTGTTGAATACGTCCAGATACCGATCTGCAAAAGCGGCCAGATCTGACACGGGAGCCTGGTTGGCTTCAGAAGCGGCCATGGCAAATTTTTCCATAGCTTCACCGGTAAGTTCATTGGCGCGGAATTGATGACACAAAGCCGGTAATTCAGAGTTGTAAATCAGGCCGTGTGATTGCAGCCACCAGTTTCTGACAGCTATTGCAAAGAAAGGAGCGAAGATGGCACCTATATTGATGAACATGTAGAAGATCTGAAATCCGGTGTCCCTTTTAGAGGAGAATTTTGAATTGTCATACATCTGTCCTACTACAGCCTGCAGGTTTCCTTTGAACAAGCCGTTCCCGAAAGCAATGACAAACAGCCCCACACAGGTGAGTGCAAGATAAAGACCCAGGTTGGGAACCGGTGTTTGGGTTGGAAATCCAATGATAATGTATCCGGCGGTCATCATTACGATCCCCGTCAAAATGGTTCCCTTATAATTCTTTGTTTTATCGGCAATAATACCCCCGACCAGGGCTAAAACGTAAATAAGGGCATAAAAAATGGCATATATAACTCCGGTAGTTGTTTCATTGAGGCCGAATTTGGCCGATAAAAACAACGACAGGATAGCCATCATTGTGTAAAAGCCAAAGCGTTCGCCCATATTGGCAAGC